>CAIWMU010000087.1 GCA_903913865.1 uncultured Verrucomicrobia subdivision 3 bacterium
AAAATTCAAGGCCCCGTTGTTGTCTCTGGGAAAACCCAACAAACGCAGACTAAAACGTATACGTAAACCTCTTACCTAAAACAATTTGCAAATGAAACCCTCACCGGGATTATCGGCCTGTCAGGGGGGAACATCAGTCGGGGGAGAAGCCGGCGGATCCACTTGCAGTTCATTTGATGGTTTCAACGAACTCCGGCCGGACCTGGGATTATTCCGCTGTGGTGGCCCGGGATCCGAAAGTCGGTTTCAACGAAGCATCCCTTCTGGAAACCCGGAGCGGGGCACTGATCGCGTTCATCCGGACCGATAATTTCAAGGATCATACTGTGATAGCACGTTCCACGGATGGAGGGCGGACATTCAGCCCATGGCAGAATGCCGGGTTTCAAGGACATCCACACCATGCAATCAAATTGGCGGATCGTCGGGTGGTATTGGTTTATGGTTATCGTCACCCGCCGTTTGGAGTTCGGGCGCGGTTGCTGGACCCTGAGTGCAGCGACTTGCCGCTGGCGAACGAATCCAAGTCCTGCCCGGAGGTTGTCCTGCGGGATGACGGGGGCAATGGTGATCTGGGATACCCTTGGGTTGTGACCGCAGGGAAGAACAAGGTCCTGGTGGTATACTATTTTAACAAACAGAATGGAAACCGGCACATTGCCGGAACCATTTGTGAAGTCTGTAAGTAATTGTTGTTGAATAGTTTAATCCAACAAAGGCCCGGGACTGGATTTTCGACGTCTGCGGTGCGGGGGCTGGTCGGAAAACGGCACAAAAGTCATTTGACAGCGTTGTGGTTTTTGTGATATTTTCTACTACAATTCGCCATAGCTAAATATTCATACACTGAGTTTCGGTTATTGTGGCAGCCCCCATGGCGCAGGGTTTAACGACGGGGACACACATTTGGAGAACAAAGCAGACCGGTAAGCTGAGTGCGCTGGGATTGTAATGAAGTTTGGGCCGTCAGAGGTCGAGGCTCCGGTCAGGGAGCGCCGACCTCTGCCGACCTTGGCAGAAGTCGAGCCGGAGGCTTTCCGGCAACAAAGAAAAGAAAATCATGTTAATCAGGAATACGAACAAACTTACGCGAACAATAAAAGCGTTACTAGGTGTTGGCCTGCTCTGCGGAGCCGGGCTAGGGGCCAAGGCGGATGACGTCGTTACATTTCAGGTGGACTTGAGCCGGTTCACGAACGCCCTGGGAGGGCAGGCGGCATCCTTCGTTGATGTTCGCGGTGCATTTAACAACTGGGGCGGCGGCTGGACGCTGGTGAACAACGGGGCCAGCGTTTACACCAACACTTTCACGGTTGTCGGTGCTGCAGCCAGTTCGCAGGAATACAAGTTTACCTATACCACATGCTCGGGCACGACCTGGGAAGACAATGATGCACCGGAAACCGTCGGCGGTGGCAATCGTCGTCTCACGCTAGTTGGTGGTGCTCAGCCATTGCCTGTCGTGCCGTTCTTCGCCCCGGGAGTGAAGCCCCCCATCAATCTGGTGGGTGCAAACATTACCATCCGCTGTGATTTGACGGAACAGGTGCGGCTCGAGAACTTTCTGCCTGGGCAGCCGATTCGCGTCAGCGGTGGGCCTGCCGCTCTGACTGGTTGGGGGGATGGGGTGGATCTGACCAACAACCCGGCACTTCCCGGCGATGAAGCAAACATTTATTCAGCCGTGGTTAACATCTGCGGAACGCCGGGCACATCTGGCGGCGAGTTTAAGTTCCGGATGAACTTCGGATGGGAAGATACCGCCATCAACGACAACCGCACTTTCCTGTTTACAGGTCAGGATCAGGTTCTTCCGATCTATTATTATCGCGATCAGCCTATTGGCCCCCTCACAAACGGAACGATCACCTTCCGCGTGGATATGACTCCTCAAGTGCTCACCAGTGGTTTTACGAATGGAGTGAGCACTGTGGGGATTGCAGGTAACATCAACAATTGGGGTCTGACTGAAATGACCAACAATCCCTCCCTCCCCGGGACGGCAGCCAACATCTACTCCACGACGATCCCGTTGCCGGATGGCTTCACCACCACGGTTTCCAACTGGTCCCGCTTCAAGTTCCGCGCCAATGGTGGCTGGGAATCGGCGGCGATCTACGGTGTGGGCGGAAACAAGGACCGCCGTTTCTTCATTACGGGCGGAGATCAAGTGCTTCCCCTTGTGACCTACAATGACGCGTCTCTTTGCGACGTCATGCTCCAACCCACCCAAGTCACCATCTCGTTGCATCTGACCAACGGCACCCCTGACAAGAACGGGATTCCTTTCGACAGTGCCAATGACAAGGTGCATATCAGCGGGGAATTCATTGGCTGGCCTGCCTGGAATAATCTTCTGCCTGAGTTGACCAACAATCCTGTTGGCAGCGACAACTATGAGATCGTTCTGGATCTCCCGGGTGGTGCATCGCGGCGCCTCCAATACAAGTTCGGCCTTGAAGGCCCGACTCATACCGGGGTGGACAATGAATCCGGTTTTCAACAGGACCATGTGAGCTACGTCCGCTCAGCCACAGGCTCTTACGTCGTCCATGCGGAGTTCGGCCTGACCTTCCTCCCCACCTTCGCCGAGACCCAATTTGGCAATCTCACCATTGGCAAGGCCTCGGGCGGCACGGTTCCCGTCACGTGGGCCGGTTATCCCTGCACGACGCTCCAGACCCGTTCCAGCCTCGGCTCCGGGTCGTGGGTGGATCTGCCCGGCACGGACGCTACGAGCAAGACCAACTTTCCGGCCGCCGCTGGAAGCCGGTTTTTCCGGCTGCAGAAGCGTCCGCTGCCTTGAGCAAAGGATTGTTGCCCCACACCTTTTTCCTGGCTGAAAGTTGCGGAATTCCGTTAACAAAAGCCGCTTAAAGGTCTGATCAAATCCTCCAATCCCCACTCCGGGGGTTGGAGGATTTTTTTGGCCGGGGATCCAGGTGTCCGATGGTTTTCCGGGAACGCCCGGATTACGCGGCTGTCATGGTTGAGGCAGTGGAAGATGCGGTTACTGTCCGGACTCAACAGCCGGACAGGACCTTCAGAACAACACCCAGGCGTTGGTATTGCTCGATTCGGTTGTGAACCTGTGCCGAGATTCGAAAATACCGGCGTGGGGGTGTCCCGAAGCGCATGAAGGGCACTTCGATGCGGCTTGTATCGTATAGTCGGGCCTGCATGGCGTCCAATTTGCCCTCAAATCGGGGTGGTTCAGCTTGCAGCGAGTCGGGCAGGGGGATTGTTGCCAGGGAGCCCAGCATTGATTCGGGGCAGGGGGGGACTACCCCCAGATGGTCGCACAAGGCCCGGCGAGCTGCCACCGCGAGGGCATGATTTGTGTCTCTCAGGGTATCCCATCCACCAGGAAGCAGACTTCCCATGAAACGCAGGGCTTCCCCCACGCAAAACCAGGGAGTTGGATCCTGGGTGCCTGCCCAGTCGAACCGGTCCTGAAAGGGAGTATGGCCAGGCCGCGGTCGATTGTTTCCATGGCTCACGACGGGTGGTTGCACCCCGTCTTGAAAGTCCCCGCGCACCCAGAGAAACGCAGCACCCTTTGGTGCGCAGACCCATTTGTGGAGATTGCCCGTGTAGGCTGCGGGATTGAGTTGGGAGATGTTCAGATCCACCATCCCCGGGGCATGGGCGCCATCCACCATCGTTTCGACTCCCCGTTCCCGAAGAGCCGTAATGATCCGGCCGACCGGGAGGATTATGCCGGTGTCACTGGTGACATGGTCAATGAAGGCCAACCGTGTTCTTGGGGTGACTTTTCTCAGGAGTGCTTCAAGGATCTGGTCGGGCGATTGGATTGGGAACGGAATTTCAGCGACCACCATCAGGGCCCCTGACCTTCGGGCCGCCTCCACCAGGACGTTGCGGCAGGCATTATAATCCAGACTCGTTGTGAGCAACTCGTCGCCCGGACTTAGATCGAGGGATCGGACAAATGCATTCACTCCCGCCGTTGCGTTCTGAACGAATACCAGATCTGCGGGGCTGACGCTTAGAAACCCTGCCAGTTGGTTTCGCTCCGGGTCCAAACGTTCCTCCCAGTGCCTCCAGAGAAATTGCACAGGCTCCGCCTCCATCTCCAGGCGCAGCCTTTGTTGCAGATCCAGAACCGGAATCGGGCATGCTCCGAACGAGCCGTGATTTAGAAAGTCCACATCCGGGCGTAAACGCCAGTGCCGGGCGTGAACCGAGCCCCCGGTGACCTTATTTGATGCCTCGATGGTGTGGTTGGCTTGCATGAGGTGCTAGGTGTGGAAAAATTCCGAATGTACGATTGACTCAAGGGGTGTGCCGGCTTGTGAAGCCGAGGATGTCAGCGGCAGCCATGTCCTGTTCTGGTTGAATCCTGCTTGAAACGATCATCAGGGTTTGCTTAAGCGGAACAGGACCGCACCATTCGCCGGGTCCAGCGGGAGTGTGACACTGTTGTTCGTCACACCCTCCACTGGATACCAGTTGATGCCGAACCCTTCCGCAAGCGTGTTGGTCTGGCCCTCCAGAATGAAGTCGGAGTAATCCACGGACCAACTCAAGGTGATGGCATCGTGAGTGGTCAGGACTTGCAGAGTGGGCGGAGGCGGGACCTCTGACATAACGACTGTGATTGTTCCGTCCACCAGCAACCGGGTCGTGTCCCACTTGAGTGTTGATGGCAGGACAGGCAATTCGATGGAGGCAAACTCCGTTGGGATGATGGCTCCGAACTCAAGGAGTTTGAATGAATCGCCAAGAGACAATCCATCGACTCCAATGTTCGTGACAGTCAGCGCCCCGCCGGTGGTCAGGGTTCCGGTGCAGAGGATCGCGTCATTAGTCCGGATCGGGTTCGCCTTGTTGATCTCAAGGGCAGTTGTTCCAGTTAGAAGGCAGTCACCTTGTATGGTGATCGCCCCTATTCCCATCCCAGGGGTGAGCAGGCCGCCCATTCTCAAATTGCCTTGTACTTTTCCATCGCCCGAAAGCTTCTGGTTCGCCCCCTGAACCCAGCCTCCTGACAGGCTGGAGACATCCAGTATTCCGGCACTTTCGACGACGATATTGCTGCCTGAGACGATCGAGTTCGCCGCGATACAGAGGGTTCCTTGTGAGACGGTTGTGGTGCCCGCATAACTGTTCAGCCCTCTCAAAATGGCTGTGCCAGATCCGCTCTTTGTCAGCCCCCCCATGCCTCCGATTGCGTTCACCACAACGATCAAGCCGCCCTGACTCCGTAGCGTGACTGTCTGGCCTGCCGTATTCCAATTGCCGCCCAGCCAAAGTCTTCCTTCATCAGCGGAAATAGTGGCAGCGCCGTTCAGGGACAACAGGCCATTCCAGGCATTGGAGCCTGCAATATTCCGCAAAGCCCCATTCCCGTCCGGACCAGCGCCGTTCATGAAGACTGATTCAGTCGCGATGGTTGTGTTGTTTGACAGACCGACCGACCCTCCTGAGTTGATATAGGTGGCAGATGTGGCGGTTCCCATGGCGTTGGAATGTGCCGCAATAAGGGTGCCCCCATTGACCGTTAGAAGGCCTGAAAACGAGTTTGACCCGGCAAGGACCTGTCTGCCCGTGCCGGATTTGGCCACGGCCAGAGTGCCAGTGCTGTTGTAGATGCCGCCGCTGTAAACACCATCCGCGTTGTCCAAACCCAGCGTGAGCGTGAAGGTGCTCCCGGAGACCATCGTGATTGCTCCCGCCCCTGGCGAGACGCTTTGGAGTGAGCCAACACTCTCAGCATCCCCGCTTCCGGTTGGGGCGATTCGGAAAGTGGAGAGGGGATTGAAGCGGATTGCGGATCCATTCGGAATGGTGCGGTTGCCGATGCTGTTGGTGGCCCCGATCTGCAGGACTGAGCCAGTCAGGATTTCGATGTCGCCGACAAAATCGTTCGCGATTCCTGAAGGCCTATCCAGCACCACCCGGCGTCCGGGGAAATAGGGACTGCTGATTCGCAACCCTCCCGTTCCGGTGATCCTGCCGGAGAACGAGGTGCGCAGGCTGGATCCGGCGCTGAGAGTCAGGTTCCGTGAGAGGTTGATCTGGCCGCTGAAAATGGCATTCGCACTGGATGTCACGAGATTGGCGGTTCCCAGTGAGGCCTGACCGGTCCCGTTTGTCGTGACATTAATCGTGTTGCCGCAAGTGATGGGGGTTGCCTGCAGCAACCGGACATCGCTCGATCCAGTCTGCAGGTCTCCGAGATCGACAGGGCCCGATCCCAGTGCGGAATTGTTCCCAATCGAGATCTGCCCGGCCCGAATGGTGGTTCCGCCGCTAAAGCCGCTTCCCCCGGAGAGGGTCAATATGCCTGAACCTGCTTTAATGAGTCCAAGCGTTGCGCCTGCCGCCCAAGTGCTGTTCATCAGCGTGCCAGAGAAGCTTCCGGAGCGGCCACTCTCCCCGACGGTGAGAAACCGGGAGCCATCGTTTCCAAAAACCATTCCACTTCCGCTCAACGACCCGATCGTGGCGTTGTGATTCCACAAGTCCATGCGACCGTTGAGAACGAAATCGGTATCCGGCATCTGGAGGTCGTCAGGGCCATTTACCTCCAATGCGGACGTGAGTCCTGCGCTTGCCAGGGTGAGGAACCCTTTGAAGGGATGGGCACCGTTCATGAGCAACCTGCTGGATCCACCCTTTGTAATCAGGCCCGATCCGAATAGTGTCCCATTGAGGGCAACATCTCCTCCTGCCACAATCCCCAAACTCACTCCCGAATTGGTAACCGGCCCGGCCACCGCCAAGGTGCCGGAGGCGATGTTCCAAGTCTGGGACTCAGCCACGTGGATACTGCCCTGAACCACGTTGTTGCCGTAGTTCGTGAGCCCATTGAGCAGGGTCAATTCTCCGACAACCAGCGCAAGGTCTGAATTTGTGAGTTGAATCCATGATGCGAGAGCCAGTTGGTCGTTCGAGTTTGTCTTCTGTGCCTCCCCACCAAACACAATTCCTGAGCCGGGGGAAGGTGGGTCGGTCTCCCAATTCGCGGCAATACTCCAGAGATTGGTCTCGCCAAGGCCAGTCCAGACGGCCGGGCTGAGGGTGTCCAAAATCATGACCGTGATGGTCGCCTCGGAGGTCTCGCGGGGGTAAAGCCCGCCACATCCGGAATCCTGAACGGCGACACGCAGTTCCGCAGTCGCTCCGGGCATGCCGCCGAGCAGGGATGCATCCACCAGAGTCAACTCCCCGGAGAGTGGATCCAGCAGGAATGAATTCGAGGGATTAGTCAGCAACTTGAAGGCTAGAAAATCCATCGACCCATCTGCCGCCTGTATCTTCCCGACCACCGTGCCATTCATGGACGCGGATGCGATGTGGAAGGTCTGGTTTGTTACCAGGGGTGGGCTGTTCAGATCCACGGGGGTGAGTGCGGTGGCGGGTATGATGTTCGTGCCTGTCAAACCCGGGCCGGCCCAGGCCACTTCAAGATGGTCATTTCCGATACCCTCTTTGTGGAGTATCTCGAGGTAATACCTGTTTCCCGCAATCAGAGGAAGTGCAGGGGATGTCTGGGACACTTGTGCGGTCCAAACTCCGTAGGCGGTGGATCCTGAAACGTAGGCAATTCTTGCGGCCCCGTCACTCTGATCGTTTGGAGAGAGGAGCAGGGCGGATGAATCGTCCGATGCGATAAAGAACGTGTAGTCACCGCTCTGGGGCGGGGTGATGAGTCCGCGGATTCGTGATCCGTATGAATCGGTAAAATTGGTTCCCGCTGCCAGATTGGTGAGAGTCACTTGCAGGTTGGGGCGTCCAGGAAACGCAAGGTTGTTCGTGAGGTCTGCAACCGCTGTGCCACTCAGGATATTGGTCCAGATCTCCTGCCGGATGCCTGCGGCGATGGCACCCGGGTTCAGGATGGATACTGCAATTTGACTGGTCGCCGTGAGTGCGGGGATGCCTGAATCGGTCACGCTTACATATAACGTGTAGGCCCCGGCGGTGCGTGCCCGCAATTCGGCCTCACTTTTGACATAGATGAGGCCAGTGGTGGGTTGAATGCCGCAGAAGGCGGCGGCGGTGCCGCCCGCGATTGTGAAGCTCTGCGTGTCTCCCGGGTTCAGGTCGGTTACCTTCAGTTTGGCGATGGCAGATCCTTCAAATGCATCCAGAGAAACGCCGGTGGCGAGGCTCGCGATTTGTGGGCGGTAGTTGTAGGGTGCAGGGGTGAGGTACATGCCGGGAATTACATTGGTCTGGTTGTCTGTCGCAGGACCGCTCCACGCAACGGAGAGGTGGTCTGATCCTCCCCCTTCTTTCATCCGTGCCTCGATGTAATATCCCTGACCTGCTGTCAGGTAAATGGCTCCGGACCTCTGGGTGGCGAATTTGGTCCACTCCCGTTGCCCGGTGTAGCCGGTGGATCCACTGATGTAGGCGATGCGGCTGATGCCGGCGCCGTTGGTGCTTCCGCTGAACCAGAGTTCGCTATTGTCATCGCTGGCTATCCAGAAGCGGTAGCTCCCGGAGATCGGAACGATCAGGCAGGTCCTGACGGCTCCGCCATAATTGTCTGCGCGGTTGGCGGGGGTCTCGAAACTGGTCAACGGCAGTTCAAGGTCTGCGTCACGAGGCCAGTGGGAATTCGTGGTCATGTTCACCACTAGCATGCCTGACCCGATACTCTCGTAAGTGGCGAACGTTGCAAGGCCTGGAGCAAAGGGGGTTGTGTTGGTGATGATGTTGATTGTAACATACCCGGTCCCACTAAGGGGAATGGATCCGCTATCGGTTGCCACGACCTTGAGTGTATATTGGGTTTGGTTCGTGGTGCTTACCGGCTGGACCAGCCGCAGGATTCCCGTGGAATCCAGGGAGAACGTTCCATCGTTGCCGTCAGCGATGCTGAAGGACAACGTCTGGTTGCCGTCCAGGTCGGTGGCGCCGATCTTTCCAATCACGGTGCCGATTCTCGTGCCTTCGATCACCCCGTTGGTGACACTGGTCACGACCGGGGTGTCGTTGATGTTCGTAATTCCCACCACCACCCGCCGGTTGAGTTCGGTGAGATCCGGGTTTGCGAGATTCGTGATGTTGACGAAGAGTTCAAATTGGACCGTGAACATGGTGTTGCTCGCGAGCCTGTTGTAGTCCAGATAGGTTCCATCCGCCACCGCGAGGATCCCATTTGTGTCGATGGTAAAGGTGCCGCCGGTGTTTCCCGAAATGATGGCATAGTCGAGGGGGTCCGCCGGGCTTGATGCTGGGATTGGCCCCACGATAGTGCCTGCGGGCAGGTGCTCCGGAATGCTGAATCGGGTTGGCTGGCGTGCCCCGGCGACAGTCCCGGACATGCTGTAATAACCGAGGCTCCCGTAGCTGCTGAATCCGTTTGTCAGCATGTTCAAACGACCTGCCCCCGTAACCTTCAGTGCATAACTGCCAGCCGCCACGGTCCTTGTAAGCACCGCCGAAAGGGTGGTTGTCGGGTTGCTGGTCGCAACGGCGACATCGTTGGAATCCGTCAGTGAAAGGGTGATCGCAAGATTGGCCCACGTCCCCACCGGGCTGGCCGTGATGCTCACAACGCCGCCACCGGTCTGGAACCGGAAGGCATCGCTGTCGCCTGTGCGCTCTATGTCGCCCTCGGCAAACACCGTGTTGTTCGAGTATATTTCAAGGTAACGGGCGAGGGCATATGTGGACCCGGTATCATCGATCCGGTAGGTGACGTTGTTGTTTTGCGTCACAATGATGTTCAACTCGTCCTCTTTGTTATTCGCATCAAGGTATTCCCCCTTCGCCCAGGTGATCACATTTTGATAGTATCCCGCCCCCATGATCGGGCCCCATCCTGTGACCCCGCTGCCGTGGCCTGAATAGTAGCCTGTGGCGCTGGTGCCCTGATGCCCCAACCCGACAGTATGACCCACCTCATGAGATCCCACCTCACCTCCACTCTTGCCGCTTGTGTAGATGGACCAGCAGACGGTGTCGCTCCCCCAATCCCACGATCCGATGTAGGCCACCCCGGCGGCTCCGGCAGGCATGGCGGAGGTGGACGGTGTGAAGACGCACTTCTGGCGACTGTTTGCGGGAGCGTTTTGATAGACCTGAATGTCGGTGGTGACGTTGATGTTAAAGGGCATGTAGTCCTCAGCCACGCGCTTCCACAAGTCCTTGATGTCTGTGTTGTTTACTCCTGCCGGTGGATAACTCACACCGCCCCAGGTGGGGGTGTAGCCGCCGAAGAAATCAAGCAACATCACAGCCTTTGATCCCGGGTAACTTTGAAGGGAAATAATGTTGCTGTTGTAGCTGGGGAAAAAGTCAGGAACGAGATCGGGTCGGAGCGGAGGGGCAGGTTCAGGAGTTGTTCCCGGTGGGTATACGGAAGGATCCACAACAGGCATCGCAGTCGGGCTGTCCTCTGCGGTTTGCGGCGCCGGGTGTTCATTCCCATGCTCCGGGGCCTGATGGTCCATCAATGGCATTGTGAGGCAAATAACCTCATCCAGTTGCCTGCGCCAGAGTTGAGGGGAACCATCCCTGCCGGTCGGTTCGATTCTGTAGGCGGTTTTGCTCCCCCAGAATTCGATGACACCCGCCGCCAACCCGGCCTTGCTTCCCTCGGGAGGGGTCAGGATGAAAAACTTCCCGGTTTCAGGCTCTGTCAACTCCCCTGACATATAAGTCAATTTTTCGTCACGAAATTGCCGTATCCGCAGGGTGCCAACGGCCGTTTTCCCATCCGTCAACGCAAAACGAACCGGGGTTCCCTCAGCAGAGCGGGAGAACTGGTCGATGAATCTGGGGTCCCAATCCCGGAAAGAGGTTCCCACTTGCTTCAGGGCAGCCGCGTAGGGATTTGTGAAAAAGTTCGTTGGGGCAGGGGAGGCGATCGCCTGCTTCTGGATACTGGCACTGCCGGTGCTGAGTGCGTGCTCTGGTCGTTGCTGGTTTGATAGGTTGACAGCCTGAACCTGCGTGATGCTCGAGCCCAAGCCGCCCCCTGGCCCGGCTGCTTGGCGATGGGAAAACAGCATCACAGCGGCGGCCAACCCGATGATGGCACCGACAACACCTCGTATTTTCATGAATTATTTGGACCGAGTTTTAGTGGGATTGTCTATACTCCGGCCGCAGGCCATCAAAGTATTGATAGCGCTGCTTGGAGGACCAGGATGGCCAATGACCAAAATCATCCGCAGGAACCTTGGCATCCTCGGGGTAGATCAAATAAACCGTGTTCCTGGAGTAGGCCCAGGCATTCTCCAGATTCTTGCGCGGGAACACTTTTCGGACATTCTGCCGGGTGCCTCCATCGTTGATGATCGGATCCCCATCGGCCGTGAATCCCACACAAACGACGAGGTGCCCATTCGGGCCGGGACCTTTCCCTCGCAACCGGTCATAGCAAAGGGAAAGTCCAACGGGAAATCCGTGCAAAATCCAGGATTCGATCTCAGGAATGCCCGAGAAGCGGGTGACACAGGCACGCAAGCCCTTGAGGGATCCGGGATAGGCTGTGTTGAAAGACCAGTTGCCTGTGCCCTTCCAGTTCGTGTCGAAGACTCCCGCCGCAACCTCGGGAACGTCCCTGTCCCAGGCCGGTTGGCGTGCATGGGCAGACCAGTAGGACATCATCATCGATACGGTGGTCGGGCTGCAAAGCACATTCCCGTTCGGATAGTCCATCTGGCTCCGTTCCGGAACATCAATCAGCTTTCCCCATGCAAGCCGTCTGGGTGTGAGTCGCGGCGGGGTGGCCTCGTTGTTCAAAAGCGTGAAGCCCAGATATTTCAACCGGGGTTTTTGAGCGGGCGGACCGCCCATCGTGAGTCGGACCTGCAAGCGGTCGCACTGGTGGTCGAGCGTCAGCGTATCCGTGTCCACATTTCCCTGCTCATCCATTTGGTTGGGCACACTCGTTCGGGGATGCTCGCCGGGGGTTGGGGACCATAGCGCCATCGTGTAATAACGGCTGACCCTGGCCCGGCGAAAAGCCCTGACCTCCATTTTGATATAGGAGTTGGTCGGTGCATCCACATTCCAGGACATCACCAGTTCGTTCCACGTGATGGAAGGGGCAATTTCGGGCGAGATCCACATCATCTCCCCGGTCTCCGGTCCGGTATACTTGTAAAACCGTGAAAAGTCGGAGATGCCGATGAACTGGCTGCCGCGCCCATCGTGGGCCCATCCAGTGGTGATCCCGAAACAAAGGAGCGCAAGAAATATGGCAAGCCATCCTCCTGAAGAGGTCGAAGGCTGCCGGAACCCGATCTGCTTTACAGAACCTGAAATCATGTCAAAAAGTTGCTTCAACGGGCGATATCGCCCAATTCATCCTTTCAGCCTAGCAAAGAGGGGACTCCCCCGAAAGTGCGAATTCGTGGCAAAGGAGTTGACCGGAAGTTGGCTGCCCCGTTTACTTCCTCATGCGTTTTTGGTCCTGGTGCCTGCTGTCCTTCGCTCTGGCCGCCTGCGGATGTGCGGGCGGCCGATCTCCTGCCGTCACCCCATCCTCCAAGGGTGGTTCTTCGTCCTCCGTCCGCAGTAACACACCTCCGCGAGTGGTTGCGAACCGGATTCTGGTTGGCAAGGTCATGAGGGCCCATGTGGCGGGAAAATTCATCGTCATCAGCTTTCCTCCGGGGCGAATGCCTCAGCTGGAACAGCTTTTTTCTATCTATCGGGGTGGTTTGATGGTCGGTCAAGCCAGGATCTCAGGCCCGCAGATGGATGATGCGATCGTTGCCGATCTTACTTCGGGCGAGGCTGAACCGGGTGACGAGGCTCGCGACCGGTGACTGGAAGACAATTCTCCGCAGCAATGGAGTGGAAATTTCCACTGCCTGCCAGAGAGTGTCAATCCCCCTGAGGTTCTCCCGAAGACTGCTTAACCTTGCTGGTGGAGGTGCCGACCTGCTTCTGGTAGGGGGAATGCAGGTTGAAATAGATGCCGCAAAGCGGTGGTCCGGCGTCGGCCTGGCTCAGGATCACCGTGACGTGACGGTCCAGCGCGATTCCATGTCGGAGGTTCGGTCCGCGGCTGTCATACGCCTTGATGGCCTTCTTCAACAGTGAAAGCAGAGCATCCTTGAATTCCTCGGGAGTCTTGTCGATGCAGATGACGTAGAGGTCATAAGACCTCAGCGCTTGAGCTATTTGCTCGCTGAACAGTTCTACAGTCACAGGGCGAAGCTACCAGACAGGTTTGGACCGTGCACGAAAAAAAGCCTCTGAATTCCGACCATGCGCCCATAAACGTCGGGCAGGGGTGGTGGATGGGGGGGCTTACTCACAAACCCTGAGGGGATTGGATCAAATCCGGGGTTGGGGTTGCCTCGATAAAACCGGCAGCGAAATGGATTTATGTCTTTGCTGCTTTTAGGTGTTGAGGGCTTCGAAGCTACCAGGGGAGAATTGGTGATGGAGGAGCGGACGCCTTTGGATTTATGGGGTTGAGCCGGATTTCCTGAACTCCGGTTCGTGCCCTGCGGATACCTCAATTGAGGTATTGTGAGATCGGTGCGGCATGTTAAAATAGGCACTTGCCCGAATCAGTGTCCTCCTCGTGCGCTCAAATTGAGCTTGCCGGTGTGGACAGGTATTGTAGAACCAATAATGAAAACCATGAAAAGATACACCCCCCTCGTTGTTGTGGGCTTGATGCTTGCAGCAGTCCAACCTGCACTTGTTCACGCTCAATCGGTTCCTCTGGCGGACAGTTGGTCCGAATATGATCTGGAGCAGGACAAGGGTCAGTCGGTCAGCGGTCTTCTTACCTTGACGGGGCAGAGTTCAACCGGTTTCACCGGCACTGTTCGTACCAATTCAATTAACTCCACGGTGGCAAATTTTCCACCCAAGAGCCAATACCTGCCGAGGATCTTCCAAACTTTCGCCAACCAGCCGATCACAAATAATGGGTCGAGAGTCACGGTGAGCTTTGACGTGGTAATGAACAGTCCTGTCCAAAACTATAACGTTGCGTTTCGCGTCTCGTTGGGGGATACAAATGCCAACAATGCAGTTCTGGCTGGTTTCGATCTCGGTGCCGCAGATGGGCAAAATGTTCTTTTTCGCTATGATAGATCCATCACCGCAAATACGAACTATCTGGATCCTTCCTCGGTTCTCGACCTGGTCACATTCAATAATTCGACACTCTGGTTTTTGTTCTCGCCCACCAACCTTGATTACAGTTGGGGGAGCTTTTGTGATGGTTCAGATAACTACGGCATTACAGCCAGTAGCGCGAGCGGCAGCGCTCCGAACGGCGTAAACCTTGCACCTGGATCGAAGCACAGCTTCAGTTTTTCGGTTGAACGAACGCCTGGAGGACTGTTGCTGCGCAGTATTTGGGGAAACACCAATGGCGCGGGTGTGGTTGCCAGTCTTGGCTACCCCACGCCTGGAGGCGCGGGCGACGACAATAACGGACAGATCAATCAAAACGGTAAGGTCGTCCCAATGAATAATATTAACTGCGTGGGGTTTTGCTTGTTTGGCACGGGAAGCAGTTCAGCACCATTTTTTGATTCAGGAAGCTATACCATCTCCAACCTCCGAGTGTGTTCAGGGTTTCCGATCACCGCGATCCAGAGGGACCCCGCATCAGGGGATATTGGGCTCACTTGGGAATCAAATCCTCGCGATTTCATCAATGGGGCTCTATATGATGTGCAATATACCACAAGTCTTACATCGCCCGGGTGGACATCACTGGCCGACACCAATATAGCGGTTCTGGATCCTTCGATGGACTTGCTTGGGGGGTTTTCGACAAGCTATACGGACTCTGCCCCTGTGGGCCCTGCGCGATTCTACCGCGTCCAAAAGACCTATCCCTGATTTAGGCACTCTCTTTGGAGGGGCGGGTGGTCTACTCCCGCCCCTCCAAAGAATCAAAAGAATGCCCCTAATCTTGATTTAGGAATTCAGTCCCAGGGAGGTCCCAAAGAGTCGGCCGAGGGCGTTGAAGTTTGATCCGGTGCTGCTCCGGGCCATTGTGGAAAGCGGGTCATAGGCTGATCGGCGGAGTTCGACCAGTTCCCTGGTTCGTTCTGGCGTCCATAACCTGGACTCAATGGCCTCTGCGAGAAAATGTCGGCCATCCACGCAGAAAGTGCAGATGCTTGCTGATGCGGGTTGACCGGCGAATTGACCCACCTCTGCCAGCGAATTCAGGATTTCAGGTTGGATTCCCTGAATCCCGTGAATGGGGGCCATCCAGAAGCACAGAAAGATTCCGTTCATCTCCGGCCAGCGGACCCTCAGCACAGAGAGGCTTTTCTCCAACTGGCTTACCCCCTTGAAAATGGTCGCACCCTGCTCACGGAACTTCATCTCCACCACGCATACCGGCTGGTTCGAAGACATCAGAACCGCATCCAACTCCCGGAACTCGAGGCATTCGGTCCCGTCGGTGTTCATGCGCCTGTATTTGACAACCCGGTCTCTGGAGATCCACAGATCCTGTGCCAATCGCTGGCGGGCGCATTCCTCAAGCAAACTCAGCATTTTTTGGTAGTCTGCGACGTATGGATCCCCCGGTCTATGTTTGGGGTGGAGTTTTCGCATTCTCCGGCTCCACTCAACAAAGGAGGGATCCTGGTTTCCAACCAGCGAGACATCATAAACACGATCCGTGCAATTCATAAAAGTGGTCTTCCGGGGGGCCTTCTTATGGATGAAGTTCTTGTTGTGCTTTGTTCAGTCGGCGGTTGAAGTCTGAGAGTTTGAGTTCCTTCCAATAGCGGACCTCCAGCATGGCTCGCCGAACGGCTTCTGGAGAGTAGGCAGTCAACCACGGTTGATGGGCGCGGTAGGGTTCCGGTTGTTGCGGCTGCATTTTGAGGAACACACCGAGGGCCGCCGGGTGTTGCTTTTGGACCCTGTTCAGGACCCGGTCGGTGTAATACTGTGCCAATCCCTCCGCCAGCCCCATTTCAACCCTGTTGAAGACGGTGGCGGGCCAGCGTCTGCCATCAATGTCCGCCCCAAGTTGTGTGTAGGCATGGGCCAGTTCATGGGTCAGCACCACCACCGTCAGATCCTCCACTGTGCAGCCCATCCACTCGGCGCAAAGGCCTATCACCCCCCAGTAAAGGCGGATCCTGGCGCCGTTGATGGCGTATTCATCCGCAAACAATGCGCTAATATCAAACGAATAGACGCCAAGGCAGTCCTCGCTCACCGCCAGAACCGCCTTTATGGGGTCGCTTTCATCGAGACGCTTGAGGAGGGTATCGGCCCAATCCCTCACGGATCGAATCTCGGCTTCCGTTGCGCCTGTCCATTGGTCCGGGGCGGACCGCTGGGCGAGTTTTGCTCTCAAGGGGATCAGGGCATCTGCTGAAGCCCGGGCTGATTCCAATGCAGCCCTCTCCCGCCCCAGCAGAAGAATTCTCTCCAAATCATCCGGGAAGGTAACATCCTCCAGAATAACCGGGTGTCCTGGGGCTACCTCCACCGGCACTTGGACGTTTTTCCGGTCCTCCTCATCCGACTCGCCCTTGCGCATTGTAAGCCGGCACTCTCTCCGGAGCATCTCCTGCAAGATCGGTTTCGCATGACTGAGTGTCTTTTTTACCCGGTTTTCCACTTCCGGGGGAACCTTCTCAATAAGTTCTGTCAGTCGTATTGGCATGGCTTGATCGGTTGGTGGTTGTGTCGGTAAGAGGGGTGGACGCGGTCTGGTTTATGAATCAGAAGTCTGGACGGGAGTGATGGAGCGACCTTTCAATGTCTGCAAACCGAATTTCAAGCTTCCCAAAACGGTGCGCCATCCCCACAGGCTGCCCAAACTGGCACGGTTACTCGCCCATGGCATGTCAGCATCTCGTCGGTTTTTGGTCCTCATGATGGGGGTAGTTTGGCAGATGGGGTGTGACAACCGCTGACACAGCCCTTTTATGCCAGGGTTTTTTTGTGTGCCTACCTTGTAGGGGGAGGGGAAGGTCTCCCCGTCAGGCGTTGCCTGCCAGGGCAATGGGGACAGTCTCGGGAGGAACATCAGCTACCCCCTGGCGTGCGCGTCCCCGCTCACTGGCAGCTCGTGAACTCCCCCACCGCCGACAGTGCACCCATTCGGAACGTAGAACCGTCAACTTACTTTGTCGCGAGCCTCCGCCCGGCGGGCGAGTTCCCTTGCCATGCCGCTGAAAATGACCGCATGAATGGGGTAGAGAAGATACCAATAAAGCAGCCCGCTCAGCCCGCGGGGGGCGAAGAAGGCGGTTTGGGACAGGCGCGACATGCCAGTTCCCATCGGTTCGGCCGTAAATTCCAACCAGGCCCGGCCTGGCACCTTCATCTCGGCACGCAGGCGCAGCAAACGTCCCGGCTCGACCGCTTCCACCCGCCAAAAGTCCACCACGTCACCTACCCGAACATCCTCCGGGTCACGCCGTCCACGGCGCAGTCCGACGCCGCCAATCATCCGGTCAAGAAATCCCCGCACGCGCCAGGACCAGTCCATGCATAGCCAGCCGGTTGTCCCTCCAAGGCGCACAAAGGTCTGATAAACGGATGCCGCAGAGGCGTGAACCAGGCGCTGGCGACGCTCCAGAATGAAGCCTTCCAGCGTCGTGAGCACCACGGGGGCAATATCTCCCTGGCTGCTGGACATGGCATCGCTCCACGCGGTCTCGACGTGGCCGGTTTCCAGATTGGTCAGGGCCAGTCGCACGGCCGTGGCATAATCCAGCGGCTTGATCTGCGGGAAGAGCCGGAGGGCAATGTCATCCCTCACGACCACATCGTTGCGCAATCCCTGAATAAGCGGGCGTGCGATCGTCGCTGGCACCGGTGTGACGAGGTGCACCCAGTAGGAGGACAGCCGGGGAGTGAGCACCGGCACGGGCACCAGCCAGCGCTTAAGGCCGCGGGCTTTCGCATAGCCGCGCAGCAGGTCGCCGTAGGTTAGCACATCCGCTCCGCCGATCTCGATGATGCGCCCCGTGCTCTCCGGGGTGTCGAGGGCCGCCACCAGGTAATCGAGGACATTGCGAATGGCGATCGGTTGGGCGCGTGTGTAGAGCCAGCGCGGGCAGATCATGACCGGGAGGCGCTCTGTCAGGTAACGGATGATTTCAAAGGAGAGGCTGCCGGAGCCCACAATGACCGGGGCCCGGAATTCGGTCACAGGAACGCCGCTCTCCCTCAGCACGGCACCCGTTTCCTGGCGGGAACGCAGATGACCGGAGAGCGCCGTGTCGGAATCTCCCAAGCCTCCAAGGTAAATGATACGCCGCACCCCGGCGGCCTGCGCGGCTGTGGCGAAGTTGCGGGCCGCCAGCACATCGCGCTGCTCGAAGTCCTGTCCCGCCGCCATGCTGTGAACCATGTAGAATGCCACTTCCACCCCCTTCATGGCTGCCGGCAGCGTCCCGCTGCGCAGACAATCTCCGGCTACCACCTCTATCTTGTCGAGCCAGGGCCTCCCTTGCAGCCGCGCGGGATCGCGCGCCAGGCAGCGCACGCGGAAGCCGGCCTCCAGCAGGCGCGGCACGAGCCGTCCGCCGATGTAGCCGGTCGCACCGGTGACGAGAACTGTTCGAGGCGTTGCCATGATAACCATACTGACCAAGTGGAGGGTGACGGAAAGTGGGGCCGAGTCAACGCAATGTGGCCGTCGTGGAGCTGTAACCCGAAGCCACACCGTTCCCTGGCGCGGCCAGATCCATTTCGCCTGCCGGACTACGCGCCCCAGGGTGTTTTCCCGACGCCAACATCACGATTTGCAGGTGATCTGTCCTTAGCCCGACGGTATGTTCGAGTGGCCACGCCGTCCAAGGCATGCGGGAAATCAAACTCAGCGCCAACATCAGAATGATCCGCCGGGTCCCGTCAGTCCGCGCCCGACGCATTTGCCCAATCTGACTCCTAATGCGTTGTGGATGGCAGAATCGGAAGGTTTTGGGATGCTCCTAAATTTGCTGGCCTGTCTGGTGCATCGGGCGCTTTACTCCCGGCATGGAGCTTGATTTCATGTGCCCATGACATCCTTTTCAGCACCCCGCACCTCACGCGTCAGCCGGCGTTCTGCCATCCGCCTTGCTGCGCAGGTAGCCAGTGTGGCGGCTCTGGCGCGATTGCCAGCGATCGGGGAGCCGCCCAAGCAGGATCCTGCACCTCAAACCCCGGGTGCAAGCGCGGCGCCGGAGCAGAAATTCAGGGTTGCGACCTGCCAGTTCCCGGTCAGTGGCAAGCCTGTCGAAAATGCGAGGCATGTGCGGGACTTCATGCATCAGGCGGCGGCAGCAGGGGCGCATCTGTTGCACACGTCGGAGGCAGCGCTCTCCGGTTATCCTGGCACCGATCTCCCGTCGTTCGAAGGGTATGATTGGGAACAGTTGCGTGCGGAGACATCGGAACTGCGGAAGGTGGCGAGAGCCCTGAACCTGTGGCTGGTGCTTGGCTCCGCGCATTTTTTGGATTCGACGACCAAACCCACAAACTGCCTCTACCTGATCGATCCTGAGGGCCAGATCGCGGATCGATACGACAAATGTTTCTGCACCTCGACCGATCACAAGCATTATTCCTCCGGCAACCGACTGGTCACTCGAACGATTCGGGGGGTGACGATCGGATTGGCGATCTGCTATGACGTCTGCTGGCCGCAGCTCTACATCGGCTACCGCGAACGGGGTGCGAGCGTGATGATCCATTCCTTCCACAACGCACGATCCCGGGGTCCGAACTGCCTGGACATGCTGAATGTCCGGCAGGTGCCAACGCGCTGTGCAGACAACCGCATGTGGGCCGTATGTAACAACTCGGCACAGCCGTATTCCCATTGGGGCTCGTTCATCGCCCGCCCGGATGCCACCATCCCGAAGCAATTGGAAATCAACCGCCCGGGCATGCTGGTACACGATTTTCCGGACGGTCTCTCCCAGGGGGGGTGGTATCACAACCATCAACCCATGCGAAAGCGTGACGACGAAATCATGAGCTGGGGCAAGCCGAGCCAGCACCTGCGGCAGATGGATGGTCAGGCCGAGCCGTGACCGGGGGGCTTTGGATCGGCTGCACCCCGAAAAAGGGGCTCGCGACGTGTATGAATGCCTCAGTGACCAGGGTGGAGATGGGGGGCCTCGTTATCGTAGAAACTTTTAGCTGAGCCTCATGCTTTGTGGTGGTTTCGACGATCTGCATCAGGCCACGGTCTTCCAGCCCGGTCTCACTAGTCATGGGCAGCGGCAATCGTTGGTTGGCCGGTGAGACGACTTGGTGATTCGGATGGACCGCGCATGGGTTGGCCCTATTGGGAAGTGGACTGAGCCGGCATGGCCTCGAGGTAAACCGTGCCGTTGGAATCCGTCCCGCCCTCAGAACGGATGGCGGCCCGGATTTCGTATTTCGTTCCGGGGTGAAGCGCGTTCAATTCAAGGGTGTAGGTGTTGGCCTCGCTGGCTGTTCCGGTGACGCCACGATGGGTGTCTGTGGAAACCGGCCTGCCGTTCGCGAGCAGTTCAACCCGCTGGATGCCGAGCCGGTGGGCGCCATGGGCGTAACGGAATGTGGTCACATATTTCCCGATGCCGGTCAGTTGCGATGTGATATCCCAGGAGCGCTGAGCGTATTGTTCAGTGACCTCCCGGGGTGTCCATTTGCCGACCGGCTGCATTGTGTGGTAATGGATGCCCATCTGGCGGAGACGCGGCAACTGGGCGTTCAGTCGTTTATGGAAGGCAGGCCAATCGCTGTTCGTGGCGGGTGACCAGGCGCGCTCTGCGATCGAAAGCAGCCGGGGAAACAATTGCCGGTCGACCCGCGCGGGCTCCCGGTCAATGTGGGACCAGAAGTTGGCCTGCAAACCGAGGATGTGCCCGGAAAGGGAGGGAGAGAGCCCGGCTACGGGATCGAAGGAGTAGGCTCTTTCCGCGCTAATGGCCTCGTAGGAGTAATCGAAATAGCAATGGCTGGTAGGCGACATCACAGCGTCATGGCCGGACTGGGTGGCCTCGCGAGCGCCGCCAATCCAATCCATGACGGCTGCATTCGGCGCGAGTCCACCCTGGAGGATTTCGCTCCAGCCAACCAGACGTCGGCCTTTGGCGTTGATGTGTTTCTCGATGCGCCGGAGGAAGTAGCTTTGGAGCTCGTGCTCGTTCTTGAGCCCTTCGGCCTTGATGCGGGCCTGGCATTTTGGGCAGGTCTTCCAGCGTTCCTTGGGAGCTTCGTCGCCGCCGACATGTATGAATTGCGAGGGAAAGATCTCCACCACCTCATCGATGACCTCCTGGAGGAGTCTGAAGGTGTCGTCATTACCGGCACAGAGGATGTCCGAGGTAATATCGGGGCCTTTGGCGAAGGGGAAGATGATGTCGGGGATCTTGCCGCGACAGGACAGTTCGGGGTGGCAAACCAGAAGGGCGAGGCTATGTCCGGGCATTTCGATTTCAGGGACAATGGTTACACCCCGCAAAGAGGCGTAGGCGACCAGTTCCCGCAGCTCTGCCTGCGTGTAGGAACCCTGATGTGATTGGGGTTCGTTGAATTTGGGAGAGAACCGGGCGCCTTGATATGAGAGCTCGGGATGCTTCCTGATTTCGACGCGCCAGCCCTGATCGTCGGTGAGGTGGAGGTGCAGCACGTTGAGTTTGTGGAAGGCGATCCGGTCGATGGTTTTCCTGAGGTAGTCCAAGGATTGGAAGGTACGGGAACAGTCGAGCATCAGGCCGCGCCAGGCGAAGCGGGGCTGGTCGGTGATGGAAAGGCAGTGGATATTTGCCGGCAGTGTTTTTTGGGGAATGGCCTGGCGCAGAGTCTGGAGGCCATGGTAAAGGCCCGTGGGGGAACCTCCAATGAGGGTGATGCGGTCGGCGGTGATGTCGAGGCGGTAGGCTTCTGCGGGTAGATCAGGTTCGGCGGCCAGATGAATGGCATTGACCATACCGGAGCCGGTGCGAGCGCTGCGGATACCCAGTTGGGCGGCGGCGAGCTCGCCCACGGGGGCGAGGTCCCTGGCGCAGTCAATGGTCGTGTCGGCCGAAAGAGTAAACGAGCCGGGCAACAGCTGAACCTGCACGGGCTGGGGAACGAACTGAGGTGGTGGGGCATCAGCCGGTTCCGTGGATGCGCTTACAGCGTGGGCAAGAAAGAGGACAGCCAGTTGGAATGGGAGGATGTGGAATTGCATTGGACTACGTACCAGATGTGGTGAAATCTGACTAGGACCCGGTTGACATGCTGGTGGGATGGATGTCCTGTGCCTGCCTGGCAGCGGCAATCAAGGCATGGAGATTGGCAGCGGGCGTTTCCACCGCCAGAGTGCAGCCGGAACTCAGGACCAGGCGTTGATGCCCGGCGTGTCTGGCTGCCGCGATGATCCGGAGAGACTCTGCGCGTACGCTTTCGGGTGTTCCCTGGGCAAGGACGGACACCGGATCGATATTGCCCCACAGCGCGACCTCCGGGCCAACCACTCGACAGGCCTCTGCCATGGATACGGCGTGGTCGAGTTCGAGCACGTCGGCGCCGGAGGTTTTCATGAATGGCAGTATGGGCCTCGCATTGCCGCAGATGTGGAGGGAAACCGTTTTGCCCGTGGCGGCCTGCATGCACTTGATGAGTTGCCGTTCCGCCGGCAGAGCGATTTCCTGATAAAGGTCCGGCCCCAGCAATCCCGCTGGGGAATCGCCGCCGCTGAGCATGTGCGCCCCCGCGCGGCTGAGCGCCGATCCGTAGGCCAGGGCATAATCGGAACAGCGCGCCATTAACGCCTCCACGAACGGCGGGTCGTCGTAGACTTTTAGCATGATTTCGTTGATGCCCATCAGCGCTGCGGCGAGCGAGAGGGGATACTGGTCAAAGCACGCGACAATAAACACGTCCTGGCCTAATACCTCCACCACCCGCACAAGGGCCTCCAGCATGAGGGGGTAGCGGCCCTGCGACGAGGGGTTCGGAGCGGGAATGCGGTCGATGTCGGCCGCGGATCGAATCATCGGCTCGTCCAGCCCGCCGAAGGGCTGATTATCCGCGAGTGGGCCGACTCTGGCACCCATGGCCTCGGCGCTGATCCAGGTCTCGGCCGAGAGCCAGACGGCATCCGGTTTGAACATTTCGTAATAGCGGATTACCGATTCCGCCAATATTTTAGCGTCGGTCGTGTATTGGCGAAGAGTATAGCCCGCGAGACCCGCGCAATAATGGACGGCGAGCGGGCCGGTGGGGATGCGTGGGGTGGGAAGCCCACGCAGTGCGGCGGTGACGAGTTGCTTGGAGGTCATGATAGTCTGTCGGATGGGTTACTGCTGCGGGCTGCGTCATTGCGACTGGCCGCAGTAGAAGAACTGGTTGTGATTGTTCGTCGGCGAGTCGGGGGGCATGAAGGCGCCGTTGGCGTCGGGCATGCATTTTTCACGCGCGGCTTCTCGTTGGGATACCGGCCGTGGGGGATGATCCTGACATTCTCCTTCTGCGGGAGGCCGGGGATGTCCTCTGGCTTCATTTCTGGCAGGAGATTCTTAATCGCGTTATGGATCATCCGAGGATTTCAGATGGGTCAAAAAGGGACTTCATTCAGCGATCGTGCGCTTCCTTGATCGCATGGAGTTGGCCCGATATTTGGTTGGGGTCATCCCGAAGTGATGACGGAAACAGCGGCTGAAGTAGTTGGCGTCGAGCCAGCCCGCCATTGCCCCGACTTCACCAACCCCGATGTCGTCGCGCCGCAGGAGGGTGGTGGCCAACTCGAGTCGTCTGCGAGTCAGATAGGCCATGGGGGGGAGACCAACCACCTCGCGGAACAGGCGCACAAAGTAGGTGGGCTCGACGTGGGCATGGGCGGAAAGAGTGGCGAGGGTCCACGGATCGGCGGGTGCATCGTCGATGAGTTTCAAGGCGGATGCGACCGCCCGATGTGACTTAGAGTGGTTCTTTTCTGAATCAACTGTGACATTTCTTGCGAGGACACTGAGCACCTGCACCAGAAGGCCAAGGTGGTCTCCGAAATGGCTCCGGAAGTCCTCTTTTGCGAGGGCACAAAGTTCGTCCAGAAGCCTGCGACACGGGGCAAACTCTTCTGGAGGGAGATGGACCGCAACCATTCCATGCTGTTTAGCTGACAATGGAATGGCCCAGAGCAGACGGCCCAGAAAAGGATCGTCCGCCATCCAGTTCAATTCACGTCCGAGCAGCGTGGTATCGAAGCAGCAATTGTAGAGGGATAGGTTCTTTGCCTCGGCATATCCGTGCCATGCACCGGGGCGGAACAGGAAGACATCGCCCGACCCCGCGCGGGAGTCGCCGAGGATGCTGTGGTGGAGGCAGGATCCATTTGTGATGGCGGCGATCTCCACAAACTCATGGTCGTGAATTCTGTAATTGCCGTGTACGGGGTTGAACTTCGCGACGATCCGGCGGACCGATTGATGGTAATTGGTCCAGCCAATTTGCTTCGGGAGTGGCTGGTGTATCATGTGCGAAAACTAAGGCACATTCATGCGCTGCTCAATCGAAATTTCAATTTTGTGCTAAAGAAAGCCAAGGGTGTCCTAACGTTCCCGGCCCTGGTTTGCTAAAGTATTGGGACACAGCCATGAATCAGGATATGAAATCAGACCATCAGACAGCTGCTCCGCGTGCCTTTACGCTGATAGAGTTGCTGGTTGTGATTGCCATCATCGCGATCCTCGCCGCCATGCTGTTGCCGGCGCTCAACAAGGCCAAAGAGAAGGCCAAGACCATCAGTTGCCTCAGCAACCTGAAGCAGATTTCACTTGGTTCTGCCATGTATATCAATGACAGCCAGGGCACCCTTCATCCGCTCTACTTTCAGAAAGGCAGCCCGTTCATGCCATCCGAATTCAAATATGACACCAACTCCTACGTGGTGCTGGATCCGGATAATTTCTGGTGGCAGGACCAGCTGCGGGCCAAGGGGTATTGTCCAGCGAAGGAGGTCTATAACTGTCCGACCGAGGCGCAGCAACTGGCCGGCGCGGTCAACGTGAACCACTCGCTGGGCATCGGGATGAACTGGCAGGAGTCGGCGACAATCGCTGCGAGCGGACAGTCATCCATTCCCTGGGTCAAGGAGATGATGGTCAAAACTCCCAGCACCTTTGTCATTTTTGCGGATGCCGGGGCCGTTACCTCCTCCACGGCTGGTGATCCCAACGCGGACAACTGGGTGCCCGATTACGCTCTGGATAACGCCGCAGCCAGATATTCGGGTCAGGGCATTGGCTACTTTCGCACCCCAAGCGATACGGGCACTTATCTGGTGGGCTACCGTTCCGTGCCGCGTCATGGCAGGCGGGTCAATTTCGGATTCTTCGATGGCCATGCCGAAAACACAAAGAACAGCAAGGCGGGCTATCAGTTTTACAATCCCGGGTATTACAACGTCGGTGCCCCGCAACCGGCGGCTGCCTGGTGGGCCAGGAACCACTGACCAGGCGACACACCTCGGACACCAGGAGCACGAAGCCAACTCTTACGATGAAAACACCCTCGCTGTTCTTTTTGATTTGCACCCTGGCGGTTTGCGGGTGCGGAAAAAAGAGCGGACAACATTCCGGCGAGGCAACGATGTTTGAGCTGAATCAGGCTTTGTCGATCATGTCCATGGGTGGAAAGCACCCTCCCGCGAACGTCAATGACCTGACGAATTTCCCCTCGCTGCATGGAAAATCTCTACCAAAGCCACCTGTGGGCCAGAAGCTGGTAATAGATCCTTCACAGGGTCGGGTCGTGTTTGTGGATCAATAGCAACGAGGGCAGTCGATACCAACCTCATCCGAAACCAAAAACAAAGTAGTAATAACCAACATGAAAAAAGACAGCAACAGATTGAAAGCGTTAGGCGGCGTCGCGATCGCTGCGTTAACGATGGCCGTGTCTGCAAAAGCGGATGCCTATTGGGGTGGAGTCTTCGACTCGGACTGGTCGAACCCGGGCAACTGGGGTGGGACCGGCGATCCCGCCAACGCTGCCGGTGCCACCATCATCAATCCCGGGAACAACCCTTGCATTGTCAGCTCCATTGGAAATAGCACCTCCGGCGATTGTTATATCTCCGTTGGCGTTGGGCTGAGTGTGGTGACTGGCGGGCACTTGACCATTGGGGCCAATTTCATCACCGGACAATGGGGGAACAGCACGCCTGTGACTGTCACGGGAGAGCTGACCATCAATGGTTACTTGCTTACAGGAAATGGGGGATTCGATGGGGATGTCAGCATCTCCTCCGGGGGGACGGTGCAGTCTGGCGCGCTTTCCATGAACACAGCGGGTGGCGCGAAAATGGACATTTCAACGAACGGCACCTACATAACGGCCATTAGCCAGTTGGGAAACGTCAATTATTGGATTGCCAATAATGCCATCACTGCCAATGGCAATGTAGCAGGCTGGGCCATCAATGTGGACACCAACTCGATCGCCGACAAACTGAAGCTGACGGCGGTTTACACACCACCCCCGGCGGTTTCCACCAATTTCGTTTTCGACAACGGGGGAGGGGACAATATGTGGACCGGCACGCTGAATTGGAACCCCGACGGGCAGCCCGGCCTGATCGACACCGCCACAGTGGCGGGAGGCGCATATGTGCTCCTCAATTCGGAGATTTCGGGCAACGTCGGCAAATTATCCGTTGGTGCTGTGAACGGTGAAGGTGCCGTGAACTTCAATCCCGGCTGCAAGGTCTCCTTCCGGGACGTGACCAACTCCCTGATCATCGGGGGGGTGGCCAACAGCGGCATCTATCCCAGTTACTGCATCTTCAACGGCGGCACCGTGGGCGCGATTGGTGACGTCATTATTGGCGGCAGCGATGGTCGGGCGGATGCCCGTCATTACGGCGGCAGTGTGAACATCGGGGGTTCCTTGCGTCTCGGTTCGTATCTCTACTCATCTCCAACCTCTCCCACGAACGCATCCCTGCGACTCATAGGCGGCGCGGGCGGTTTTGGATCGGTGGGCGGCGGCATTGAGATTGGTGACGCAGCAACACTCGCTTATGAATTCAACGGCGGCAGCACCGTGAAGACGCTGGTCACGGGTGGTGCGGTTACCATTTCGCAGGGTGCCGTTCTTGTGCTCGATGGGACGGGATATGCCGGTTCGTCCGGTGATATAACCCTCCTGCAAGGATCAGCAATCACTGGAACGTTCACGACGGTGGAATACACGAACTTTCCCAGTGGAATCAGCGCCAGCGTGAGCTACACGGCGACGCGATTGAAACTCTCCCTCGTGGTCAGCCAGCCGGACCTGGGTTTGACCATCACCAAGCTGGGCGGCGCAACCAATCTGATCACCTGGAACATGGGCAGTCTCATGACGGCTGCCAACATCGCGGGGCCGTGGCAGTTGGACCCGTGCGCCCGCTCGCCGCTGGTCGTTGTGGATGGTAGCGGCAGGAAGTTCTACAGGGGCGTGTTGCTCGGTGCCCTCTACCGCTACGACAACGAATCGGGAAATAATTTGTGGACGACTCCGCTCAACTGGAATCCCGATGGGACGCCCGGTGCGGCGGATGATGTTGTGGTTGCAAACAGTCGCTCGGTGTATCTGACTTCGGATGCGGGCACCGTGGGGACGGTCCTTGTGGGCGACAGCGGCGGCAACGGAGCACTGAACATCTACAGTTCCATTGAGGTCACGAATCCCTGTCTCTCGGTGGTCGTCGGCGGCGCGTATGCCTCGCCGAACAACTACGTGAGTTACTACCGCCACCAGAACGGCGGCGTTCTCACCACAGCCGGGGATCTTGTGTTCGGTCGCAACGGTGGCAAGGTGGACGCGGAATTCGCCGGACCAGGCACACTCGCCGTTGGCGGAACGCTGAGGATTGGTTCCTACCTGTCAGCCGGTCAGTCCTTCTTTGTGCTGCCCGGCAGCGCGGGAACCATCACGGCAGGCGGCCTCGAGGTTGGCGGCGCAGGGGAACTGGTGTTTAACTTCAACGGCGAGGCCGTCTTGAAGACCATCACCGTTTCGGGTGGCGTGAACCTGCTTTCCGGCAGCCAGCTCACGATCAAAGGCAACGGCTATTCCAACGGTTCGGGCACCTACGATTACACGTTGATCGCGGGCGGATCCCGAACGGGCACATTCACCTCAGTCAACGTGACCGGGTTCCCTGTGGCAGGGACGACGGCCGCAGTCGCCTACTCCGGAGGAGTTGTAACCCTCCGGGTGGTCGTGCCTTAATATACAAAGTCCGTCACAAAAAATTCATCGTCGGGGCGCGCACTTCGCTGCGCGCCCCGACCTGGTGGCAGATTGGAGAATTGAACTGCCGGATCCGGGTTGCTACCCTTCCGGCAGGAACCGGATGCAGCGGACCGCCCTTGTGGTGGTGTGCCGGGGAATCAACCAGCAACCGTCGAAGATTCAAATGATCACAAAGCAGTTTCCATCCATCGCAAAGGCTCGCATTTGCCGGGCGCCGGTCATCCGGTTTGTCACCACCCTGATTGCGCTGCTCACAGCCGCCAGCTCCTTCGCGTTAGAATCCTCCGGCGTCAAGGCTGCCCCGGGGGGATTCAAGTATTTTGTAGGCATTGTTGGCAATCCATCCGTGCCTGACATCAGCTGGAGCGACGAGCAGCTTGAGCAGATCAAGGCCCTGGGGGTGAACATGGTTCAGTTGAGCATCGCGTGGGGTGGAAAGCCGGCGAACGAGGTTCTGAACCTTGAGGATCTGGACAGGGAGCAGCGGGAGAAGTTTGCTTTCCGCATCCGGCAGGCAAAGAAGCACGGGCTGAAAACCATCGCCCAGTTTGGGATTCCGAGGATGATCAGGTTTGACCCGGTGCTGCCGGCCTGTGTGCTGGATCCTGAGGTGCAGAAGAAATATCAGGACCTGCTGACCGATTTCATGAAATCCTTTCCGGAGGTGGACGATGTGATGGTTTACACCTTTGACCAGCAAGCCTGGCTCTGCAGTGAGTTCGGGCCGTGTCCACGGTGCAGCGGGGTTCCGCTGGATGACCGGGTTCCGGGCTTTTTGAATCTGCTGAACGAGACGATGCAGAAGTGCCGCCCGAACACGCGGTTGTGGTGGAAGCCCTGGGAGTTGTCCAAGGGACAGATCGTTGCCATTCTCGACAAGGTGAACCCCTCCCACTTCGGCCTGGTTTTGAATCCATCGACCAGCAACGAGGTTTATCCGTTCGACGACCGGTCGTTCAAAGCCGATCTTGGGGTGAAACGATTCGTGCAACTGTCCAGGGAGCGCAACATCCCGGTTCTGGGGGAATTCGATCACACGCTCTACAAACCGCTTTACATGATGGAGGATTTCTTCCCACGCCTCATCTATGAGCAGATGAAGGGGTGGAAGGAGATGGAGGGGGTGGTGGGGGTGAAGGAATACTACGGGTTTGCGCCGTCCACATTCTCGGTGAATGCCGCGATGTTGAAGGCGTGGATGAATGCTCCGAACGCACCGCTTTCCAAGCTGCTCGACACAATCGCCGCGCCCTATGGATCCAAGGCTGCCCCGCTCATGATTCAAGCCTGGGAGTTTGTCACCCAGCATGTGCAGGCCTACCCGTGGGATGTCACTTATCTGATCGGGCCCCTGGGTCTCGACCGCCATTGGTCCGGAACCCACGATTGGGATCCCGTAAACATTCCAAACGCCACATGGGACACACCGATCTGGAAGGCAAACCGGCGTGCGAATTTCATGCTGACCCAGGACAAGACAGCACATCCGTGGCTCTTCGAGGACACGGGTTTGCGTCTTGAGGACTCCGCAGCCCTGGGATTCAAGGCGGTCGGGTTTTATGATCAGGCCATCGCGGCGGGCGGTCCCCGGGTTGCGGAGATCCGGACACAGAGGGAGATTGTGTGGAAGACAGCCCGCTCCCTTCGTGCGAAGTCCCTGCATTTCCTTGAAACACTCGCTGCACAAGATGCGCGCATGGCGCAGAGTGATGAAAAGCAGTTCAGCATCGTCACGAAGCGGCTGGAGGGGTTGCTCAGGAAGGATGTCGAAAATCAGGCTGGAAACGCGGCTGTGGCGCAAAAACTTGTCGAATTCCAACGGGATCCGAAGGTATGGATCACAGAGAACCTGAACCCCGCCCGGGGTGGAACCGAATTCAAGAACCTTCCGGGGCATGAAACCCGGGCGACGGTTGACTGGAGCAAGTGGGTTCCAAAGCGGGATTGAAGGCCTGGACCGGGCGGAAGGGTGGAATTGTCTATTGAAGACTAAGGCTGTTTTTTACACGATGAACTCACGCTCATTCAAGGCAGTCTCCGCCTTTGTCATCCTGCTTGCCGTCAACCTTGTGGCAACCGGGTGCAGGAGTGGCCAGCCCGGTCCCAAGGTTGAGGAGAAGGTCTTGATGATCCCACGCGTGGCCAGGCCCTGGAGCGAGGCCCGGCGCCTGGTGGGGGACGGGCATCCGTTATACAGCGATTTTTCGCTGATCAAGGACAAGCGGGATCGGTGGCACTGCATCGGCACGTTTGGGGAGAGCCCCGCCACTTATGGCAGCGGGTATGAGTTGGCGGATGGATATGCCCTATTCCACGCTGTCGGGGACTCTCTGGAGACCCCCATGACCCTCCGTGACAAGATCCCGTATCAGATCGCATCTCCACAGGCGTTCATGTGGGCGCCAGGCACCATCTGGAACCGGGACCGAACGACGGCTTTTCTCTTCTATTTCCACTACCTTGGATCGTCCGAATTCAAGGAAAACTGTGTCCGGCTGCTGTCATCCAGTTCAGCCGATCTTGGGGAGTGGCGTCCCTATGGCGGGTCGCAGCTGGAGGAGGGGAACATGGCATTCCGCGAGCGGGATGACCGTGACTTTTGCGTGTTCCGGGACGAAAAACTGGGCAAATACCTCATTTACTACGCCTGTGCAGGAACCTACCCGGGACTTCCCGGTCTTAACACAATCGTTCGTGTCCGCACATCTGGCGATCTTCTCCACTGGTCCGAGCCGGTGACCGTCATGGGGCCTCCCCCGGGTGGATACCAATGTGCCGAATCCCCCCTGGTGATTTACCGCAACGGCTACTACTACCTTTGGGTCAGCGGGATAGATTATAGCCGTGTCTCACTCTACATCTCGGAAGATCCCTTCAATTTCGGTGACCCCGCCGGGAACCGGATCGAGGAACAGCCGGGGCACGCACCGGAAATTATCTCCGACAAAGGGCGGGATTACATGGCCTGCTCCATGGTTTCATCAGTGCCGAGCGCAACGCCGGGGGCCAACGACCTTCATGGCATTCTGATTCAACCTGTGCGCTGGGACAAACCAGACCCCGGCATGGAAGCGCGGGTGACCCGCAGGCGGCAATGACATTCGCCCGCCCCCGCAAGAAAACTTCAGATGAAAGTCCCGGAAAGAATCCAAATGAAGGATCAAGCAAGAGGCTGCGTGCCGATGATTCTCGCCGCCATCCTGGCGATGGTCGCCTGCCTCCCGGCTGCCTCCGCCGCCGGCCTGACCAACGCCACATCACCTGATCTTCATGCCAATGAAACATCCGCCCAACGGGACGCGCGGATGAAATGGTGGATGGAGGCCCGCTTCGGCATGTTTATTCACTGGGACATGTCCAGCCTCGCGGGAACGGAAATCAGTTGGTCGCGCAAATCCACCAGGCCGCTGGACGTGGACAAAGCCCCTGCCGGATATGTCGAAGACCCCGTGTATGACCATCTCTACGAGAGGTTCAACCCGACAAATTTTAACGCCACAGAGTGGGTGCGACTGGCCCGGGCGGCGGGAATGAAATACATCGTCTTCACCGCGAAGCATCATGGAGGCTTTTGCATGTGGGACACGAAGCTGACCACTTATTCGATCATGAACACGCCATTCAAGCGCGATGTCGTGGGGGAACTGGCCGACGCATGCCACCAGGCCGGCATGCGTTTCGGACTTTATTATTCGCCGCGCGACTGGCATCAACCGGACTATGGCGTCGGTGACAACACCAAATACACGACTTACATGAAAGGCCAGTTGACCGAGTTGCTGACGCGCTATGGAAGGATGGACTGCCTTTGGTTCGACGGTTTCGGAGCGGGCGACTCGATCAAGTGCTGGCACGCAGATGAGATTCTGGCGCTGGTCCGACGCTTGCAGCCTCACATCGTGATCAACAACCGCTGCGCGAACCTGTGGTTCCCGGGTAACAATCCCCCCGGCGTGCCACCTTCGCTTGCGGCCGATCATGATACGCCTGAAGGAACCATCGGCGCGTTTCAAAATAATCGCCCGTGGGAAACCTGCCACATGATCATCAATACCCCCGGTGGTTACGCCTGGTCGTATCGTTCCGATCAGACTTCCCTGCGCCCTTTCAGCGAATGCATTCAGATGCTGGCCGGTTGTGCGACCGGAGACGGTAATTTGCTTCTCGATGTCGGGCCGAACGCGCTCGGCGAGATTCCAGCGGATCAAGCGGGGCGACTCCGGGAAATGGGCGGGTGGATGCGGAAGAATGGGGAGAGCATCTACGGTACCCGCGGCGGACCCTTCCACAACGGGGTGTGGGGTGGATCCACCTACGAGGGCAACAAGGTTTATCTGCATGTGTTCAAGTGGGACGGCGACCGCCGGGTTCTGCCGCCGCTGAAGGCCCGCATCGTCAAGTGCTCAGTGGAGTTTCAGCAAACCGCGGACGCCATTACCCTGAACTTGCCACCAGACAAACAGGACAAAACCGACACCGTCGTAACGCTGGAGCTTTCTGCTCCGGCAGCCGATGAGATGGCAGACGGCCTACCCTTGGGTGATAAAAAGTGAGCCACCCATGACGACGATGAGAACAAACTGGATCGGAAAATTGGCGGGATTGCTGGCCCTGCTGACAACCGGCCCAACTTTGGCCGTGGCCGCACCAAAACTGGAGACGGCACAACTGCGTTGTGAGTACTTGCAGAATCCGTTGGGCATCGAAGTGACGAATCCGCGCCTCAGCTGGATCCTCAAGTCGGAGGTGCGCGGGCAGAAGCAGACCGCCTATCAAGTGCTGGTGGCTTCGAGTGAATCGTTGCTGAAACAGAACCACGGCGACTTGTGGGACAGCGGGAAGGTGTTGTCCGGGGATTCGGTGCTCGTGGCTTACCAGGGGGCACATCTGACATCGGGTCAGGAATGTTTCTGGAAGGTCCGCAGTTGGGATGTGGAAGGGAAGCCTGCTTCCTGGAGCCGGACGGCACTGTGGACGATGGGATTGCTCAATCCGGAGGAATGGCAGGCGGCCAGATGGATTGGCGAGGAGAAACGAGCGCCCGGATACAACTCAGAAGGTTACCAGTGGATTTGGTATCCTGAGGGCAGTCCGAATCTGGTTGCTCCCTCGGGGACCCGTTTCTTCCGCCGGAAGTTCACCGTGCCGTCCGGAAAACAGATCACGGCAGCAAACTTCAATCTCACCTGCGACAACGGATTCACGCTGTTCGTGAATGGGATTCGGGCGGGGCAGGGGACAAATTGGACCCAGCCTCCGAAAATCGACATCAGGAGCCAGCTGATTCCGGGTGAGAACACTCTGGCGATTGCCGCAACGAATGTGGACAGTGCTGCCGGGCTTACGGGGAAGCTCACCGTTCAATTTGGAGACAGCACATCCCTGGTGATCTGGCTGGATGGAGCGTGGAAGGCCCTAAATCAGGAGATCACAAACTGGACTTCAGGGACCTTCGACGACCATGCCTGGCCCGCGGCTTTGGTGCTCGGGTCCATGGGTATGGCACCATGGGGTGGAGTCCGGTGGGACGAGGGAGCGCGAGTCTGGGTGCTGCCTCCATCGCCCTATTTGCGAAAGGAGTTCAAGGTTGCAAAGCCGATCCGCCGCGCGACGATCTACGCCACGGCGCTGGGAGCTTACGAACTTCACATCAACGGCGCCCGGATGGGGGAGGACTATTTCAATCCGGGATGGCAGGAACTTCGCAAGCGGGTTTATTACCACACTTATGACGTCACGAAGATGCTGCGGCAGGGGGATAACGCGATCGGGGGAATTCTGTCGGATGGCTGGTATTCCGGCTACATCTGGGCCGGTCGCGACACCTACGGCAATGTGCCGAAATTGCGTGTGCAGCTGAGAGTCGAGTATGCCGATGGGACGAGGGAGACCGTTGCAACCGATGAGACCTGGAAACTCTCCTACGGCCCTATCAGGGAAGGGGACGTGCAACAGGGCGAGACCTACGACGCTCGCCTTGAAATGCCCGGTTGGGACCGGGTTGGATTCGACGATTCCAGATGGCAGTCTGTTGCCGTTTCCGTGGTTACAAATCTTGTGCTTGGTGTTTCGCCGAGTCCGCCTGTGCGCAAACAACAGGAGATCAAGCCGGTAAAGCTGACGCAACCCCGCCCGGGAGTTTATGTCTTCGACCTGGGCCAGAACATCGCTGGCTGGGCTCGAATAAAGGTCGCCGGCAAGCGGGGGACAAAGATCGTCCTTCGCATTTCCGGGATGCTGAATCCTGATGGAACAATCTACACGGACTATCTGCGGGAAGCCCGGGCGGTTGACACCTACTATCTCAAAGGGGACGGCGCCGAGGTCTGGGAGCCGAGCACCACTTATCACGGATTTCAATATGTGGAGGTGACGGGTCTTCCGGGGCGGCCGGAGCTTGGCGACCTTGCCGGGATCGAGTGTAATTCAACCCTGGCAACGACCGGCATGTTTGAGTGTTCGGATGCCCGGGTGAACAGGCTCTACAGCAACGCTCTTTGGACGATGCGGGACAATCTGGTGGACGTTCCCACGGGTTGCGCAGACAGGGCGGAGCGGCTGGGGTGGTGCGCCAAGACCCCGCTCGTCAAAACGTGGACGTATGCATTGGACATGGGAGGCTTCCTCTCCAAGTGGATGGTTGATCTCGTGGATTCGCAATCCCTGAGTGCCAACGAGTCTGGTGCCGCCTTCATGCAAGTTGCCCCGTTCTGGGGCGACATTGAGTCGCCCGGCTGGTCGGACGATGGCATCGCGGTTCCCTATGGTCTCTACAAGGCCTACGGAGATACCGGCATCATTCGCAAACATTACGATGCGATGGCTCGCTACATCGGATATCTCCAAAGCAAACTCGTGGACAACTTGCGGCCCGCAAATCTGAGGATTGCCGCTGACACCAATTTTGTTGGCTACGGTGACTGGCTGGCCATCACCCAGAACAGGGAAGGCAATGCCGACATCTTCAACACGCTGTTGAACGGAGCCTCGGTGAAGATGATGGCGGAAATGGCGGAGGCCATCGGCAGGACAGCCGACGCGGAGGCCTATCGCAGCGTGTTCAAGAATATGCAGACGGCGTTTGATAAGGCCTATGTGTCTTCCCAGGGGGTGGTCCGGGACGATAGCCAGATGGAATATGCTTTGGCGTTGTATTATGGCTTCATCCCAACGAACAAGGTATCCATGGCCGTCTCCAATCTAGTCAACGACATCCTGAACAAGAGTCATCAGCAGACTTTTGCCGATGCGCTCGGGAAGAACCCCATGATTCCACCGGGACACTTGACCACCGGCTTTCATGGTTCCCGGGCCTTGCTGCCGGTCCTTAGCCAATACGGGCGCAACGACGTGGCCTACGGGCTCCTGCTTACAGACACCTATCCCGCCTGGCTTTACCCGGTCAAACTCGGTGCCACCAGTAGTTGGGAACGATGGGACGGGTGGACTCCGGATAAAGGTTTTCAAGATGCCCGCATGAACTCGTTTAGCATGCCCGATTTGATGGCCTCCGTGAGCGAGTGGCTGTTCTGCCATGTGGGTGGCATTGATCAACGAGGCACGGCGTTCAAGGACATCGTGATCAAGCCATATATCGGGTCAGGTTTAACCTGGGCCCGGGCCTCCTATGCCAGCATTCACGGAACCATCGCGGTGCGGTGGGAAAAGAGGGGCAAGGATCTGGTCATGGACGTCACAATCCCCGCGAACACCTCGGCAACCGTGATCCTTCCCGGCAAGGGTAATGCAACGTTTCATGAGAGTGGGAAGGTGCTCTGGTCCAAGGGGGAACAGCGGAAGAGAATGCAGGGAATCTCCTGGGTCAGGCCGACTCTGCACGGGGTGGAAGTCGCGGTCGGATCCGGCACCTACAGGTTTCGGATAGAAGGAAGTGGCTTGTGACACCCGCCCAGGCACCTCTCCAGGGTCTTGTGGGGGCGTTTTCATGCGAGAATGGCATTCCCTATTCTCCTGTCGTCCATCTGGGGAAACTTCAAGGTCGAGGGGAGGTCGCCTGATGAATCGGAACCTGGGTTGTGCAATGGCCATCGCAGTGGGGTTGCTCACTGGATTCGGGGCAATGGCCGACACCATCACCGGACCATGGAGGAGGACCCTTCAAGAGGCCGCTTTTGTGAAGGAGGGGATGGATCGTTTCCGCAATTCTCAGTATGAATACGAATGCCTGGGGCTTGGGGGCACGGTGCTGCGGGTCGGTTCCCACGGGTTTGGCCTGCCGGGGGCTGTGGGTATCAATACCAACGGATTTCTGAGGCACGAGCCCTACCTTTCATATCAATACTGGTGGGACGAAGAGGCTCACCGGCATCTTCCTTATGAACTAACCGGTGGTTATGGTCCCAATCTGGAACCCGGCGAGGTGTCGAGCTTTCGACATCATCTGGATATTCTCACCGGTTTGCTGACCATCGATCTGGGTCTGCGTTGCGCCGGGGTTCAGGGTGCGACGAATGTGTTTCGGAGCCGCAGGGAGATGTTCGTCACCCCGGAAGGGGTTCTGGTCATTCGCGTCACGGATGCATCCGACGCACCCATGCCATTTCAGGTGCAGGTGGGGACAAACCGGAAGGTCCGGGTGTATCTGAACCAGGGTTACTATGGGAAGGAGCATGATGGGTGGAGCGGAACAGGCATTGCGAAGCCGGGCGGCATGGTCGTCGTTGCGAGTCGGCCACGGTCCTGCTTGGCCACGCTGGCGGTAGCGTGCGAGGGGGATCGTTCCTCGACTGACTCGAGCGCTTTTCGATCGGGTGCAACGCGGTCGGGAGATCGGATGACCTTTTACATTGCCCCCGGTTCATCCTACGAGAGTGCCGATCCGGTTGCGGCGGCATGGAAAAAGGTGGAGTTGATCCGCTCCCGGGGGTATGAGGCTGCGCGTCGGGAGACTGAAAAATGGTGGAAGGGGTTCCATGGGAGGTCTGAAGTCCGCCTGCCGGAGCGCGATCTGGCGCGATGGTTTGCACGTTCGACCTATTATCTCGGGGTCTATTTTGGCAACACGGACGTTCCGCCGGGATGCAACGGCACCAGTGTCGAGAGTTTTGCCGGGGCAATTTGTCCTGAATACGACATGGTTTTGAATCAAATGGCGCTCCTTTACGGAAATCATTTTGATGAAGCCCGACGGGTCGCCGGCTGGCTGGGTAGGGCGTTGCCCCGGGCGGAGCGCTACGCTCTGGAGGGTCTGAGCCTGCACAAGATTTCAACGAAATACAGTGGCGGGGCAAAGTTCGGCCCCCTCATGGGTTATGATGGAACGATCCTCATTCCGCCCACTCAAGGGGAGGGGGTTTGGGCCCACGAGGACTTTTCCGGGAATAACGCGGCACTGATGGCGCTGAATTACATCGACTGGAGCGGGGATACCCGTAAGGAGAAACCGGCACAGCGGCTCCTGAAGGGGACCACCCAGGTATCAGTGGAGGATCTGGAGTGGAGGTCCGACTTTGGTGCCTATCTGAACAAGTCCATGCCTGCCACGGTTCAGCAGGCTGGAACACTTTTTGGCCTGAGGGAATCGGTTCGTCGCGGCGTTGCGGACAAGGGGTGGGAGGAGATCATGGGTAAAGTTCTTCTGCCCACGGCGGATTACAAGGGTGGGAGAGTCCTGACTGTGGGCCCCGGTGCGACCCCGGTTCAGCATTCAGGCGATGCCACGTGGTTGTGCCCGGTATGGTGGTATGGGGTGATGGCGGAGGATGATCCGATTGTCCGGCGGAGTTATGAACTGTTTCGCACGTCGAAGACTGGCAACTATGTTTTCAACAATGGTTGGATGGGGGTGATCGCGTCGAAGTTGCGCGATGGCGACGAGGCCCGGCGCTGGGCCATGAGGTTTGTTCAGCCCGGAGTCACCCTGTTCGACGACACTTGTTTCGGTGAGTTGGTCAGTGACTTTGAGGATTTCAAGAAGACTCCCGAGGTGGCAGCACACGCCTCGTTGGTTTGCAACATCACCCAGATGCTGTTGGACCCGGATGACGAAAAATCGATCACGGTCTTTGGGGCCATTCCCCTTGAGTGGGAGCAGAAGGGCGTCGCCTTCAAGAATCTTGCCGCAAGGGGAAGTCTCCTCGTTTCGGGTGAATTCACACCCCGGAGAGTCCGTGTGGTGCTGGAGAATCGTTCAGATCGGAATTGCACCAGAATGCTGCGCGTGCGCCTCCCTATGGGCCTGACCAGTCCGCGATCATCCGGGAGGGGACTGCGCATTGAGGGAGCGTGGGCTGTCATCCCCGCCTTGCAACTTCCAGCCAAACGAAAAGTGGATTTTACATTGGAACCGCAGCCAAACCACAGATAACTGCCATTAACCATATGATTGAGACAAGAATGCCGGAAATCAGCCGCCCGGGCATGCTCCATGGGAACAAACTTGGATCGCGGCAGATCCATCTCCTTGCAGCACTGGGGATGGTTGTCGCGTTGACATCCGGCCGTCCTGCAGCATCCGCCGAACACTCCTCCCCAGCCTCGGGGCGGGCAACGGCAGTTCAAGCATCCCTCGCGCCCGTCGTTCCTGATCAGTGCACGCCCCTTGAGATTGGCCGGGTGAGGCTTTCAGGGCTGCTCGGGAAACATGTCGATTTTCTACCCAACCGGCTCCTGAAAGGTCAACGCGAGGCTTACGCTGCAGTGTTTGAAAACCCTGGCGACACAAACAGCTGGCGGGCGGAGCACATCGGGAAGTGGCTCGAAACAGCGTGCAACGCGATGGCTTATTCGCATGATGCACGGCTGGGGCGCGCAGTGAATGGTGTGGTGGACCGGCTCATCCAGCTGCAACAGCCTGACGGGTGGCTCGGCTCCTACGCGCCCGGATATCGATTCCACAAGTATGACTGGAAGGGGAATCAGGGAAAAAAGTATGAGCCGTTCTGGGACGGTCCATTCTACGATGTCTGGTGCCACTATCTCACCATGGGGGGACTGATCAGGTGCTACGAAACCACCGGGAACCTGCAGGCACTGGACGCAGCGAAAAAGATCGCCGACCTGCTCATCGCCACCTTTGGTCCTGGCAGGCAGGATTTGATGCTCATCAATCACGACCATGGTTTCGGGCCGGGTGTGGGGGTGCTCCCTGTTTCAAAATTGTATCTTCTTACCGGGGATTCGCGGTATCGTGATTTCGCAAAGTACATCACCACCCAATACGGCCGGACCGGGAAGGTTCCGATCACGATGACCGGAATTCAGGATGATCGTTACCCGTTCCCCGATTGGGCGCAGATCAAACATTGCGAGTTTGAACTTTGTCTTGCGGGGATGTGCCAGCTTTACCGGGGAACAGGGGAACCTCAATTTTTTGCAACGGCCCGCAACATCTACGAAGGCTATTTCGCGCCGTTGAATGACACCATGTCACTGCACGGGTTCAAGACTCCCCCGCCGGGGATGCGGGTGCCCGATACCTATTATGGGTTTCTGGAGACGTGTGACATCGTGCCGATGCTGCGGTGGTATGTTGAGATGGCGCGCATCACGGGTGACTCGAAATATTTGGACGCTGTGGAGTGGAATCTCTACAACTCACTGCTCTCGCGGGATCTTCCGGATGGGAGGGTGTGGCCGGGAGTGGATGAGCCGAAGAGCGACTTTTTCCATTGCTGCTACAGCATGCTGGCGGTCGGCATTTCTTATGTTCCGAACTGGGCCTATTTTACCACCTCGAAAGGGATCATCGTGAATCTTTACGAATCCTCGACCGCGTCAATCCGGGTTGCGGGTCAGAGCGTTAAGATCCGGCAAACCACTGAATATCCGCTTGATGGAACCGTGAAGTTGAGTGTTGAACCTGAGAAGACAGCGGTGTTTGACCTCCTGCTGCGAATTCCAAAGTGGTGCAGGGGTGCCAGCGTTTCGGTCAACGGCAGTGCCGTTGAAGGGGTGGTGCCGGGGGAATTTCTCAGGATCAGCCGCGAGTGGAAGCGGTCAAACAGGGTCACCCTGAGTTTTGACATGGGAACCCGTGCGGTTCGTCGCAGTTTTGAAAAAAATGGAGGGGTTCCGGAGGTCACATTGGAGAGGGGTCCGCTCCTTCTGGCACTTACCACGAAACTCAATCCGGGAATCGAATTGGAGAGCGTCATCCCAACCGTCGGGTCCGGGGGATTTGTGGAGTGTCGTGCGATGTTGAAGCCCAAGGCTGTCAAAGCGAATACCATGCGCTTCATGGTCGGTGCCACAATGGGAGGGGCGGGCATCGGAAATGACCCTGCGGGCCAGGCTTCGATTATCATGACCCCCTACGCCTTTAGCGGCGTAAGTGACAAGCCTGTGCCCAAACCCAGGGAGGGCGTGTTCAACGTCTATTCAGAGGATGGGGTTGGAAAATCGGTGAAAGTGGAGTTCCCACTGTCGCGGACCGGCAACGCGATCAGGTGACCCCTCACGATGAAGGTGAAAATAGAATCGCGACCTTGGCTCTCCGACAACCTGATCGGATCAAGGATTTGTGGATTGCTGATGGCAATTCTTGTGGCCCTGGCTTTTCCCGGGGTATCCGCCCGGGCCGTTGAAAGGACATTTGACAATCAGTCAGGGAACGGACTCTGGCTGACTCCCGCGAATTGGAGTCCGGACGGGTTGCCGGGACAGTTTGATCCGGTGCGGATAGAGGGGGGGATGTCTGTGGTCGTTGGTGGAAATGCCGGCTGGGTTTATTCCGGCACCGTTGGCGGGAGCAACGGGCCGGGCGTGCTCACCATCAATCCGGGTGGAACCGCCTACGGGGTCTCATTCCGTGATCCGGCGTGTTCACTGATCATCGGCGGGACAGCCACTGCCAGTGCGGGGGCGAGCGGCTACAACCACATCAGCGGCACCATGGACACCGTCGGCGACTTCATCATTGGCGGGAGTGGGGGGCTGGCTGTCGCAAAGTTCCAGGCAGGGAACATCTGGGTGGGTGGGACTTTGCGGCTGGGCTCGTATCTATATCCCTCGAATACCACACCGTCCCGTGCAGTTCTCAGGCTGATTGGTGGCAGTGGTGGATTCACACACATCGGCGCTCTTGAAATCGGGCGGGCGGGCACTCTTGCCTATGAGTTTGCAGGCGGGGGTGCCATCAAGCCCATGCTCGTCACAAGCAACATAGCCCTTTTGCCTGGGGCATCACTCCTGGTCGATGGCACGGGCTATACAGGAGGGGTGGCGATGTTCACCCTGATGCAGGGGAGTTCGCTCACCGGAGCGTTCAGCTCGGTGGGCTTTACAAACTTCCCCGCATCGGCAGCCCCCAGCGTGGTTCATGCAAACGGGAGGGTCCTCCTGCTGGTGGGGCAGAGCATGAATCCGGACACTGTCCCGGCGGGACTGCGACTTGTCACTCCCGCCAGTTACAGCTTTGGCTGTGCTGCGGGAACTGGCGGTTCAGTGTGGTTTGGCGAGTTCGGATCCCAGCAACTTAGGAAGTGGGCTAAGAACGGTCAGGTGGAGGTGGTCAAAAGCGGGATGGCTGGGATCTTCACACTGACCACGGACAGGAGCAGTAACCTGTTTGTCGGTCTTGAACTCGGAGACCAGAACAACCCCGGCAGGATTCTGCGGATCATGCCGGATGGAAGCGAAAGTTGCGTCGTGTCGAACATCACCCGACCGAGGCAGTTGACCACCGATCGGGCTGGCAACCTCTACTTCGCGACCGAGTCCCCGCCCCGAATCTCCCGTTGGAACCGGACCTCAGGTGCGATTGATATTCTCGGCAGGGACAACATCGCGGTGAATCCCGAGGGGGTGGCTGTTGCGGAGGATGGCACGGTCTATTTCAGCAGCTATGGAAGCCCCGAGGCGGGTGTGGCGGGAACACTTCAACGGATCTCCACGAACGGCACGATCACGACCCTCGTGTCAGATTTTGCGATTGGCCGGGCACGCGGCATCGTGCTGGATGAGGCACATGGCTGCCTCTACCTTTGCAGCGAGGCGGACATGGAGGACCACGGGAACTCAGGGTTGCTGATTCGGTTTCAGATTTCCAGCGGCAGTTGGACGAGGGTGGTGCAGGGACTCGATTACCCCCAGTTTCCCTGTCTTGGGGGGGATGGGCGGATTTACTTTTCCCTGGCCCGGGAAGATTGGCTTGTGGCATATGATCCGGCAGCTGTGACTGTTGAGGAGACATGGCCCGGGATGAGCAATGTGGGGTCAGCGGTGGGTGGAGGCACGTGGGGCCAGGGCAGGTCAGGGAGCCGGCTGAAGATCAATGTCGGGGGAGGTCTCATGTTCGATGGCAACGTCCAGGCTGCGGCGTCCGGCGGAACGGTGCATGGCTGGCTGAGTATCCCTGCGAGTCAGTTGACCCTGGTCACGAATCAAATCATGGGATGGAACGGGCGCATCTGGCAGCCAAACCCGTTCAGTGGCATCTTCGAATTGCCAGACATCACCTATGAGGCGGACTCGGGATCCTGTTTGATTGCTGCCGTTGCGCGGCGAGGGCATGGAGGTGTCCGCTGGCCCATGACGTTCCCGGGAACCATCAATGAAACTCCTGCAGCAGGATTCAGCGAGGCACCCGCCAGCCTGCTGGTTTACTTTTCCTGGAGCACGAATGACCGTCCGGCGACTCTGCTATCGCCCCCTTATCGTGAGGCTGGTGGCGGGATGACCATTCTCAAGGGGGGTGGTCCCGGATGGATTTACAACGACAGTTTGTGGTCTCCCGCAGGACAGACCTGGTTGAACGGCGGGAACTATCACCCACCCGATCCTTCTGCCTGGGCCGAGCTGGATTTGGGTGCCTACTGTGGAAAATCCAAATACATTTATGCGGGTTGGCACGTGAACGGCCCTTTTCGGCCCCACGCCACCCGCTATGTCATTTATGACTCCATTGCCGACAGGATGCAGGCTGTCCTGGATCAGACCAAACACGCCGACGGAATAAATCACGGCAACGACACGTTTTCGGGTTGGCGCCTGCTCGGTGGCGGAAAGATCAATATCACCCCCAGCACCCGGCTCTGGATTTCCGTCGATGCATCTGTTGCGGCCACTGAATACCTGCAAAGCGACGCGGTGCTGCTTTCGGACCACCCGATCGTGGATGACATCGGGATGGGGGCAACTGGGAATTTCGAGTTCAACACGCCGTTGTCCGTGGCGAGTTCCGGGCCAACCGGGGTGGGTCACCACTGGGGCATGCAGGGACTAGGGGCACAATACACGACCACAACGAATCGCTTTGTGGAAATTCGTCTTGATGCGGCCGCCTTTCCGGATGCGTTGCCGGGCTATTACAACTTGGAGGTTTCGTGGGTTTACACCGGCAGCGATGGGGTGAATGCCAGCAGTGCCCGCTATTCGCTGAATGGGGCACAACTACCGGACAGCATCAATCAAAACCGGTCGGCAACAAACCAGAGCGGGTCCTTCGTTGCGGGAAACTCGATCGGCTCGTGGTCCGGATTTTACCGGCTCAGCGAGCCTTGTTATTTTTCCGGGACGAACCCCATTTCTGTCAGGTTGAGCTATCCACGGGACATCCACACCGGCAGGCTCGTTGTGGACATGGTTCGGTTCGTGCCGCTGGGGAACAGCGATGATTCCGATGCCGACGGGCTTCCCGATGGGTGGATGATGGACAATTTCGGACATCGCACAGCCAGGCTTGATGACCAGTCGAGCTCAGGCGACTCTCCGGCCGGTGATGGGGTTCCCAATCTCGTGAAGTATGCCCTCGGCCTTAACGCCATGATCCATGGCACGAGGGATCGACTGACATCGGGAACCCTTACAGGCGCGCAGCCACTGTTCCTGTCGCTCACCTACACCCGCCCTGAGCCACCACCGGAAGGGTTGATGTATACGGTCGAACTGTCTTCCTCGCTATTCCCTGCGGTTTGGAGAACAAACGAAACGAGCGTTGTGGGTAATACTGTGAGCAACGGATTAAGGACCATCATCACCCGCGACATCCAGCCTGTAGGGACCGCCCCGCAGCGCTATATCCGCTTCAAAGTATCGCGGCCATGAGGGCAGTTTGAATCTGAGGATTATCGCCAGTCCGATGAGAAGTTCCGATGACGAAAGCGTAAAACAGATTTGCTTCGGCCTACGCTGTTGTTCAACCGGGATCGCAACTGCGCCGTGGGAAATACTGACCGAATGGATGTCCTGTTCAAGCGACCGTATCCGGATACGACCAGTCCACGCGACAGGCTGTCCCCGGCGGTCACACAGTGTAGCCCATTTCGCGTTGTAAATGTCGCCATTCCCGATGTGGAGTTGGGGACGGATGCGATCCCCCTCCGGTGCCCGGATTTCACGTTCCGGTGTCGATGGGGAGACCGGAGGGGGGCATAAAAATGTATACTTGTTTATTGTTGCGCGATTAACGGTTCGCTGGAGAAATAACAAAAACACCTACACGCTGCCAGGAATTATTGATATTCATGGTGTGGTAATGTGGATTAAGTGGGATTAAAATAAATGTTGCGCTTTTCGTGGGATCCGGTATAAATGGAGAACGAATCCTAAGGAGTTGGATGTGGAGATGTGGCGGAAAGGGCTTTAGGATCAGCGGATTA
>CAIWMU010000088.1 GCA_903913865.1 uncultured Verrucomicrobia subdivision 3 bacterium
CGCAATCCAGGGATTGATCAAAAAGTCCTATGGCTATCGCAACAAGGAGCGCTTCAAGACCGACATATTCTTCCACCTCGGCGGGTTAGACCTCTATCCCGCCCAATGAAAAACCCCCAGAACATTCCTGAAGAAGCAATTTGTTAGACACTTCGGGAGTGCTCTCCACTCTTTTTCAGGGCAGAAAAGCGACCTTTTTGTCAGCCCGCGCTTTATTTGGCTTCGAAAGCTACTGGAATGTGGCTGGGAATGATCCGTGGATTTCCGCAGATGGGAGAGGATACTTATCCCATGACACTTGGGCTTCGGTCGACGATCCATTCCAAGACACAATTCATGGGACTGTGGCCCAGACGGGGATGGCGCCTTGGGCATTGGAAGGTAATCGGCGCTCCATACTCCACCCGCTTTTAATCATGCCTTCATGACCTCGCGGACTATCTGGTCCTTGGAAAAGATCGGCTTGTTTGAGGAGAGGCTGAGTGTCATCATATCATTACGTTGGGTTTATGGTTGGCCACATGGCCTTCCGCTATAAGAGTATGAAGAAGCTTAAAATTGCACAGTTTGGACTCGGCCCCATTGGGATCGAGACGCTGAAGCTTGCGTCCAGAAAACCCTGGGTGGAGGTGGTTGGCGGCATCGATATTGACCCGGACAAAATTGGGAGGGACCTTGGGGAACTGACTCAGGAACCTGATTTGAGGGGTGTTCGCATTTTCCGGTCGGTGGAGGAACTGGTGGACCATGCCCGCCCGGAGGTGATCCTGCACACAGCGGTTTCAAAAGTGAAGGATGCCTTTCCACAGTTGTTGCCGATGGTGCGGGAGGGCATCAATGTCGTTTCTTCATGTGAGGAGTTGCTGTTCCCGCAACTCCGTGAGCCTGAACTGGCAATGGAGCTGGATGCACTTTGCAAGAAGCATGGGGCGCGTATTGTTGGCACGGGGGTGAACCCGGGGTTTGTCATGGATGTTGTCCCCGTCTGCATGACGGGTGTCTGCCGCGATGTGAGGGCCATCCATGTGACCCGGGTGGTTGACGCAACCAGCCGTCGCGGTCCCCTTCAGAAGAAGATCGGTAGCGGATGGACTCCGGAGGAGTTTGAGAGACGTTTCATTGCGGGAACCGCCGGCCATGCGGGCTTGAAGGAGTCCCTGGCCCTCATCGCTCACTGCCTTGGCTGGAATATCACTGACCTTATCGAGACCGGGAGGGCGATGGTGGCGGATCACGATATCATCACCCCCCATGTGAGTGTCAAAACCGGGCAATGCTGCGGGATTCATCAGTATGCCGAAGCCAGCCGGGATGGAACGGTCTGCCTGACTTTGGACATCAAGATGTATTTGAATGCTGCGAACCCGCACGATGCCTGTCTCGTGGAGGCGGATCCGCCGCTCAATGTGCTTATTAAGGGCGGAGTTGCAGGGGATGCAGCCACAGTGGCATCACTTGTGAATGCTGCTCCACGCCTGCTCAAGTCGGAGCCGGGATTGCGTCTGATGACAGATCTGCCAGTTCCCTGCTGGGCTTAAGGCAACGAAGGTTGAAAGCCGGGCTGGGCTTTTGATCCACATCCTTGCAGCGAAAGGACGCTCAAGGATCAATCTTGGCTTCCAACGCGGCATTTACTGTCCAAGTGATTTCGAGGTGTGGATCGTTGTCGTTATTCCATCGTGCACGCCAGGTTCTATCATTTGGATCAATCACGTTCTTTCGAAGTGCAGCATCTGCGTGCCCATCGGCGTAGTTCAGAACTGTCCGCCGGTCATGCCTGTTGGAAGGCCACTGGTCGGACTCTTTAGGATCGATATTGCCGTCGAAGCTTCCATCCGGCTTGCTGTCTGCCACCACGATCATGTCAGATGGGCGCTTCACCTGGGAATCCTTGATTTCCCCAACCCCTGCGACATTCACATCGCCGCCCATGCCCAGTTGGTTGGGTCCCGGGTTTTGGAGTCCCCAGTCATTGTAACCATAGGAGAACCTGCTTCTGGAACTGACTCCGTAGGGATCAGAAGTGCCAGCAGGGGCTGTGGCTCCCAGTGAGTTGTTGTAGTTTGTGTCCCATGCCGAATTTTGATTGGCCATTGGGCACCAGAAAACCTTCCTATTGTTTCCCATATTTCCGGCGATCCGGGTCGGCCAGACGTAGTAGAAGCCGGAATTCAGCCAGAGACAGCCGGGATAACGATTGTAATCATGGGCATACATTGTGATGCCCAACCCGATCTGGCGGAGGTTGTTGATGCAGGCGGTCTGCTTGGCTCTCGTCTTTGCCTTGCTTAATGCGGGCAGGAGCATCGAAGCGAGGATCGCTATGATTGCGATCACCACGAGAAGCTCGATCAACGTGAAGCCTGACGGGGACTGGTGTTGTGAATCAACTCTTGTTTTCATTTTGGGAAGGGGTGGCATCCACCCATTTGCCGTGATCCTGTATCAACTCCACCAGACGGTCCACTGCTTCGCTTTCCGGGATGTTGAACTTGATCGGAGTCTTGCCAACATACAGGTTGATCTTTCCCGGAGCCCCACCCACATAACCAAAATCCGCATCCGCCATCTCCCCGGGGCCGTTTACGATGCATCCCATGATGGCGATTTTGACGCCTTTGAGATGCTCCGTCCGTGACTTGATGCGGGCGGTCACTGTCTGGAGGTTGAAGAGTGTTCTACCGCAGGATGGGCAAGCGACGTAATCGGTTTTAAACGATCGGCACCCACAGGCCTGAAGGATGTTGTAGGCAAGGCGCAGGGACAAACCTGCGTTGGCCTCGCTCCGGACGAGAATGGCATCCCCCACCCCATCCGCCAGCAGCGCTCCCAGCACAGCACTGGATCGGATTAGTGCGATCTTGGGTTCAACGAAGGTTTCAGTGGCTCCTAGCGTATCCTTCAGTAAAATTGGATTCTTCCAGCCGAGGACAGCCATTTTTGCGGCGAGCATCCTGAAGGCTGTGATGGTTGGCACCTCTACTCCATCACGAACTGTGACAATCTGGCCCGTTTCGGGCTGAGAGAAGTCAGACTGTGGATCCACTTCCAAGAGTGGAAGATCCTCATGAATTCCCTCCGGCCTGACATCCGTTTTTGGAGTGATTTTCGGGGCAACCAAATTCCACGCCGATCTGGTTACGATAACCCGCACGGTTTGCTCGCCGCCACACCGGGTACCGCCGGTCAATTCCACTTCGGTGGAAGCCCGCCTGGTGAAGGTGTAAGGGTCGAATGAGAGAGGTAGCCCGAATGCCGGATCCTTGACGTTCGTCAGGCTGGGAATTTGGTCTATGAGATCACGGCAAACCTCAATCTCTTTCGGAGAGTCCTCGGTGAGGGAAACCCGGATGGTGTCCCCGATCCCATCGCATAGAAGCGAGGCAATCCCGATGGCGCTCTTGATCCGGCCATCCTCTCCCTCTCCCGCCTCTGTAACGCCGAGATGCAGAGGATAATTCCAATCCGGCCCCTCCTGCTCGAGGCGGGCCACCAGCAGCCGATAGCACTCAATCATCACCTTCGGATTGCTCGACTTCATCGAAAACTTGAAGTTGTGATAGTCGTGCTTCCTGGCGATATGGGCAAATTCCAGCGCGCTCTCAATCATTCCCAGGGGGGAATCGCCGAACCGGTTCATGATCCGGTCACTCAGGGACCCGTGGTTGGTCCCGATCCGCATCGCACGGCCCAGTTGCTTGCAGAGTTTCACCAAAGGGGTGAACTTTTCCTCTATCCGGCCCAGCTCGGCAGTGTATTGTTCGTCGGTATATTCCTTGACGGCGAACTTCTTCGTGTCGGCATAGTTGCCTGGATTGATTCGCACCGCTTCAACCCAAAGGGCCGCCTCCATGGCTGCCTCCGGCTTGAAGTGAATGTCCGCAACGATGGGGACGGTGCAGCCGCGAGCTCTCAGGGCTCCTGTGATGTTCTTGAGGTTCGCAGCATCCTTGACCGTGGGTGCGGTGATCCGGACGATCTGGCAGCCCACAGCGACCAGATCGAGAGTCTGTTTGACACATTCCGCTGTGTCCATCGTGTCGCAGGTGATCATCGACTGCACGACGATCGGATGCCTGCCGCCCATGATCACCCCGCCATGGGCAGGATCTCCGACAACCACTTCACGGGTATTCCGGCGCCGAAAGATATATGGAGATTCGCAGCAACGCATGTTCAGTTCCTGTTCGAGTCCCTAGGTGCGAACTTCACCGCCGCAGGCTTTTCCTTGGATCGCTTCCATGGCAGTTCCTGCACATCATAGAACGCGATATAAATCATGAACCCGATCAGAAGCACGGCACATCCCGTCTGGATCGAATTCAGAATTCGAGCACTGAGAGGGCGGCGACGGATGCCCTCGATAATCGCCAGAACGATGTGACCGCCATCGAGAACTGGAATGGGCAACATGTTGAGCACCGCGAGGTTCACGTTCATCAGCACACTGAACCAAAGAGCCAGGCGCCAGCCGCTCTCGCTGGCAAACAGGCGGTAATAAACATCCATGATCTTCACCGCCCCGCCCAGATGCTGGGGTTTGATATCGGTGTCCCTGGCGAAGAGAGCTCCGAACGTTTCAGTCATCGCGCTCACACTGGAGACCACTTGTTCGATCGCCCCGGGATGCACCAGCTTCGTCTTGCCGCTTGCATTCCACAAAATGCCTAAACGCGGTTTCTCATCCGGAGGGCTGACCGGCTTTTCAGGTTTGATTTTCACCTGAAAGGCCGCTGTCCCTGGCCGTTGAATCAACATGACCAATTCGGTTCCCGGATTTTCCTCGATCACCTCGCTCACAGCGGCAAAGTGGTGAAGCTTCTTGCCGTTCACTTCCAAGATTTCGTCCCCGGGCTTCAGCCCGGCAACCTCCGCGGGACTATTCGGTGAAACTTCTGCGATCAATGATGATTGTGCCGGGGAAATTCGAATCTGCCTCAGGCTTTTCCTTTGCCAGAACTTGGTCTGCTCTTTCGCCGGTGCGGCAGTCATAACCAGTTCCTTGCCGTCCCGATCCACTTTCACGGGAATGGTTTCCCCCGTGCTACGCACAATCCGCCAGGTGACACTATCACCCATGCCTCCGAATTTGGAGACCTTGTGGCCGTCCACTTCGAGAATGCGGTCCCCAACCTTCAATCCGGCTTTGTCAGCCGGGCCATCCTTCTCGACGTAGCCAATTGTGGTTGTGGCCTCGGCTTCACCAACCGGTCTCCCGACCACCATCACGACCACGGCGAATGCCAGGGCGAGCAAGAAGCTGAACAGCGGTCCGGCGAAGGCCACAATAATCTTGTCCAGAACGGAAACCGGCGGCAACTCTTCGACTGCGGTTTCGGTTTTGCCCTCAATGGTTTCCATGCTGGCCATTTGCGGCAGCGAAACGTAGCCGCCAGCCGGGATGCTCCCCATCACATATTCAACCCCGTTAATGGTCTTTTTCCAGATCGGTTTGCCGAACCAGATCGCAAACCGCTCCACCTTCAGTCCGCGCCACCGTGCGGCGAGGAAATGCCCCAGCTCATGAACAAAAATGAGCAGGTTGAAGAGCATCAGCACTTCAAGGGCTATGAACAAAATTTTTAGAATTGACATAAGACAACCAACCGCCCCGTCATCCGGGTCCATGAAACTATACCAGCGTTTGCAACCGAGGCAATCCTACCTGTGGTATCCCCATCCGAACCGGTCACTGATAGGCCAGTAAACGAACCAGGATTTCCCAATCACATTCGTGGATGAGAATTCGCCCCAGCCCCGGGAATCAAAACTGTTCATGGTATTGTCCCCCATCACCATCAGATAGCCCGGGTCAATTTTGTAGGTCGTGGCTGAGTCTGGAAAATTGGGTGCGAGGGCCCCCTGCCAGCCGGGATGGAATGGTTCAGCAACCTTTTCATTCACATGACCGGAATATTGGCTGTCCCGGGGAGGTTTTGCCGGGTCAAATGAGTAAACCCTCTCGAAATGCGGGGTGGAAGCATCCAGACGTTTGCCATTGATCAGCAGATGCCGGTCGTCCCCAATCCGGATTTCATCTCCACCCAGGCCCACCAGACGCTTGATGTAAAACTGATCCTGAGGCAACCGGTCGATTCCCCGGGTCTCAAACACCACAATTTCCCCGCGGGTGGGTGGCCTGAAATTGTAGGTAAACCGGTCAACGAACAGGTGGTCTCCGGCATTAACCCGAAGCTTCACGATATCGTCCCCTTTTTTGAATGCCTTTCCCGGCTCCAGCTCAGCGCGCCGTGCCAACCCATACGCCCCGTAGTCGGGCGGAAACCAGATGGTATATGCGCGACCACTCAGCCATACCGTCTGCTTGAGGTTAAATATCAGAATTTTTGTCGGCTCACTGATGTTCTGCAGAATTCCATCCTCATCAGCGACGAGGTGAACATAGGAAGCGCCGGCGAACCATTCCTTGACCCTATCCCAACCGGTCGGGATTTTGAAATCCTTCTGGTTGAGGAGGTTATCCGAGTTCACCCCATAGAGAGTTGGCTGCATCGAACCCGTCGGGATTTTGAATGGTTGCAGGAAAAACGTTCGAATTCCCATCGCAACCGCCAATGCCACGAGAAGCACCTCGAAGTTCTCCCTCCATGCAGCGTTCGGGTAGGGCTTCACCCACTTGACGGCGACCTTCTCCAGATCCTGCATTCGGCTTTGGAGGGTTGCCTTGTCCCCATCCTTCAACCCCTTCTTCAATTCCAGAAGGGATTGTTCCACGGCAGCAAGCGCTTGCGGGCTCAGGATATCCCTCTGGTGGGCAAGCAGTTTCTGCACATGGTTGTGCATCGCAGTTGCCTCCCGAACCGTGCTGGACAGGAACCATTTGAGCATAATCAAGGGTTTGTTGGGGAGTTGTTGGCGATCATGCCTTGAGCACCTCAATGAAGGCTTCCTGGGGGATGTTCACTGACCCGAACGATTTCATCCGCTTTTTGCCTTCCTTTTGCTTTTCGAGCAACTTCCTCTTCCGGGAGATATCGCCACCGTAGCACTTGGCGGTGACATCCTTGCGCAAGGCTCCCACTGTTTCACGCGCCACCACCTTGCCACCAATGGCGGCCTGGATCGCCACAACATACTGCTGGCGGGGAATGACCTCCTTGAGCTTCGCTGCCAGGGCCCTTCCCCGGCTTTCTGCCTTGTCGCGGTGCACGATGCATGAGAATGCGTCCACTGCTTCGGCATTTACCAGCATGTCCAGCTTCACCATGTCGGACTGCCGGTATCCGGCGTGTTCGTAATCCATGGAGCCATAGCCCCGTGTGATGCTCTTGATGCGGTCATGGAAGTCGATCAGGATCTCGTTCAAGGGGAGCAGGCTTGTCAGCATCACCCTCCGTGCGTCCAAAGTTTCGGTATGGTCAATGGCACCACGCTTCTCGGAAATCAGCGCCATCATGTCGCCAATATACTCGTTAGGGCAGATGACGAAGGTCTTCACCATCGGCTCCTCGATGCTCTCGATGTATGTCGGTTCCGGCAGGAAGGCCGGGTTATCCACCTGCTTGAGTGTCCCATCCGTCATGAGGACTTTGTAAATAACACTCGGGTAGGTGGCGATGATGTCCATTCCATACTCCCGCCGGAGCCGCTCCTGAACGATCTCGAGATGTAGCAACCCGAGAAATCCACAACGGAAACCAAATCCGAGCGCAACCGAGGTTTCCGCCTGATAGACGAAGGCTGAGTCGTTCAACTGGAGCTTGCCCAAATTGGCCTTCAGGTGCTCGTAGTCACTTGTGTTGATCGGATAAATCCCACTGAACACCATGGGATGGATCTCCTTGAACCCGGGCAGCGGTCCTGCCGTGGAACGGACATCGGTGATTGTATCCCCCATCTTAACCTCCTGCGGGCTTTTGATGTTGGCTGTGATGTAACCGGTCTCACCCAGTTGGAGGCGATCACGCAGGTAGGGCTTTGGATTAAAACTGCCCACTTCCTTCACCTCCACCGTCTTGCCTGAGTGCAGCAATTTGACCAGCATGCCGGGCTTGAGCTCCCCGTTGAATACCCGCACATGAGACACAACCCCTTTGTAGGTGTCAAAATAGGAATCAAACACAAGTGCCTGCAGACCCACTTCGCCAGTCGGCTTGGGATGAGGAATCCGCTCCACAATCGCTTCCAAAATCTCCTCAATCCCGATTCCCTCCTTCGCACTAGCCTCAATGGCGGACTCCGCCGGAATGGCTAGAATATCCTCAAGTTGCTGGCGAGTCTGGGGAACATTCGCGTGGGGCAGATCGATCTTGTTGATGACCGGAATCACGGTGAGATTCTGCTTCATGGCCAGGTGCACATTAGCCACCGTCTGTGCCTCCACACCCTGCGCGGCATCTATGATGAGCAAAGCCCCCTCGCACGCACTGAGGCTGCGGGAAACCTCGTAGGCAAAATCGACATGCCCCGGAGTGTCGATGAGGTTCAACTCGTAAGTCTCCCCATTTTTCGCCTTATAAAGCATCGTCACCGGATGCGCCTTGATGGTGATGCCCCGTTCCCGCTCCAAATCCATGGAGTCGAGAAGCTGCTCCTCCATCTCGCGGGTGGCAATGGTGCCCGTCATATGAAGAAGCCGATCCGAAAGGGTCGTCTTCCCATGATCAATATGGGCGATAATGCTAAAGTTCCTGATATGTGCTGCGTCCATCGTAAAAATGCCGGCTGCGAAAGCCTGAGGCTCCGCCGGATCACCTAAAAACTATTCTCTCCGGGTCAATATGCCCGACATGTCCCTTCGGCAGCTGCCGGGGGAATCCCAAAACAATGGAAGATACCCTGATTATCAGGGAAGGAAAGGAATTTTGTCTTGCCATATGTGCCCCCAGGCGCATGATTTTTCCCGAAATTAGTTTGAATTTGCGGGCCAACAGAATACTTATTCCCCGTTGAACAACCGAATTTTGCCAAAGTGAAACTGACCGATTTTAGGGGGATCCTACAATACATACCCCAGTTCCGGGAAAAGACCTTCGTGATCGGCCTTGATGGGGCGGTCGTGACAGGTGAAAACTTCAGCAATATCTGCATGGATATTGCTGTCCTGCGGAGCTTGAGCATCCGGGTCGTGCTCGTCCACGGTGCCAGCGCACAGATCAAAAGTCTGGCCGAGGAGCAAAAAATCACCCCAACGAACCTCGATGGCACAGGAATAACCGATTCTGACACCCTACAACTGGCGCTCACAGCAGCCAACCGCCTGACCCACGAAATCCTGGAAGCCCTGGCCGCGAACGATCTGCGTGCAGCATGCACCAATGCGATCATCGCCCACCCGATGGGGATTTTGCAGGGGGTGGACCATCTTCAGACCGGGAAGGTCGAGCGGGTTGATGTCGAATTTCTGCAGACACTTTTAGATCACGGAATCATCCCCGTCCTCCCCCCTCTCGGAGTGGATGGCGATGGAAAGACCTTCCGTGTTAATTCCGACAGCATCGCGGTCTCGGTCGCGGAAACTCTTAAAGCGGCCAAGCTGATGTTCATCACCAAACATGATGGCATAAAAGTGGGAGAGCATGTGATTCGCCAGATGCCTGTCTCAGACCTGGAATCTGTGTTGGCCATGCAGCGTGCACGGGTTCACCCGGAGATGTTGTCCAAGGCAATTCATGCGGTTGCCGCATGCAAGGCGGGAGTGCAGCGGGTTCATGTGCTGAACGGATCCACTGAGGAGGGACTTCTCGCTGAAGTCTTTACAAATGAAGGGGTTGGAACTTTGGTTTACGCAAACGAGTTTCAGCAAATCCGACGGGCGCTTAAGAAGGATGTTCGCGCAATCCTGAACCTCACCAAGTCCTCCGTTGCGAGCGAGGAACTGCTCAAACGGACACGCCCCATGATCGAGAAGCAGCTTGGGGATTACTATATCTTTGAAATCGATAAGAACCCGGTTGCATGCGTCGCACTCCATGTCCATGCGGATCAAGGCAAGGGCGAACTCGCCTGCCTCTACGTCAGCCCATCCCATGAAAATCAGGGGATCGGCCGGAAACTGATCCAGTTCGTGGAAAACCGCGCGCGTGAAATGGGGCTGGTTGAGCTTCAAACCCTTTCAACCCAGGCGTTCAGTTACTTTCAGTCGAAGGGGGGCTTTATCGAAGGATCTCCTGATGATCTTCCTGCCCATCGCCGGGAGAAATATGATCAAAGTGGCCGGAATTCCAAGGTTCTGGTAAAACGCCTGAAGCCTCCAGGAGTTGGATGACCTACAGACTTGAGGAAATCATCCATCCCTGCCATCCATCCAAATACCATGAATTTACGGGACGAAATGACCCTTCTGGCCCGCCATGCCAAAGCAGCATCCCGGGAACTTGCGCTGCTCACCACCGAGGAAAAAAACCGTTGTCTCCTCGCCATGGCCTCGGCGATCGAACAAAATTCAGCCGCGATCGCCAGTGCCAACCAGCTGGACATGATCGCCGCTGCCGAGTCGGGGCTCTCATCAGCGATGCTGGACCGTCTTAAGCTCGACGCAAAGCGTATCGCTGCCATGGCAAAGGCCCTCCGCGAGGTGGCGTCATTGCCCGATCCTGTTGGGCGAATTCTGGATGATCGAACCCGCCCCAACGGCTTGCGTCTTCAGAAGATTGCCACGCCAATGGGCGTTGTGGTCATCATCTACGAGTCCCGGCCCAACGTCACAGCCGATGCGGCCAGCCTTTGTTTCAAGGCCGGGAGCGCCACCATCCTGCGCGGAGGCAGAGAGGCTCTGAACTCCAATCAGGAAATTGCCCGACTCCTGATCACCGGGGCGAAGGCCGCCCTGCCCTCGTTCCCGGTTCACGCCATTCAGGTTGTGCCAACGTCCGACCGTCTAGCCATCCCTGAGCTCCTGTCGCTCACCCAGTATGTTGACCTTTGCATGCCCCGTGGCGGCGAGGGCCTCATTCGTGCTGTGTCCGAGTGTTCAAAAGTACCGGTTATCAAGCACTATAAAGGCGTCTGCCACGTTTTTGTGGACGAATCGGCTGATTTGGGGATGGCTGAATCCATCTCGACTAACGCGAAGCTTCAGCGCCCGGCGGTCTGCAATTCCATGGAGACGCTCCTGATCCACTCGGCTGTGGCAAAGGTCTTTCTTGAAACGCTGGCGGAGAAGCTCGCGTCGAAAAACGTTCAAATCCACGCTGATTCTGAGGCCCATGCGATCCTTCTGGGAGTCGCATCCTACGCAGACGGGTGCCGACTTGTCCCCGCTCTTGAGCAGGACTACTCGGTCGAATACAACGATTTGATCCTGAACGTCCGCATCGTTCCGGACCTTCGAAGCGCCATCGATCATATCAACACCCACGGTTCAGCACACTCCGATACCATAGTCACCTCCAACAATGCCAATGCGAGACAGTTCCTGCGGGAGGTTGACTCAGCGGCGGTGTATTGGAATGCATCCACCCGGTTCACTGATGGTGGTGAATTCGGGATGGGGGCCGAGATTGGAATCAGCACCGACAAAGTGGGTGCACGTGGCCCGATGGGGCTTGAGGAATTGACGACTTACAAATGGCAGGGGATTGGCAGCGGGCAAATTCGCGAGTAACGGCATGAACCGTGAGGGCACAGGGTTTATCTGTGCTGTACAAACAAAAGGGTGCTTGCCCCCATACGCAGCAAAGCACCCTGAAGATCTATTGGCAATTAAATCAGGAGCCCACCTGAGCGCGGGCGTCTGCTGCAAGCGGTGTGCTCAAATAGCGCTCACCCGTGGAGCATGCGAACGTAACAATTGTCTTTCCCTTGTTCTCAGGGCGTTTCGCCAGCTCGATGGCGGCCCAGACATTCGCTCCGGTGGAGATTCCCACAAGAATTCCCTCCTCCTTCGCAAGCCGCCTCGCCATTGCAAATGCATCGTCATTGGCCACCTGAACAGCCTCCACTATTTGGGGGTTGCCCTGACTATCCTTGAGGTGGAGATTTTTGGGCACAAACCCTGCTCCAGTTCCCTGGATCTTGTGTGCACCGGGCTTGACCGGCTGCCCCGCCAGGGTTTGGGAAATCACAGGTGAATCCTTAGGTTCAACTGCGATGGCTTGGAATCCGGGTCTCCGTGGTTTGATCACCTCGGTGCATCCTGTCAGTGTGCCACCGGTCCCCACAGCGGAGACCAGTATGTCCACCTTCCCGTCCGTATCATCCCAGATTTCCTCGGCGGTTGTGCGCTTGTGGATTTCGGGATTTGCAGGGTTTTCAAACTGCTGGGGGATCCAGGAATTGGGGGTTTCTTTTGCCAGTTGTTCGGCCTTCGCGATGGCGCCCTTCATACCCTCGGCTCCCGGCGTGAGAACCAGTTTTGCACCCAACATCGCCAAAAGAGTGCGTCTTTCAAGCGACATTGTCTCGGGCATCGTCAGGATAAGCTGATAACCTTTCGCAGCCGCGACAAACGCGAGGGCAATACCGGTGTTGCCGCTTGTTGGCTCGATGATCACGGTATCTTTCTTAAGCTGACCCCGCTTTTCGGCGTCTTCGATCATCGCCATCCCAATGCGATCCTTGACACTCCCGAGTGGATTGAAAAACTCACACTTCAACAGGATTGTCGCTGGCAGCCCCTCAGTGACGTGGTTCAGCCGCACCAGGGGCGTTCTACCCACCGTATCAACAATCGTATTGTATATTCTTCCCATAAAATTCGTTTTTGTAGTTTGACTAACAATATCGTTCCTATTTTCGCTTAAGCACAACAATTCGGCAAATTATTTCTGTGTAACATAAGCACCATGCTTATCTTTCATCTCTATTAGGATTCGACCTCCAAGCCTTTATCCCTTATTTTCACCCAAGCGCCTGTCTGTCAACGCAGGCCAGATCCATGCCAAACCAAATACCAGAATTCAGCCGCGGGTCCGGGGTGAAGTCCCCGGCCATCTTGATTTGTCTGGCAATCGCCATTCTCACCGCTGTGGTCTACTGGCGGACGGGGCAAAATAGTTTCATCAATTTCGATGATCCTGATTATGTAACGGCCAATCCGATGACCCAGTCCGGGTTGACTTTGGAGACTGTCCGCTGGGCTTTTGGAAGCTCCCACTCGAGCAACTGGCATCCAGTAACGTGGCTCTCCCACGCGCTTGATTGCCAGCTCTTTGGCCTGAATCTTGGTGCGCATCATCTGGAGAGTCTGGGAATACACATTGGGAATGCGATGCTCCTGTTTTTGCTGCTAAAGCGGATTACGGGATCGCTCTGGCGGAGCGCGTTCGTTGCCGCACTGTTTGCGGTGCATCCTCTCCACGTTGAGTCCGTTGCCTGGCTCTCTGAGAGGAAAGATGTCCTGAGCACCCTTTTCTTTCTGCTTACGATCTGGTCCTACGCCAGCTACACAGGAAGGTTGCAGCCCCCCCCTGCCCTGCCCCCTACGGGCCGGTCCCGGGGTGTTTCCTATGGGTTGGCTCTTGTGTGGTTCGCGCTGGGTCTCATGAGTAAGCCCATGCTGGTCACTCTGCCTTGCGTGCTTCTGCTCCTTGATTTCTGGCCGCTCGGCCGCATGACCCAACGAGCAACTTTCGGAAAGTTGTTGATCGAGAAACTGCCATTCTTCGCCTTGGCGGCCGCATCCTCTGCGGCCACATTTCTGGTCCAGCGTGCGAGCGGTGCCGTGGTGCCTCTGGCGAGTTCATCCCTCGAGACCCGGGCTGCGAACGCCCTTGTCGCTTATGGGCGCTACCTTGGCAGCACATTCGTGCCCGTGGATCTCTCGGTTTTTTATCCCTATATTCCGGTCGACTTCTCCTCCGGGACCGTCCTGGGGTCCGGTTTGTTGCTGGTCGCCATCTCAATCGGGGCCTGTTTCTTTGCAAGAAGCAGACCTTGGGCGTTTGTGGGCTGGTTCTGGTTTCTTGGGACGTTGGTGCCGGTCATAGGGTTGGTGCAGGTCGGCCGGCAGTCGATGGCGGACCGTTACACCTACCTGCCCCACATCGGCTTTTTTATTCTTTTCACCTGGGCCTGCGCCGAAGCGCTTGGACGGTCAAAGGCGGGGAGGGCGGTTTGCGGTGCCCTCGGATCGGCTGCGGTCCTGGTCTGTGGCTGGCTCACAGCCGATCAGGTTCCTCTTTGGCGCAATTCCACAACACTTTTCACCCATGCGGCGAAGGCGACGCAAAACAACTTCATCGCGCATGGAGTCCTGGCAAACGCCCTTTTGGATGCGGACAAACTTGAGGAAGCGGGCGCAGAGGTGGAAAAGTCCATACAGATCAACCCCGGGTATCCAGAAGCCCACCTGACCCGAGGGCACATTCATGCAAAGAAAAAGGAGTTTGAAAAAGCTGTATCCTCTTTTCAGGATGCACTGCAGTTGGACGCCTCATTCGGGGACGCCTACACGAGTCTGGCCGATGTTCTGCTGAAGATGGGGAGGTTCTCCGAAGCCGAGGCTGCTGCACGTGCTGCACTGAGGTTGGGGCCTCTCGGTCTGCCGGCGCACTATTCATTGGCAACCGCGCTGCACCAGCAAAAAAAGTATCCTGAGGCGATTGAAACTTACCAAAAATTGATCAGCCTGAACCCCGGCCTCTTTTCACCCTACCGCTACATGGCCAACGCCTATTTTGCCATGGGCAAGGTGGATGAGGCGATAGCAAGTCTGCAAAAGGCGCTCAGCGTAAAGCCGGGAGATATGGAGACGCGGCTTGCGCTGGGTTTGGCATGCGTTGAATCGGGTCATTTGGACGAGGGGACCGCAGCCCTGGAGGAGGTCCTCAGGATGCAGCCGCACAATGCGATCGCGGCCTATCAAGTCGGCATGGTTCGACAATCTCGAAAAGACTATGCTGCTGCAGTGACATTCTTCCGGAAGGCTCTGGCCGAGCAACCGGAGTGGCCTGAAGCCCTCAACAACCTGGCATGGCTTCTTGCTGCCTGTCCCCGCTCCGAAGTCCGGGACGGAAGTCAGGCAGTGACCCTCGCTGAACGGGCGGTGAAACTCACAAGCGGCAAGGAGCCAATGTTTCTAGGCACTCTGGCCGCATCGTTCGCTGAAGCGGGCCGTTACGCTGAGGCGGTGGATGCCGCTGGAAAAGCCCGAGCCCTGGCTGAAGCTCAGGGGAACAAGGAACTGGCGAGGAGAAACGGTGAACTGCTGGAGCTCTATCGTGCAGGCAAGGCATTCCATGAGGCTGAATGAGCGTTTTGGCCGACTGCTGATCCCGGGCCTTATTGGGATCTTTCTGCTTTGCTTCGTATGGCTTGCAAACCAGGCCATGCGTGTGCCGGGGATTCCCTTTCTGCCTTCCAGCAGTGGGGCTGACTGGATCATTTTCCCTAAGCCTCCTGAAGCCACGCTACACAAGGTTGTTCCCGTTGCCGTGGAGTTTCAGCGTCCATTCACCCTTCAATCCCCCCCCAGGTCCGCTGACCTGTCCTGCCGCTGGTTTGCCAACGGTTCCGTCTCCATCAATGGGAGCAGAATCCTTTCCAGTTCTTCGAACAATTGGAAGAACATCTCCCGGATTGATATCTCAATGCACCTTAGGGCCGGGAGCAATTTCATCTCGGCAATGGTGACTAATGCCACCGCGCCACCTGCTCTATGGCTGAGATTGAGCTGTCCAGAATGCACAATCTCCACAGGGGAGGGATGGGCGGCATCCATAGCCGGATCCAGTTTCGCTCCGGCAGTCCGTGCCGATGCCGCCCCTTCAGTAAGGGATGGCAACCCACTTCATGGGCGGGAACGAATCGCCGAGTCCCTGAAGCGCAACTGGCTGATTCTGGTTCTGGTAACTGGTCTTTCGGCCCTGCTTGCCGTTGTTGCCCCGCTACGACGATTGGACATGGAGGGGGGAAAATGCGCACCCCGCATCGCATCGGCATTTGCGTGGGTCCGGGGGAATTTTTTCTGGGTTGTGCCCTTGATTATCGGGTTGGTCTGGCTGGTCTTATTCGCCAACAACATCCCACAGTTGGCAGCCCTGTTCGGTTTCGATAGGGACGGGCATCTTCAATACATTGATTACATCCTCACAAATCAGACCCTCCCGCTCGCTGATGCCGGATGGCAGATGTATCAACCTCCGCTCTTCTACATCCTGTCATCCCTGCTTGTGGCTCCATTCGGTTGGACAGCCAACTCCGATGGGGCTCTGCTGCTCCTCCGTGCGTTTGCAGGAATCACCGGGCTCGCCCACGCCGTTTTGATCCTCTTCTGCCTCCGGCGGCTGTTCCCTGATCGGAAAGCAACGCAGCTCTTCGGTGCGTTGCTCGCTTCGTTTGTTCCTGCAAATCTTTATATTTCCCATCACATCACGAACGAGAATCTATCTGCCTTGCTCGTTACCACATCCTTCTGGTGCATTCTCCGGGTTGGAAGTCGCGGTGGCAGCCCGCTTCGATGGAGTGCACTGGGTGGCTTTGCCCTTGGCCTTGCCATGCTCACCAAGTTTTCCGCCCTGCTTGCAATCCCCGCTCTGCTACTCGCCCTGTTCTGGAAAATTGCCTTACCATCCGGGACTGACATCCAAGGTCCTTCTCCTGCAACCGCACTTCGCTGTGTCGGCCTCTTTATGGGAGTCTTTCTCCTTTCCTGCGGATGGCACTATGCACGGGTCTGGTTTCAGTTCGGGAACCCCCTGATCGGGAATTGGGATCCGCGACTTCCTTTTGCGTGGTGGCAGGACCCTGGCTATCGCACATCTTCCTGGTTTTCCGGCTTGGGAAGTTCTTACAACATTCCGCTTTTCAGCAGCCTCTCCAGCTTTGGCGATGGCCTTCTTTCAACCCTGTGGACGGATGGTTTGTGCGGGGGGTCTGCCCGAATGGATTTTCGGCCTCAATGGAACTATGACCTTCTGGATGGGGCATTTCTCCTGGGAACGGTCTGGACGGTCCTTGTAGTTCTTGGGTTTTGGAGACTGTTGCGTAGGGATTCGCGCTCGTTGACCGGAGAGGGTATTCTCGTGATAGGAGTTTCCGCCGCTTTCGCTTTTGGCATCTCCTACATGACGCTGCATGTCCCATCCTATGGTCAGGTGAAGTTTTTCTACGCGCTCCCTGCCCTGCTTCCTTTCTGCATTCTGGCGGCAACCGGGTGGGATTGGGTCACATCGCGCGGCAGAGTCTGGGAGGCTCTTCTGAACATGCTTCTCGGCACGTGGGTATTGCTGGTGCTTTGTGGGTTTTGGATTCGCAGTTCCAGCCCTGCGACGCATGAAGTTCGTGGAATTGGTCTTGCTGATGAGGGACGATTTGCAGAGGCTCAGGACTCATTCTCCCGCTCAAAGATTCTTGGTGGTCCCACATCAGCGACTGCAGGCCTCGCTGCAGCAATGGATCGTCAAGGCCAGCGGGAAGAGGCCCGGAAACTACTTGAAGCTGAACTACAGATTCATCCGGGAGACCCCAGCCTGCTCATCCAGCTTGGCACGATCCTCGCCCTGCAGGGAAATTACAGCTCAGCCGTGACATTCCTGCAGCAGGCTCTCGCAAGGCAGCCGGATCACCCGTTGATCGCTCAAAAGCTTGCTGTCTGCCTCAACCGATTGGGGCGGCACAGGGATGCGATTCAGGTCTGCCGTGACGGATTGAGGGTGACTCCATACAGCCCAGACTTGCACTATTGGATCGCCAATTCCGCGGTGGCTTTGAACGATGTGGCGCTCGCTATTGGTCACCTGCAACTGGCTGCGGAATTGCGTCAGACGGATCCTGCCACCTGGCAGGAATTTGCACAGGCTTTGCAGAAAGCCGGGCAGGATTCACGCGCCATTGTCGCGTATGGGCAGGCTCTGAGCCTCAAGGGGGACGCCCCGGACATTCTGAACAATGCTGCCTGGTTGCTTGCATCCTCATCTGACAAGGATGTCAGAAACGGGAAGCGAGCGGTGCAACTGGCTGAGCAGGCCTGCGACCTGACGGGGTATCAGGAGCCGATGATTCTGGGCACACTTGCAGCTGCACAAGCTCAGGCTGGCAACTTTGCAACTGCGGCCGATACTGCCACTAAGGCTGCACAACTTGCCACAGCCTCAGGCCAGAAAAATGTGGCCGAAGCAAACCAGAAATATCTTCAGCTCTATTATTCGAAGGGGTTGGCCCTTCCCTGATACATTGACGCCCGCCTCCGTTCGGTGCCCTCGAACCACGCTCATTATGGGGCGGTCCTGAGCCGATAAAACCGGGTCGGGGGAATGGGGACTGTCTGATCAATGTAGCTGAGTAATCCTCCTGAATCGGCAGCGAACGGGCCTCCGGGAAAATCGGTCAGTTTTCCATCCAATGAATATGTCCATTGGACAAAATAGGACTGGAAAGGGATCCCAGAGAACCGGACCTTGCGAACCCCGTTTGAAACAGTCATGGAAACCACATTATAGGGCGGACTCTCCGATGAAATCACTGCCACAGTTACCGTGCCCCGGATTGTCGCACAACCATCGCTCAGTGCATACGTGAATTGATCTGGACCGACAAACCCCGAAGGTGGGGCATACGAAATGGTGTTACTTCCGAGGGTTACCTTTCCGCCATGCGTGCTGAAGTTGTCGACTCCCAGAATCCTCAGCGCACCACCCCGCGTGCTGATGTCGTTGGCCAGAAGTCTTGTCAATGGAATCCCTGTCAGGTTGCCGGAAAGGGCTCCCACGTTGTCAGGTCCTGCCAGTGGAGGCTGGCTGTCTGCCACCACCACTTGGAAGCTGCAGCTGTTGGTCCCAACCCGGTTGCTCGCCGTTGAGACAACCACATTGGTCCCAATTGGAAAAACATATGGGGAGGTGATTGCAGCTGTCCCCATCCTGTATTCAACGATGGGCGATGGGCTGCCGGAGGTCGACACCGCAAAGCTCACAGTCTGACCACATTGACCATTGCCACTGTTTGTCCTTATTTCCGACGGGCAAACGAGCGTCGGAGCAACACAGACAACCGTCACTAGTCCGGTCACCGTGGTGCCATCTATCGTTACCGTGGCACTGCTGTTGTTGCATGTGCCGTCATTGATCAGGGTTGCGGCAGCTGTCCCACCTGTCTGGGTCGTCACTTGCTGACCCGCCAATCCCCCATGGACCATGCCGCCCCATACGGCTGGCAATCCCGCGAGCACAGGAATCTGAGCCCCATTGATCGCCTGACCAGCCGAGTTTTGCAGGAAGCCCGCGGTCAGGGTTGTCGAAAGGCCGGAATTTATCGTTGTTGGATTCACGCTGGCCTTTAGAACAATCCAAGGTGAGGTGTTGGGGGCTGGGCCACTGCCCGATACCAAATCACACCCAAGTGATCCAGGTCCACCGTTGCATCCCCACCAGTTGTTGATGGCCGTGGTCGTTGCCCCATTCAGTCCGCTATTATAGAGTCCACCACCAGCTGAAGCTGATGTGTTTCCCACTATACGGCAATAAGCTGCCGTCAACACTCCAGATTCCACATTGATACCGCCCCCTCTGGCACCCGTGCCGAACACCCCATTGCCTACCAGCGTCGAGCTGCTAATGGTAAGTGATCCCCCGTTTATATAAACACCACCCCCGACCCCACTGCCGGAAGAAACACCTTGAATCAAGTTGGCGGAGAGGGTCGATCCGCTGATCGTATGGACAGAGTCCGATGATCCGTAAATCGCCACTCCTGCCCCGCCTGCAACCCCGGTTGCTGGTGACAATGTGTTCCCGATCAAGGTCGAATTGATGATTGTAAGGGATCCTTTGGAGGGGGTGAGTGTGTTAAACCAGATTCCCCCGCCACTGCTCCCTCCAGCAGAGTTGCTGGAGATATCGCAGTTGTTGATCGTCAGGAAGCCTCCACCCATCTGAATGCCCCCTCCAGGTCTCACAGTGCTGCCGGGCGAGCCCGACCTGTTATCGGTTATTATGCATCCGTTGAGCGTCAGAGAGTCCTTCGCCGTGAGGCTGGAACTTACCCCCGCGAGTATTCCCGCACCTCCGAGTGAATCCACAGAGTCCCGCCCTCCGGTGATGGTCACATTCTGAATGATATTGGTCTGCCCGCCCGTGACGTTGGGGTCCAGATTCAGGACGCGGTTCGTCCCATCCGCTTGCCTGATGGTCGTTGTGGCGGCGGCATTCCCCAGAAGATAAGTCGCCCGGTTTACCGGATTTCCGAGGGCGAGTTCCCCGTGCGTCAGGTTGTAAATCCCAGGGGGAATGTTGATCAGGTTGAAGTTTCCCGAGCTGCTGGGGGTGTTATTGGCTGCCTGGATTGCCTCCCGCAGGCTGATCTTCCCATCGACTCCAGGGGATGCGATCAGGGCGCCGATGCTGGTTGTCAAACCGTCAACAGTGTCTGCCACGGTTGTCACGTTGACTGTGCCGGAACCCAAGGCGTTGACAGTCAGGGCAAAAAGGAGGGCAAGAAAGGAATCCCGGCCCAATGCACCTGCCAGACCACCAAAGTTGAGGGTCCTGATCCGATGGAGATTGGGATGTTGTGAAGTTGACATGTGTTGCTCGTCGTGGAGTCCGAAAATCACCCCCTGCTGGGGAAGATGCCTTGGATGGCGATAATGAAGTTGAGCGTCAGGAAAGGGTGCATGTTGTTATGGGGCTGACCTCCCCCAGCTGGGGCCAGCGTTGCAGCCATCGCGTTGTCGGTGGTTCCGCCGCTGGCGGCATACATGTTGGTGCTCGGCCTTCCGCAATGAGCGCTGGCCCAGAGGGCCCCTGTGGGTGAGTTCTGGGTTCCCGCTTTACTCAAGCACGCAACTGGATGGGTGTGAGTCGGCATTTCGGAATTTGCCAAGGTGACTGTTGGCGTGCCTCCAATCTCCCCAAGAGTGCGGTCTGCAAGCCCCGGACCACGACCAGCCATGAGTGGAACCCGGCCCTGAAGGTTGGGCAGGCCGAAGGTGGTTCTCCCATCCCCGCCATAATTGGTTCCCAAAATCGAGAAAAGGGCTGTGTTCTGGCTTATGAGCAGGAGCTGCCCATTGCAAAAAGCCCAGCCTATCGGGGCAAAATTGCCTGTAAATATGCGTATTTCGGCGATAAATGGGTCCATGATCAGTAGTCGGATTAATTGCGTGACGGAAAAATTCCGATGAGTGCGATGCAGAAGTTCAGGGTCAGGAACGGCGACATGTTGACGTGGGGCTGACCGCCTCCCGCACTTTGGATGGCAGCCGGGCCCATCGTTGAGTCCGCGCCTGGGGAATAGGCTGTTTGGTTGCCATTCGCCCAAAGATTCCCTGCTGGCAGCCCCTGATCCGCAGGTGTTGAAGCACAAACAACAGAATGTTGATGCGGTGGAATTTCTGCGAGGGTGAGGGTGTGCCCAGCCTCTCCACCCTGTGCCCCCAATTGAAGGTTGTTTCCACCGCCCGAGCCGAAATGAAGTGGAGAACGTCCTTGAAGGTTTGGTAATGCGAAGTTCGTTCGACCGTCCCCTCCGTATGTTGTTCCCAGAATTGCGAAGAGTGCCTGATTCTGGTTGATCTGCAGTAATTGGCCGTTGCACAAGGCCCAGCCTCTGGGAGGAAAGTTGAATGACAGCAACCGAATTTCTCCGAGGAAAGGTTCAGACATAATTAAAAGTTCTATGGTTTGGGGTTGGTTCCACCAAGTTCAGGCCATCGGCTCACTGGGACGGAAAGATCCCGAACATCGAGATAATATAGTTGACCGCAAGGAATGGCATCATGTTCTCGTGGGGTTGGGAACCGCCCGTTGCTCGCACCGCAGCCAAACTCATGGTCGAATCTGGAACTTGACTGGCATATTGGTTCTGAGCAGAACCCGCAGAGAACCCGTTTGAAGGACTATTCAGTGTTCCATCGGCCGAATTGCAGCCAACTACATGACTGTGGGGCGGAAGTTGCTGGACCAGGAGATTCACACTTTCCTGTCCCCCGGTTTGGGAAATCACATATTGCCCTCCGCCGCCACTGCCCATGTGGACAGGAACTCTGCCACGCAGGTCCGGCAGGGCGAACGTCACTTGCCCGTCCCCCCCATAGGTGGTGCCGATCAGATTGAACAATGTCTCGTTTTCAATGATTGGCAACAACTGCCCCGCACAGAGCATCCAACCCACTGGGGCAAAGTTCCCTGCAAACATGCGAATTTCTCCGACAAATGGTTGTGACATGAATTCTTCTGGTCGAATGGTTGATCTGCGGAAGACCTTTTCGGCGGTCAGGTTGCAATTCCCTCTGGAAGCAGCCGGCTGAAAACAGCCTCGTATTGAGCGTAATCCCCATAATTCCGGCCAACTGGAACAATAAACATGGAGAACAGTCCGAGCTCTTGATGCTCGAAGGAATATGTGTCCTGCCCAACGCCCTTCCTGCCCCTGAAAAAGAGCGAGAACTGCTCCGTGCGTAAACCGGCAGACCTATTTTCCGGTCGATGGGGATCGGGCCACGCAACGACCTTCTGCAATTTGAAATGGTGGGGTTTTCCCGAAATATCGGCCTTGAATAGACTTCCCTTCAGAGAACTAAAATCGGTCAGGCCCAGTGCTTTTGTGCGCGGTAGAATCGGTTTCGAAACCGGCAGGAAGACGCCCGCAGGTGCAACCGCCGCCCCAACCAGCACAGAACAACCCGTTATGAAATTCCTTCGACTTGTTATCATCATCTTTATGCCTGCCTCCCCTAACACACGACCTACAGGGTGCTTTCCCCAGCGTGAAGACTGGAGGTTCAAAAACTGACGGGTGTGGCCCGGCACCCAAGCTGAGCCGCACTACCGAATGCTGTTGATCAATCGGATACCACACCTTTTGATGATGCGCAAATCCCTGCTGGAGGTTTTCCCGAGCGTGCGGCCCAAAATGGATCCCGGGTTGCCACTCTCGCCGTTCCGATCTAGGTTCAGCCACGATGGATTCAACGTGCAACGACACATCTGGAGGACTCCCTTTCGTCGGTTCCCTCAAGGGAACCAGCATGCGGTTGGATACACCCGGGGATGCTGATTTCCTTCTGGAACTTTACACATCGACCCGGCAGGTGGAGATGGATCTGACAGGCTGGTCCGTCGAGACCAGGCGGATGTTCATCGCCATGCAGTTCCACGCCATGAGGTCCGCCTACGCGGCGCAGTTTCCCTCTGCTAAATTCTCTATTGTCCTTCAGGATGGGCTGCCGGTTGGCCGGATGGTTGTAAACCGGGATCCGGATGAGATTCGGATTGTCGATTTGGCATTGATGCCGGGCGCGCGAAATCTCGGAATCGGCGGTCGCCTGCTAAGGGAATTGACGTTGGAAGCCTCCCAGGCTCGAACGCCTCTTCGGCTGCACGTCCTTCGTCATAGCCGGGCCATCAATCTCTATCATCGCCTTGGTTTCGTCACCACTGCCGAAAGCGAAATCTACCGGACAATGGAATGGCAGCCCTCCGGAAACCCATAGTGGCCATCTCGACGTGTTTCGGCCCTGATTATGCCACAGGTGGATGGACACACGCCCGATTCAAGGTTGAATGCAGCCTGCAGCTCCTTCCGGCTCAGAGAAAACTTCTTCCTTTGAGAGACTCGATTTGCTATTCCACTAGGACTGTGAGACGCATCAGCTGCTGTATTATTATCTTTTTGGCACTGGCCATCGGAATCGGCCGGTCAGAAATCTACAAACTCGCCAACGGCGAATCTGTCACCGGCGAATTGTTGGTCAGCTCGGCCAATGACAACGGTGTGCAGGTCAAAGTTGGTGATGGGGATTACAAGAAGCTCGATTGGTCACAGTTTTCTCAGGATGACCTCAAAAAGTTCCGGGAAAATAAGAAACTGGAGCCACTGGTTGAATCGTTCATAGAAATTACGAGGGATGAGAAAATCAAGAGGACTGAGGTTACCCCGGTGCAACCGCCCCGCCTCGAGCTGCCCCCCCGGCAGTCCCTGATAGCTGCTTTGCTTGGGTCCGGTCTGGGGATCTTCATTTTGCTTCTGGTCTGGGGCGCCAGCGTCTACGCCGGTTATGAAGTGTGTGCTTTCAGGGGGCATCCAGTCCCTGTTGTCTGTGGCGTTTCTGCGGTTCTTCCGATCCTTGGGCCCATCATTTTTCTCTGCATCCCTACCAAGGTGAAGCCGCTTGATTCGGAGTTGGAGCCCACAGGCGCCGCTGCGCATGCTCCGGCCGGAACGGTTGCTGCGGCGGCTGCAGCCGCCAAAGCCGAGAGGGATGATGTAAACCCCATGTTGAACGAGCAGGCAGCACATCCTTCAGGGCTTCATATCTCCCATCAGGAGGAGGAAAAGGCTGAGATACCCAAGCCAACCACCTTCCAACGTGGACAGTTCACCTTTAATCGGCGTTTTTTCGAGACCAAGTTTTCCGGGTTTTTCTCCACAGTTCGCCGTGATCACGACCGCGACATGGTGCTGGTTTTCAAATCCCCCCGCGGCCAGCATGTTGGCCACCGCATATCCCGCATCGCGGCCAACGACCTCCACATTGAGGAACATCATGGCGCGGCGATCAAGGAAGTGCAGATTCATTTTCAGGAGATTCAGGAGATAGTGCTCAAGCACAAGGACGCCTGAGTCTGGTGCCATGGGCGGCTTAAAATTCGAAGATTATTCTTCAAATAATGAAGGCTGCTTTTGACGTGGGGAGCGGAACCCGCCATACTCGCCGCATGAAATACCGCACAATACTCCTTTTTGGAGCACCTGGCGCCGGAAAGGGCACCCAGGGCAAGATCCTTGGCACCATTCCACAGTTCTTTCACTGTGCATGTGGCGATGTGTTCAGGAGCCTCAAGACTGACACCGCCATTGGTAAGATCTTTCTGGATTATTCCGGTCGTGGACAGCTCGTTCCCGATGAGCCTACTGTGAAGATGTGGAGGCACTTCATCGAGGGTTGCACCAAGTCCGGCCGTTTTCGCCCGAAGGAAGACACTCTTGTCCTTGACGGAATACCACGGAATGTTGCCCAGGCAAAGATTCTCAAGCACGATCTGGAAGTGGAGGGCATCTTTTATCTTCGCTGCGGCGAGGATGAGGATCTCATGCATCGGCTCCAGCGCCGGGCACTAAAGGAGAACCGCCTCGATGATGCCAATCTTGATGTCATCAGGGATCGTCTGAAGACCTACAGACTTGAGACCAAGCCCGTTTTGGAGTTCTACGGCAAGGATTTAGTCACCCAGGTCAGTGCAGATCAGGCACCAGCGAAGGTCTTGAGCGACATCCTTCAAAAAATCACAAGTCTTTGATGGATAGCCCCTTGAGGATCGTCTTTATGGGGACCCCGGATCTGGCCCGCACGGTTCTTAGAACCCTTGCGGCCAATCCCCTTTACCTGATCCCTCTGGTTGTATCACAACCGGACCGTCCAAAGGGCCGCGATCTCAAACTGCTTCCAACGCCTGTGAAAGAGTTGGCCTTGGAACTTGGCATCCCAATCGCACAACCTGAGAAAGCGAGACAAGCTGATTTTCAGGAAAAACTGAGACAGCTCAAACCCGACCTGATCGTTGTGGCGGCTTACGGCCAGATTCTGCCTCAGGCCATTCTGGACATCCCACGCTACGGTTGCATCAATGTTCACACATCAATCCTCCCTAGCTACAGGGGTGCCGCCCCCATCCAGCGTGCCATTCTTAACGGCGAATCCCAAACCGGAGTTACCATCATGCGCATGGATGCCGGACTCGATACGGGCGATATTCTTACCGTTGAATCCACTCCAATCACCCCGCAGGATACATCCGCCTCACTCCATGACCGGCTTGCGGAAATTGGCGCCGCTCTTCTGGATCGGACGCTCCCGGAATGGGTCTCAGGCAGCATAAAACCAACCCCCCAGAACCATCAAATGGCCACTCTGGCGCCCAAAATCCGCAAGGAAGAGGGGTGCATCAAGTGGACTCTTCCTGCAGCCCGGATCGTCAATCTGGTGCGGGGCTCTGTCCCTTGGCCGGGAGCTTTTACTCACCTCTCGGCCGATCCCCGACCTGTGCTGCTGAAAGTCTGGCAGGCGGAAATCTGCACCCAATCCGGCCCCCCCGGCACCGTTTTGTCGTTCGGAAAAGACGGAATTGTGGTTGGTTGTGGAACTGGCTCGGTACGACTCATCAACCTTCAAAGGGAGGGATCCCGGAGGCTGGGTGCTGGAGACTTTCTCGCTGGATGTCCCCTTCCGGTAGGCACGACCTTTCATCAGGTCACAACCGATTCCCTGGCCCGGAGCGTCAAAAGTTGATTTGGCGCTTCCAGGATAATGCCCTGGCCGGGGAGGAGATCTGGCCCACACGGTGGATGCATGGGATGAATAGCAGCCACAGCCGCCGTTATGTGCTTGCGCCGGGTGCTGGTTGACGGCTAAGAACAGGCTGTGAGTGAAACCACACCATTGCGTCTGGGTATCCTCGGCTCCGGCCGGGGCTCAAATTTTGTAGCCGTTGCGGATGCCTGCGCTGCCGGGGCGGTCAAGGCACAACCTTGCCTCGTTTTGAGCGATGTTGAAAACGCCGGCATCCTTGGCCATGCCAGGACAAGACAGATTCCAGCACGCCATATCCCCCCGGGAAAGTTCCGCACCCGGCTGGATGATGAGGCGGAACAGGTTTGGATTCACGAGTTACAGCAGGCGGGGGTGGAACTTGTGGTTCTTGCCGGATTCATGCGAGTTCTCAAAGGGAACTTCCTCAACGCCTTTGCCGGGCGCATTGTTAATATCCATCCCTCGCTGCTCCCATCATTTCCCGGTCTGGAGGCATGGAAGCAGGCTCTGGATTACGGCGTCAAGGTGACTGGTTGCACCGTTCATTTTGTCGATTCCGGAATCGACTCGGGCCCGATCATCGGCCAGCAATCGGTGCCAGTGCTCGATGGGGACACGGCGGAAAGCCTGCATGAACGCATCCAACTGGCGGAACATGAGCTTTATCCGCTTTGCGTGGCGCGTCTGGCATCCCGGAGTATGCGCATCCAGGGGCGCCGGGTCATAGGTTGACCACCCTGTCTGTCATATTGATGGCATCTAAGCCCCCATCGACCTCAATGTCTGGAATCGTTGTTTTCGGGTAAAACCATCGATTGCGATGCCCTGCCCCAAAGAAAAGATTGTTTTGGGGTGTTTTTCATGGCAGATAAACACGACAAAACTGCAGATGTCATCAGCGGATGATCGTGCAGGGACACCATTCATGAACAAACCACAGATTTTGCGATTCGGCCTGCCAAAGGGCAGCCTTCAGGATGCCACCATCGAAAAAATGGCGAAGGCCGGTTACAACGTAACGGTCAGCAGCCGTTCCTACATACCTTATGTGGATGATCCGGAGCTCGAAATTCGACTGATCCGGGCTCAGGAGATCAGCCGCTATGTTGAGCACGGCTATCTGGATTGTGGCATAACAGGTCTGGATTGGGTTCAGGAAAATGGATCAAAGGTTCATGAGGTGGGAGAATTTCTGTTTAGCAAAGCCACCCGCCAGCCAGCTCGCTGGGTGCTCGCAGTTCCGGATAGCTCCCCTATCAAAACGGTGAAGGATTTGGAGGGAAAGCGGATTGCGACTGAAGTCGTAAACCTGACCCGCAAGTATCTTCGCCGGCACAAGGTCAAGGCGGAGGTTGAATTTTCCTGGGGTGCAACTGAGGTGAAGGCTCATGAGCTCGTGGACGCCATTGTTGAAATCACCGAGACAGGATCCTCCCTGCGCGCCAACAAGTTGCGGATTGTGGATACCCTGCTCACATCAACACCCCGGCTCATCGCCAATAATACGGCGTGGAAAGACAGTTGGAAACGGCAGAAAATTGAGACCATGTCCCTCCTTCTGCGTGGGGCACTCGAAGCCGAGGCGAAAGTCGGTCTCAAGATGAACATCGAACGCTGCAACCTGGACCACTTGTTGAAAACCCTCCCTGCCCTGCGCAAGCCCACCATCTCGACCCTGAGCCAGGAGGGGTGGGTGGCTGTCGAGACGATCATTGATGAACATGTGGCGCGAGAATTGATACCAGCCCTTAAGAAGGCTGGAGCCGAAGGGATCATCGAATACCCGCTGAACAAGGTTGTTTATTGAACGTAGTCCCCCGACCGATCAATCCATCCATAAGAATGATCCGCAATATCATCTTCGATTGGTCGGGCACTCTCGTGGATGATCTGCCTGCTGTCTGGAAAGCGACGAATTATGTGCTCTCCCAGTCCGGCAAGGGGGAATTGACATTGGATCAATTTCGAGCCGAGTTTTGCCTTCCTTTTACCATTTTTTACGATCGCCACGTTCCAGAAGCTGATTTTCCGCAGCTGGAAGAGTGGTTTCACTTCCGTTTTCGTCAGGTTCAGGATTCGGTCTGCGAATTACCCCATGCGAGGCGATTCCTGGAATTTTGCAGGGATCGAAAGATTCGCACCTTTCTGCTGAGCACCGTCCACCATGAGCACTTCGCAGTTCAGGCAGGCGTGACCGGCTTCGAGCAATTTCTAGAAAAGCCCTATGTAAACGTTTGGGATAAGCGGGAGAAAATCCGTGACATTCTACAGGAAAATGGGCTCATGCCTGAAGAGACCATGTTTATTGGGGACATGGAGCATGACATGGAAACTGCCCACCATGGGGGAGTTCAAGCTGTTGCCGTGCTCACAGGTTACAACACCTTAAGTCAGTTGCGCCGTTCCACTCCGGATTTGGTCGTGGAACATCTTGGAGAGTTGCAGATCATCCTGAGCAGGGATGGCATGGCCCCAAACCCGCCCGAAGTGGCCGAGAGTGAGTCCCGCACCCCTGTTTCAACGGTGGGGGGGCTGATCTTCGACGATCAAGGGAGGGTCCTCATGGTGCGCACCCATAAGTGGTCTGATCTCTGGGGCATCCCCGGGGGGAAAATCAAGTGGGGGGAGGCCGCTGTAGCTGCACTCCTTCGGGAAATTCGGGAGGAAACAGATCTTGATGTCGACGAGGTAAGACTGGTCCTTGTTCAGGACTGCATTGGATCCAAAGAATTTTATAAGGATGCCCACTTTGTGCTTCTCAACTACACCTGCCGGGTGCGCGGCATCACAAATGTGGTCCTAAATGAGGAGGCTCGGGAATATCGTTGGGTCACCCCCGCCGACGCCCTTGCACTTCCTCTGAATCATCCGACCCGAACGCTCCTGCTGGCGACCGGGGAAAAGTCGCCATGAACTGAAGGTGATTTCCAGCCTGATAGGCTTGGAATGTTCGATAATTTACATAAACCAACCTACCCTGCTTGAACCAAATGTCACGAATCTCGATAGTGGATCTGGAAGTCTTTTATTCCGTGGGAGTCTCAGACGATGAGAGGTCCAAGCCACAACGATTGTTGCTCACGGTTGATATCAGCTACGATTTCAGCATCGCTGCTGTTAGCGATCGTATCGAGAAGACAATCGACTATTATGACGTGGTCCAGGATCTTCTGAAGCTGGGGGATGGGCGAAGTTGGAAACTCCTTGAGAAACTTGTGTCGAACATTGCCGACCGCATCATGACCGAACACCGCCCAACTGCGGTCACTGTTGAAGCGAAAAAATTTATCATTCCTCAGGCGAAATATGTTTCCGTCACCGTGACGAAGACACAGCCCAGATAAGGGGGTGCGGGTCTTTGGCCCGCTGTCGAACTGCGATTGGAGCCCTCCAAGCGGTCAACCTGGAACTCCCGCGATGTAAGTCTGCAGCTGTTGAATCGTGCTGCTCTGGGCGGAAATGATCCAGTTTACAAGGTCGCCAATCGAGATGACTGCAACGGTTCGATCTCCCTCCATGACTGGCAGGTGACGGATCCTATGCTCTGTCATCAGGCGCAGGCATTCCTCGATGGTATGCGCGGGCGTGACACAGATGATATGACCAGAAAGAATCTCCTTCACGGCGGTCTGTTTGGAGGCCTTCCCCTTGAGGATCACTTTTCGTGTGTAGTCACGCTCTGAGATGATCCCCACCAACTGCTCTCCGTTCATCACGAGCAGCGCCCCCACATTCTTTTCGGCCATCAGCTCGATGGCATCGTAGACCATGGCATCAGGACTTGTGGTCCAAATCTCAGGTCTCTTCCCATGCAGGATTTCACTGATCGTTCCGTTGGCGTTCATTGATGTTCCTCTAGACTATGATCACGCAAGATGTGCTCCTTCGGAGCTGGTAAACTTCTTGCTTGTGGACGAATCATAGCATATGCAAAAACGGTTTCCACGAAAAAAACTCAAATCACGATCGAACTATGCACGGAATCCGGGTTGGAGTTGGTTCCCTGGTTTGAAACGGTCGGCAGCTCAACCAGGAAGGTCGTTCCATGGTCCTTCCGGGAGGTGAATGATATTCTACCTCCCTGCAATTCGACCAGCCGTTTGACGATATTCAACCCGAGTCCCGTTCCCTGAATATTTCTGACGTTACTCGCCCTCTCGAATGGGAGGAATATACGGGGTTGGTCCTCTTCAGGGATCCCTATTCCATGGTCGGAGACGACAACCTGGTAACTGTCGCTGCCCTGCCGAAGTTCGATCAAGACTTCGGTTCCGATGTGTGAATACTTGACTGCGTTTGTTAGGAGATTCACCAGAACAGTTCTGAGCAAATCAGGATCCACTTGGACCGGACATGTTTCGCCTTGGACGGATTGTGTGATCCGATGTGATCGCCCCTCCGCCAAAAGACAGTCCTGAACCACCTCTTCCATAATGGGTTGAAGTTCGACTTTTACAGTCCTGCAAAACAGTTTCCCACTTTCTGCCCGGTTGATGGTTATCACCTCATCCAAAATCCGCTTAAAGCGATGAACTGCACGAAGGATGCGGTTCAGGTGCTTCAGCCGGATCTCTGGTGGCAACTGATCGCCAGCGTCCACGAGCAGGTCCGTTGTCATCTGAATGCCCGCCATGGGGGTTCGAAACTCATGAGAGATGGTGGTGATGAACCTAGTCTTCATCTCGTTCGCCTCCCGTTCTCTCCGGAGGGCGTCCTGCGTTCTATGCTCTGCGGCCTTTTGAGTCGTGATATCGTCCAAAATCGCAACAAAGCCGCTGATTTCCTTCCCGGAGTTCCTTATGGGAGCGATCGCGATCGATTCCCAGCGCAGGTCGCCACTCCTTCCCTGGCTGCAAATCTCGCCGTGAAAGGACTTTCCATCCCTGGCGGATGTCCAGAGCCTTTGGTAAAATTCTGCGGACTGGAAGCCTGACCTAAGCATGTAAGGTGGCTGTATCAAGGCTTCCTCTGCGGTAAAACCTGTTTGGGCAATAAACTTGGGGTTTACGTATTGGATGTTCCCACGCGGATCAGTGATGAAAACAGAGACTGGGCTTTGCTCCACGGCAACCGAAAGCCGCTGCAAGGCCGCTTCGGACCGCTTTCGTCCAGTGATATCCCAAAATTGCCACAAATGTCCGACCAACTGGCCCTCAGCCATGACCGGAGCGTAGTCCAATTCAACATGCCGTCCGTCCACAAGTTCCAATTCAACTCCGGTTGCCAGCTGCTGCAGTGTGCGCATCGATTCGACAAGTTGTGGAAACCGGTCCGGTTGAAGAAAAGCCTCTTTCGCCGTTTCGCACATTCCCAAGAGTGCCTTCTCCAACCGTTCATTCTGCGGCGGAAGTCCGAGAATCCGGCTGGCGGAGGTGTTTGAAAAGGCGATTTTGCAACCGGTATTTTCGAATACGATTGCAGCCTGCTGATGGTCCACCAACGTTCTAAGGGTGGCATTGACTCTGGAAAGTTCCCGCGTCCTCTCCTCGACATGGTTCTCCATTTCGTCGTAGGCCTTTTGAAGCGCCACTCGTGATGCCACCAGATCGGAGTTCAGCCGGTCCCTCGCAATCAGGCTTTCATGTGCTTCAGCAAACGCAACTGTGAGCCGCGCGGACATCTCATTAAAGCACGTCAGCAGGGTTGCCATCTCAGCGATCCCGTGCGAATCAGGCTGGGGTGACAACTTTGGAACCACATTTGAGACTGACTGCTGGAGGGCTCCCACCAACTCTTCTACTGGCTGAGTGATCCGGCGAGCAATATAGCCGGAAAAAGCGAGAGACAGGAGGAGGATCACCGCTGCCACGACAGCCACCACGATCAGGTATGCGTAGACCTTGGCGTAAACGACCCGCATGGGGCGCTGCACAATCGCTGTCCATCCAAACTGCTGAGCCCCAGAAACCTCGACGGATCTGCCTGAGAGCATCTTTTCGGTTCCGGCCCCATCAGGCCGTTCGCGAACGCTCACAAAATGCTGACCGCTGCCGCTTTGTTGGAGACTCATCAATACAGGAGACTCTGCTTCCGACGTCAGGGGCGGGTAGAGTTTACCAGCCGTTGCGTAAACCACTTTCCGGGCGGAGTCCAAAAAAATGAGTTCGGTTCCCGGCAACCGGGTGAGATCATCCCCGAACCTCTTGAATTGCCGAAGATCAAGGGAGCCCTCGATGACACCAATTACATGCTGGTCCACCCCCCGGAGAATGGTGCTTACGGCCACAATCGGATCCGATCCGAAACCACGTCCCAGAAAGGCCTGTGAGACGAAAGGACGGCCGGTCGCAAGAGGTTGACGAAAATATTCGCGATCAGAAACCAACCCACTGACGGCCAGAACATCCTCCCCCTTTGCTGTTTTCAATGGGTGGGCTGCTACCAATCGCCCCTGCTGGTTTGCAACGAGCAGGGTTAAGAACCCGGGATATTGAACCTGGGCCCTACCCAGCCATTGGCTCAATGTGTCTGGATCAAAGGCGCCCTTTGCCTCAATGGCGGCAGCAAGGGAAACGATCGCCTGCTGGTGTTTGAGGAGATAGTCGTTTGCAGCACGGGCTGCCGCCTGTGCCGTTTCAACCAGATGATCGCCAGTCTCCTCGTGATAACCCACCAGGAGCACCCGGCCGTAATAGATGCTCATGAGGAGCAATGGCAGGGCGGTAACCAGCATCATCCCTCTGGCAAGGTGCATCCGCAGGGGACGAACCCGGCTGCCTTTTAAGGCGGAATCAGGGATTGGTTTGCCGTTCATGCGGTCAGTTGAAGGAATCGAACCAGATCTTGGCCGCCAGCAGGCTCGGCTGGGCACACCCTCCGTGATTGGCTCCAGGGAGGGGATCCAGCCAGACGACATTTGTTGCCCCGCGTGCCTGAAACCCCGCAGCGGCAACCTTGGAATTTGCCACAATCACATCCTGATCCCCGCTGCAGTGGTAAAGGCGCAGAGGGGTTGATGGGGTCCAATCGCACAAGCCGTTGTCCCTTAGCGCGAGACGAAGGGGATGCCGTGGATCCGAGCGGAATGCCACCAGATATTCAGGCTTCAAAATCAGGGTTGGATCCTGGGGCAGCGCCGCGTTGATGATCCCGCCAGTCGTGTTCCCGTGAAGCAAAGGGGGCAGAGTTGTGTTATAGGGTGGAGCGAGCAAATCCTGCAGGGTCGGGGCAAAATGGTAAACATCCTGAAAGGCTGCGAGAAGGTAGAGAAAATAATACGGATTGGGGAAGATCCGACCCGAAAGAAAGTCACCCGTGGTCACGCCCGGAAGGTCATAAGCACCGGCCATCGGGGCACAGGCGGTGACCGGAAACTCTGTGGCATGGTGCGTTTCGATTTCACGAAGAAGTGCGAGCGTGGCGTGCCCTCCCTGGGAATAGCCGCACAGAAAAAGCCGGTTCGTGAGGGGGAAACCATTGGTGGAGCAGATCGTCCGCGCTGCCCGGAGCAAATCCACGCAAGCTGAAGCCTCCGAGCGGGCATGATGGTAGGGGTGAAGCCCGGGAGACTCGCCGAGTCCCAGATAGTCGGCCTCAACCACCGCATAGCCTGCTGTAGCCATCGCGACTCCCACGAATGCTTCGCCGGTGGTCTCCATCGCAGAGGGTGCCTTGTTGGTCTGCGTGATGGTGCCGTGTTGGTAGCTGATGAGGGGCAGTGGTCGCCCCGTGCTTTCCGGCAGTATTAAGGCTCCGGACGCCCGGGTCTTGCCCCCGATGGGCGTGATGGTCTCATAGACCACTTTATAGAGCCGGACGCTGTATCTCGGCGCCACGGGAAGAAGCCCCTGGCTGTAGTAGAAACCCAATTCCAAAAGGGATACCGTGCGGACGAATGTGGGAGCACCCAGCACTTTGCCACGGTCAGCCTGCGGGACTCCGGTCACCCTGTAAAAGCGTGAGGCGTTGGTCCTGACGGGCTCAATCCAGTAATTAGTAGCCACAGGGAGAGCTGAATCCGGGATGCGCCAGATTCCATCTCGCAAGGTTTCCTGATACTGCACTGTAAAGGCCGCATTTGTGCCAGTCTCCCAACCCAACCGCCATCCCTCTGATGCCACCTTCAAATTCGTGATCTGGAGAAAGTTCCCCTGGCCACTCGCTGAGGGTTCGCTCACGGCGACGACAAGGATTAAAAGGCAAAAGCCCAAAAGATGCGACATCCACGCGGGAATGCTTCGCTGGAGGGTTGATCCGGATCTGGCACCCGCCATTTCGAGCTTTTCCTCCATAATTAGCCCGAAATCAACTCCCCTGCCAGATCGCTTAGCCGCTGCGCCATGGGTCAATGGCTTTTGTTTGTTCATGTTGTCACGATACCAAAGTTCTTCAGTGGTGCAAAATCGTTTTGTTTTCAGCTCATGAGCCAACCGAATTGGCAGTCCGCTCCAGAGTTGGGTTTGGGTGATGTGAGGGGGGAAGTCATCGATTTCTTGGGAAATTGGTGATCTGTTTTCGTTTGCTTTTGATTTCGGAGTTCATAGGGTGGACTGACCCTGAAGGCGACCTTGATCCCAGTCAGGGAGCGTTGATTCATGAAATTACCCCATTTTGAAGCGGTGGCACCGAAGGTTACGCCCTTCCTTTTTCGATTTCTACTCGTCCTCTGTCTGGCCATTTTCAAACTCAGTGCTGTGGGCCGCGATGGAGTCGCGCCGACCGGCAGTGAGATGCGGCAGAAAGGGGACTGGATGCGTGAGAATCTGCAGCGCCCATCCATCCGGGTTCCCTTCTCCTTCACGTTCGGGGGGCGTTCATCGACGGAGCTTTTGACCACATGGACTGCAAGGACCGTCTGCCGCAAGTTGGATTCAACCCGCACGGAGAGCACGGTGACCTGGAGTGATCCGGCAGGAGGTGTTCAAATCGTCTGCACCTCGGTTGATTATTCCGAATACCCTGCGGTGGAATGGACAGTGCGCATCAGGAACACTGGCAAATCAGAGACCCCGGTTCTGGAACATTTGAATGGGTTGGACATTTCCCTCAAGCACTCGCCGAGAGCCGGGTTCCTGCTCCATGGCGTCAAAGGCGACTCCTGCACCGCTGACAGTTATGAACCCTACAATCTTCCCCTGCCCCCGGGCTTCACGAAGCAGTTCAGCCCTCCCGGTCACTCTGGAAAATCCTGCGATGGACCTGCTGGCTGGCCTTATTACAACCTGCAATCGGCTGACCGGGGAGTCATCCTTGCGGTTGGATGGCCCGGGCAATGGTCCAGCACGTTCACCCGTGATTCCAGCGATGGGTTGAGAATCAAAGCCGGGCAGCAGACACTGCGCATGCGGTTGATGCCGGGAGAGGAGATTCGCACACCGTTGATCGCCGTGCTCTTCTGGCGGGGAAACGATGTCGTCCGCTCCCAGAACCTCTGGCGCCGGTGGTATCTTGCTCACACCCTGCCCCGTGTGGGTGGGGAGCCACAGGGTCCGATCGCCCAGATCCAGGTGGATGGATCGCCCTCGGCAACCAATTATGTGAAAGCCTTTCTCGATGCAGGAATCCAGCCCAGCCTCTGTTGGCGCGATGCCGGAGGAGCCTACACATGGTATCCCAATACGAACGGCCCCTATAAGGATGGAGATTCCTGGCTCAACACCGGAACGTGGGAGGTGGATCCCTCCCGCTATCCTGAAGGCTTCAGACCTTTCAGCGATTGGGTGCGCTCCAAGAAGATGCAGTTCCTGCTCTGGTTTGAACCTGAGCGCATCGGCGATCCTCAATGTTGGCTTGCCACCAAACACCCCGAATGGATGCTGCCCGGATCATCCCATGGATCGATTTTGAACCTTGGCAATCCGGCGGCCCTCAGCTGGCTGGTGGACCACATTGACACCATGATCAAGGCGCAGGGCCTTGACTGGTATCGTGAGGATATGAATGGCGGAGGTCCCCTGCCCGCCTGGCAGAAGAATGATGGGCCTGACAGGGCAGGTTCCACCGAGAACTTTTATGTTCAGGGCCATCTCGCCTTTTGGGACGCTCTCCGGCGGCGGAATCCCGGTTTGCACATAGACTCCTGCGCCTCCGGCGGACGGCGTAACGATCTGGAGACCATGCGGCGTGCCGTTCCCCTGCTCCGCAGCGATTTTCAATTCCCCGAAATGAAGGGGGTGGTCGAAGGCAATCAGGGACACACCTTCGGACTTTCCTCCTGGTTGCCGTTTCAGGGCACCGGATGCTACCTGCATGATCCCTACGCATTCCGGAGTTTTTACCTCCCATCCTTCGGAATGGGCGGCCTGAACCCCGAGAACGCCCCAGCCCAAAAGAAAGCCTACGGCGAGTGTGCCCGAATCGCCCCCCTCATGTTGGGTGACTATTACCCGCTCACTGCCTACAGTCTGCAACCGGATCAATGGATCGGTTGGCAGTTCAACAGACCAGGGCATGGAGATGGAATGGTTCAGGTGTTTCGCAGGGCCAAATGCGAGCAGTCCATGACCACCCTTCGCCTGAGCGGGCTCAGTCGATCTGCTCAATACGAATTCACCAACTTCGATACCGAAGGCACCCGTCTGGTTTCAGGCGCAGACCTGATGAAGAACGGGTTGAAGGTTGAGATCAACTCCAAGCCGGGCAGCGCGGTGCTCACCTATCGGCTGAAATCCGGAAAAAGCGGCCCCAAGGCCCAGCCTTGAGGAAACTACACCGCTCCGTCGCTCTACCAGGGTATATCCGCGGCCTTGGGGGTGCTATTTTAAGCCACGCATGCCACGGGTGACCCCTTCCACCACCGTGGTGCCAAGGGTTTCGCCATAAAAGCTGACGCTGGCTTCATAGCCGCCCTTCCGGTATTCCCCGGCGGGAAGCATGTAGCTGACCCATTCATCTGCAAGACCTCCAATGGTGACACAGGGAAGCCCCGTCAATTCCCGGCATCTGGACTTCAGTTCCAATCCAAGCTCCGCAGCCATTTCCCCTGGCACCCCGAGAATCACCAGATTTCCCAGCCGAAGCGACGTGCTGTGGCTCTTCTCGGGCACGAGACGGCTGAGAAACCCTTCCATCATCCCCTCATTCAACCCATATTCAGCCCCGCCGGTTTTCATGAAGTCCGGGTGTGCGACCCTCTCCGGAAGAGTGATCGTCTCTGTATGGAACTTGAGATCCACCGCATGCCGGGGTTGAATTTTGTTCCAGGTCTGCCACGCCAGGATTCCCATTTCCCGCCCATACCTCTCGGCCCGCTCCCAGTTGCTGTGGCAATCCGCAGGCGGAACGGGAGACTGGTCCCCCTCTGCCCCGTTGTAAAATAATGCGATAACGCCCCGTCCAATCAGGGCCTCCAATGTGCGCTGCATGTGTCCCGGCCAGTCGCCGGAAAACATCATATCCTCCGGCTCCATGAAGGTGGGATGTCCGGTCCAATTAACCAGGACGGCCACGGGCTGCCCTGCCAGGCCGTCCAACCGGGTGACGGTCAATCCCTCATCGTGGATCACTCCGCCATGCCGCCGATTCCGGTTCTTCCCCTCGGCGGAGGTTGTTACGGACGCCGTAGCGGCCGCAACCCGATTGCTTCCTGCAACCCGGATCACTCTCGCGAGTGCATCAGCCACATGATCGGTCACATCCTTTCTGTAAATTCCCAACTGCGGGATCTCAAACGAATTTCCCGGGTGAAGGGTCATCATGTCGAAGCTGGTGTGGGAGTGGCTGGGGAGGAGCATGATCTGGTCAGAACTCCAACCATCCGCCGACAGACGATCCATCACCAATGTCTTGAACCCAGGGGGAAAAGCCAGAATGTCGGCAGTAACAAGAACAAACCGTCGTCCCCCCTGTTCGAGAACCAATGCCTTGGCCCGGACGGCATCATGGATGCCCAGGGCCGGTTTGCTCATGCGCTCCCCGTATCCCCCCAGCGCCACCTTCATCTCCAATGGCGGCGTCAAATCAACACTGGCAGATCCAGCCAGAAGATGCTCCGTGACGGCACCGGCGAAGTTCAGGGCACTCATCAAAACAGCGATTGTGATGGCGAGGGGGAAACGCAGGTTAATTGAGAACATAAGGCGATAATGGGCCAAACAGGGAGGCCACTGTCAAGTCGGCAACCGATGCGTGTCACAAGGCAACAAGACTCCGAACCATACCGTCTCACAAACGATCCGCTCTTGCCGGATGCTTTAGTCGCCGAACAATTGGAATTCGTTCACCACCGGGGTGTCAGTCGCTTCCTGGATCATAAGCCGGAACAGTCGGGCTTTCACAGCATCGAAAACCTCCCGCTTGTGGGCGCCGATGGTGGTGCCGGTGACGAGGGTCTTCCACTTTCCAGCCACCTGTGCCTGGACTTCAAACTTGCGGGTTCGTTGGTAGGTATGGTCATCCAATACCACGGCACAAACATCCTCTTCGGTGCCAAGATCGATCTGCACCCACCCCTCGCGCGCCTTTTCGCCTTCCGCCGCCCAGATGGTGTCGAAATTTCCGTCATTGGCGTGGCTCTTCGTCAACTCCTTCTCACGGCCCTTCCACTCTCCGGAGACCGTCACTTTTTTGCCCAGAGACAGGTTTTTCGGGGGATCCATAGCCACAACCGAGCCGGATGGCTCCACCACCACCACCGAAGCGATGGAATCGGGCGCGGAGGCTGGCAGGGCCACGAGCATTCCCTTTGCGGTGGCGGTCACAGTCAGGTCCTTGTCCGGCGCGGCCAGCAGATAGGCCCGTTTCACCGTGGAAGTCATCGGGACAAGCAGCCGACCGTTGGTGGGCGCCTTGAAAACATGCAGGAACAACTTGCCGGGTTTCTGCGTGCAGCGACCATCGAACGGCAGCCACCCGAACGGGCTGGCGGTGGTGCCATGGATTGCTTCGCTATTCACCTGCATCCATGTGGCGAACTTGGCAAGGGATTGTCTGGCCTGCGGCAGGATTTCGCCCTCCGCGCTGGGGCCGATGTTGAGGAGCATGTTGCCGCCCTTGCTGGTGACGTCGATCAATTGCCGGAGCAGATCGTGGAAAGTTCGGAACCCAACGAGCCTGTTATACCCCCAGTTGTTCGGCAGTTGCATTGTCTGGCAGGTCTCCCAATCAATCCCGGGCAACCCGGTGGATGGCACCTCCCCTTCCGGGGAAATGTAGTCGCCGGCGAAGACGTAGCCATAAGCGTTGGCGATCGCAATGTCGAGTTTCCGCTGGGGAGGCAGGTAACCGGACCGGTTGTCGAGGATGACGCTGGGTTGGAGTGACCGTGTGTAATCTTCCAACGCTTTGCCGTCATCCGAGGTCCAGATTTTCCGGTCCCAGGTTCCATCAAACCACACCATCCCGATGGGGCCATAATTGGTGAACAACTCCTTGAGCTGGCCGTAAAGGTAGGTTCGGAATCGTTCGATGTCCGGCTTGCCCTTGGCGTAGTCATTGTAGGCAGGACGGTTTGGCCAATCCTGATGATGCCAGTCCATCACGGAATGGTAGATGCAGAATTGGAGACCCTCCTCGTGGCATGCATCCGCCAGGGGTTTGAGCAGGTCCTGACCTTCAGGGGTGATTGTGATGTTCCAGTCATCGTTCATCTTCGTGGGCCAGAGGCAGAACCCATCATGATGTTTCGTGGTGATGCAGACATATTTGATCCCCGCAGCCTTCATCAGGCGCACCCATTCCCGGGCATTGTATTTCGATGGCTTCCAGGTCCTGGCCAGCGGGCTGTATTGGGAACTGGGAATCTTCAAATACTCCTGAATCCACTCCGCACCCCCCGTCACAGTTTTATCCTGCCACTCCCCCGCCAATTGCGAATACAAGCCCCAATGGATGAACATGCCAAACTTCGCATCCCGGAACCACTGCATGCGGGCATCCCGTTCCGCCTTGGTTTCCTGGAATGCCGGCAGGCTTGTGGTTGGGGGCTTGGCTTCCGCCGCAATGGACGGACTTGCCGAGCCCATTGACAAAAAGATCCCCAAAAGGGCCGATGAAACGCGTTTGAGCAGGGTCGTTGATCCCATGGTTTTCCAATTTCTATTGCCGGACATGATCAGGGTTAGAACTTGCGGTCGATTCTATATCCCTCCCCGTTTCTTGCAAGTCTGTGGTATGAACCGAGGACCGGTCAGGGAGAGTATCCGCAGATGCCGTAGATGAACGCAGATCCCGGAAGGAGGCAGGTCTACCACCTAGGGATAACCTCTCTCCGCTCCCCATTTCGCCATTCTAAATTCCCCCGTTCCCTTGCTTTTCTCTGGTCATTTTGGTCACCCACAGCTATTCTCACTATCCAGTTGGCCAACGCGGTTTCCCCCCAATCCCGGGTGGGCCTGCGGTGGCCCCGGAATATGCAAAAGCACTGCCTGTCGGCCGGAGACACTGCGGCTCACCTGGGGGTCAGCCGGGACACCATTTACAAATGGCCGGTCCCTAAGAATATGCCTGCCCACAAGGCTGGCGGCCTTTGGAAATTCCTCCCGTCCGGGGTGGTCACCTGTGTCAAAGCGGGGAAAGCAGCCCGGATCCACCCCGACCCCAGCCACCACTAGCCCCACGTATGGCCAACAAACTACCCACCGCCACGACCACGGCAAATATCCGCTTCGAGTCCAAACTCTGGCTCGCCGCCGACAAGTTGCGCAACAACATGGACGCGGCGGAATACAAGCACGTCGTCCTCGGCGTCACCGAGCTTCAAAACTGATTCCCGTCATGCCTTACAAGCCAGCACGCGCTCTCGAACTTCTCCGCCTCGGAACTCAGAACCCGAGCGCGGTTTTTCGTGATGATCAAGAGCAGGCGATTCAGCATGTGGTGGATGGGCGCGGGCGACTGCTGGTGGTGCAGAAGACAGGCTGGGGAAAGAGTTCGGTGTATTTCATCGCGACCAAGCTGCTGCGAGAGGACGGAATGGGACCGGCCATCCTGATATCGCCCTTGCTGGCGCTGATGCGGAATCAGATCGTGGCGGCGGAGCGGATGGGGGTGCGTGCGGTAACGATTAACTCGGAGAACCGCGACGACTGGCAGGTGGTCGAGGCGGCGCTGGCGCGGAACGAGGTGGACATCCTGTTGATTTCTCCAGAGCGGCTGGCCAACGAACATTTCCGCACGGAGGTGCTGGCACCGATTGCCGCGCGGATTTCGCTGCTGGTGGTGGATGAGGCGCATTGCATCTCGGACTGGGGCCATGACTTCCGCCCGCACTACCGGTTCATCGAACGTATCCTGCGCACGATGCCCGCAAACCTCCGTGTGCTGGCGACAACGGCGACGGCAAACAACAGAGTGCTGGAGGATTTGCAGGTTGTGCTGGGGCCGAACCTCACGGTGTCGCGCGGCGGCTTGGGCAGACCAGCGCTGCTGCTCCAGACGATGCGTATCCCGAGTCAGGTGGGGCGGATGGCATGGCTGGCGACTCATCTGCCGAACTTGGAGGGCAGTGGCATCATCTACACGCTGACCGTGCGTGATGCGGTGCAGATCGCGGGCTGGCTGCAATCGCGAGGCATTCAGGCGGAAGCTTACAGTGGCGAAACCGGCGAGAGACGAGTGGAACTTGAGAACGCGCTGCTGGAGAACCGGGTGAAGGCGCTGGTGGCGACGACGGCGCTGGGCATGGGTTTCGACAAGCCGGATTTGGCGTTTGTGATTCATTACCAGACGCCGGGGTCAGTGGTGGCGTATTATCAGCAAGTAGGCCGTGCTGGCCGGGCACTGAATGCGGCTCACGGGGTGCTGCTGAGCGGCGCGGAGGAAACCGACATCACCGACTTCTTCATCGAGAGCGCTTTTCCTTCGCGCGAGGAGGTGGCGGGAGTGCTGGCCGCGCTGCAAGGCGCGCTTGACGGGCTTTCCATCCCGCAATTGATGCCGCTGGTGAATGCACGACGCGGGCGGATCGACAAGGCGCTGCAACTCATGGTGCTGGAATCGCCAGCCCCGATTGTGAAGGAGGGCAGCAAGTGGCGGCTCACCGCAGCCAACTTGACGGAGGCATTTTGGCAACGGGCCGACCGCCTCACTGCGCTGCGCCGGGCTGAGCAACAGCAGATGCAAAAGTATGTGGTACTGATCGCCGGGCACATGGAGTTCCTCGTTCGCGCTTTGGACGGGGAGGTAAGCGAACACCAATCGCCAAACGTAGCCCCGCTGCCGGAAACCTTTGACGAAGGAATCGCCCGCGAGGCGCTGACCTATCTACGCCGCACCAGTCTGCCTTTGGAGCCGCGCCTCCGATGGCCGGGTGGAGGTCTGCCACACATGAATGTAAGCGGAAACATCGCGGAGGCTTTCCGGGCTCAACCCGGGCGAATCCTGTGCATCTGGAATGATGCAGGCTGGGGATCTCTCGTGAGACAGGGCAAGTCGCGTGACGGGCAATTTGCTGATCAGTTGGTCGAGGCGTGTGCCGCAATGGTCCGATCTTGGGCACCGCAACCGGCACCCGCTTGGGTGACGTGCATTCCCTCGCGCAGACATCCCAATCTCGTGCCGGATTTTGCCCGCCGTCTGGCTGTGGCTCTGAATCTGCCATTTCGTCCAGTGCTGGAAAAGATGGACGACCGGCCTGCACAAAAGGATATGGCGAACAGTAGCCAGCAGGCGCGCAACGTGGATGGCGCACTGGCCGTCCGTGAACAGGTGCCAACTGGTCCCGTTCTGCTAATCGATGACATGGTGGATTCCAAGTGGACGCTGACGATCGCCGCTTATCTTTTAACCTCCAACGGCAGTGTGCCAGTATATCCTCTAGCACTGGCATCAACTGCAAACTCTGACGAATGACCGAGCCTTTGACACCGAATACGCAGGCCATCCTGCTGCTGACCGCTCCGCTGATTGCCGGACGCGGTGAGACCTCACGCGATCTATTCAGTCTGGGCGAATACAATCGGCTCGCCCTCATTCTGCGACAAAAACAGAAGCAGCCTGCGGACTTGCTCTCGCCAGATGCGCAGGAACTGATTGATGTTTGCGCTCAACCTTTCGGTCGGACCCGGCTGGATGCGCTGCTCGGTCGAGGCTTCCTATTGAGTCAGGCCGCGGAGCGCTGGAACGTACGGGCCATTTGGGTGATCAGCCGGGCTGACGCCAAGTATCCGAGGCGGCTAAAAGCAAAGCTCAAGGAAGATGCTCCGCCGCTGCTTTACGGTTGCGGGGACATTGCTCTGCTGGAGAAAGGCGGGCTGGCGGTCGTCGGTTCACGGCATGTGGATGATGAACTCATCAGCTTCACGGAGAACGTGGGCAGGCTGAGCGCGGAGGCTCATCGCTCCATCGTGTCTGGCGGTGCCCAGGGGATCGACCGGGCGGCCATGCACGGAGCGTTGATGGCCGGTGGAGATGTGGCGGGAGTGATGGCGGACAGTTTGGAGAAGGCCGCGTTGGCCCGCGACAATCGGGAACCGCTGATGGATGGCCGATTAGTGATCATCTCTCCCTACGATCCGGCGGCGGGCTTCAACGTGGGGCACGCCATGCAACGCAATAAGCTCATCTACGCTCTGGCAGATGCGGCTTTGGTGGTGACTTCGGATTTCGAGAAGGGCGGAACATGGGCTGGAGCCATCGAACAACTGGAGCGGCTGCACTTCGTTCCGGTATTTGTCCGCAATGGAACCAACGCGGGCAAAGGCAACGCGGCACTTCTGCATCGTGGCGGCAAACCTTGGCCGAATCCACAAAGCGGAAACGAGCTTGGGATGGCACTCGTCGCCGCGGCAGAAGCCGTGGCCACTGAACCCAAACAAGACACACTTCCGCTATGGCTGCGCGAGGCTCCGGCTGCCTACGAGGCGGCGCCGATGGCAAAGCCGTGTGAACCGACGGCGGAGAAGGCAGTGGAACAGGAGGCGACCAAGAAGCTCCCGCCAGACGCCGAACTGCTGAACACGGTGCGGGAGGTTCTGCGCCGGGAGCTCGTCGAGGCACGCACGGAGGAAGAAGTGGCAGGACTGCTGGTCGTCACGAAGCCGCAAGCCAAGGCTTGGCTCGGCCGTTTGGTCGAAGAAGAAGTGATCGAAAGGGTCGCGAAACCGAAGCCGGTGCGTTTCCGCACAGTCAGGAAGACTGACCGGTTGCTCTGACTCAATGTCCCTCAACGAATCCATCGTCGAAGATGCCGCCCTCGAATGGTTCGGGGAGCTGGGCTATGCGGTCGGGCACGGGCCGCATCTCGCACCCGGTGAACCGGCGGCAGAGCGGGATTCGTTTGGCGAGGTGTTGTCAGCCGGGCGCTTGCGCCAGGCTATCTGGCGGCTGAATCCGGCCATTCCTGATGAGGCGTCTGTCTGTGCGGTCCACGCGGACAGGCGGGCAACTATGAAGCGTTACTTACCAGTTACCTTTGAGTGGAGGCTAAACCCATGAGCAAAAATAAACCCACTGCCGGCGGTCGCTCCAAAAAGACCACCACCGTTTCCTTGGTTCGCTCTTCGGCGGCAGAATACCTCACCTTTGTGGCGGCCAGCGGCCAGGGTGGCGTCGAGGCCGTTTACGCCGGTGAAAATGTCTGGCTCACCCAGAAGATGATGGGGTTGCTCTTCGATGTGGAAACCCACACCGTGAACTACCACCTCAAGAAAGTCTTTGACGACCGCGAATTGGAGGCCGGTTCAGTTATTCGAAATTTTCGAATAACTGCCGCGGACAGTAAAACCTACGACACCCAGCACTACAACATCTCCGCCATCATCGCCGTCGGCTACAAGGTGAACTCTGAGCGTGCCGTGCAGTTTCGCAAATGGGCCACCGGCATCATCGAGACCTTCACCATCAAGGGCTTTGCCATGGATGACGAGCGCCTGAAAAATGATGGCTCCATCCTCGGTAAGAAATACTTCGAAGAACAGCTCCAGCGCATCCGGGAAATCCGCCTGAGCGGGCGCAAGTTCTACCAGAAAATCACGGACATCTACGCCACGTCCATCGACTACGATGTTACGGCCAAGTCCACAAATCGCTTCTTTGCGACCGTGCAGAACAAGCTGCACTGGGCCATCCACGGCCAGACGGCGGCGGAAGTCATCGTCTCCCGTGCCGATGCCAGCAAGGAGCGCATGGGACTGACCACCTGGAAAGACGCACCCAAAGGCAAAATCCAGAAGTTCGATGTCAGCCTGGCGAAAAACTACCTGACGGAAAACGAAATAGCTCAACTGCAACGCCTCGTCTCCGCTTACCTCGATGTGGCCGAAGACATGGCGCTGCGGCAGATTCCCATGACCATGCAGGACTGGGAAACTCGTCTCAACCGCTTCATCGCCGCGACCGACCGAGAGATTTTGCAGGATGCCGGCAAAGTGACTTCTGAAATCGCCAATGCCCATGCCGAGAGTGAGTTCGAGAAATACCGCATCGTGCAAGACCGGCTGTTTGAGTCGGACTTCGACCGGATGATTAAAAAGCTGCGACCCGAGGGAGACAAGCCATGAGCCTCAACGAATCCATCGTCGAAGAGGCCGCCCTCGCATGGTTCGGGGAACTGGGCTATGCCGTTGGGCACGGACCGCACATTGCGCCCGGTGAACCGGCGGCGGAGCGGGATTCGTTTGGTGAGGTGGTGCTGGTGGGACGTTTGCGCGAGGCCATCCGGCGTACCGCAGGCTCGGGACTGGCCATTCCCGAAGAGGCGCGGGCAACTCTCCGGAAACTCCGGAAAGTTCAAATCGAAAGGAGGCTGAACCCATGAGCAAAGACAAACCCCTGCGCATCCGCAACAGCACGGCGGAGTTTCTTATTTTCACCCGGCAGGCGGGCGACGAAGGCATCGAGGTGCGCGTGGCGGAGGAGTCGGTGTGGCTGACGCAGAAGCTCATCAGTGTGCTCTTTGACAAGGGGCGGAGCACCATCACGGAGCACCTGAAGAACATCTTCGAGAGCGGGGAACTGGACGAAAAGTCAGTGTGTCGGGATTTCCGACATACTGCGGAGGACGGGAAGGATTACACGACGCGGTTTTACAATCTGGACGCCATCATCGCCGTCGGCTTCCGGGTGAATTCGGCGCGGGCGACCCAGTTCCGTCAGTGGGCCACGGGCGTGCTGCGGGACTTTGCCATCCGGGGTTATGTGCTGGACAAGGAGCGGCTCAAAAACGGCGCGTTTCTGAGCAAGGAGTATTACGAAAACCTGCTGGCGGAGATCCGGGAAATCCGGGCCAGCGAGCGCCGCTTTTATCAGAAGATCACCGACATCTACGCGACGGCGATGGACTACGATGTGCAAGCGGAGACGACCCAGACCTTTTTTGCCACGGTGCAAAACAAGCTGCACTTCGCCATCCATGGGCACACGGCGGCAGAGCTCATCCAGGAGCGGGCGGACAGCCGCAAGGAGCGCATGGGCCTGACCACCTGGCGCAATGCGCCGCACGGGAAGATTCTGAAGCCGGATGTCTCCATCGCCAAAAACTACCTGAAGGAAAAGGAACTCAAGGCGCTGGACCGCATTGTGACGATGTATCTGGACTACGCGGAAGACCAGGCCGAGCGGGGCATGCCGATGACGATGCACGACTGGGCGGCGAAGCTGAACGCCTTCCTGCAGTTCAACGAGCGCGATTTGCTCGATCATCCGGGCAAGGTGAGCGCGGAAGTGGCGAAGGCGTTTGCGGAAAGCGAGTTTGAGAAATACCGCGTGATTCAGGACCGGTTGTTTGAGTCGGATTTCGACCGTGCGATCAAGAAGCTGCCGGAGAATGGGGACAAGCCATGAGCCTCAACGAATCCATCGTCGAAGACGCCGCCCTCGAATGGTTCGGGGAGCTGGGCTATGCGGTCGGGCACGGGCCGCATCTCGCGCCGGGTGAACCAGCGGCGGCCAACCTCTAAATATGGAAGTCCTCCAGCTCACAGCCACCCAGTTCATCAAGCCGATGTCCACGGGGCGGAATCGACCGTTGTTGCTGGGCTGTGAGGACAGCGCCAACAACCCATTTGAAGTGGTGGTGAAATTTCGCGGCAAGGAGATGAATGCGAAGGCGCAAATGGCCGAGTTGGTCACCGCCCAACTGGCCGACGATCTGGGGTTGCAAATTCCGCAGGCCGCCGTGGTGGACATACCGGCCGGATTCGACGCTATCATTGCGGAGAAGGATTTGGCGGCTATGGTGAAGAGCAGTCCCGGTTTGAACTTTGGCTCCGTCAACCTGGGCGCGGGCTTTACCACGTGGCCGCCCGGTCGCAATCTCGTCGGCGCGCAACGGGATCAAGCCGCCGATATTTTTGCTTTCGACACGCTTATTCAGAATCCTGACCGGCGGGCGGTGAATCCGAACCTGTGGGCGCGTTCCGACAAGCTTGGCGTCTATGACCACGAACAGGCATTTTCATTTTTAGCCTTGCCGATCATTGGCGGAGCGCCCAAACCGTGGCAGGCGGCGAAACAGCCCAAAAGTTTTCAATTTCTCGAACAGCACATATTTTACCGGAGCTTGCGCGGAGGCCGGCTGGACTTTGGCCCGTTCAAGGAAAAGCTAGGTCGGCTGACGAATGGGCAGATTCAAGGGTATGCAGTCGCCATTCCAACGGAGTGGCGGAGCAAAGACGATTTCAGCGGCAAGATGGTTGAATATCTGGGCGAAGCTCGCAAGAACCGGGAAACTCTGATACAGTTTATCAAACACATACTACGATGAAAACGAACTACAGCACCATCATCCTGCGTTACGTCCATGACGTGGTGACCGGCGAGTTTGCCAATATCGGCGTCGTGCTCTACGCCCCCGACCAGCGGTTTCTGGAAGCGCGCTTTGCCACGTCCTATGAACGGCTAAACGCCATCTTTCTCAAAATTGACCATCTGCATTTCCGTGCGCTGATGCGTTACATGACCAACCGGTTTGAGGAACTGAGCGC
>CAIWMU010000089.1 GCA_903913865.1 uncultured Verrucomicrobia subdivision 3 bacterium
GACATACTCATCCCAAGGCTCCGAGACCGATACAACAGGCCGTGACTTCCAGCTTGCGCCTACCGGCCACGGCCTGCTCCGCGTCTTTTCCCCGTCACCGGGGCACGGGGGCAGCGGATAGGCTGGCCTGCTTGGCACTCGTCGGCGAAGCCAAATGCTCCGCCGACACCTCGCCGGGAATGGTCGCCTTCAGAGAACCCCCACCCACCAACACACACCGGAAGCCGATGTTGTTGTTACGATTGTCGGGATTGTTGTTGTTGCGGTTCGAGGACAACAAGTTGTCGGGACCGTTGCTGACCCACGACGCCCCGCGCAACACACGGGAGGTTCCCCGCTGCCGCCGCTCCAACCGGGTAGCCAGAGGCAGGCAGCAGTACGCCCGCCGCAAGCCTTCGCTGTTACCCTCCCGGCTGAATTGAAACCAGGCAAACACGCTACGCGTGAGCCTGCGAAAATCCCTCCGCCCTGCAAGCAACCTCCGCCTCCTTTCGAACCGCCGCTTCGTGGGCCCAAGGATTCGTGGCCGCATGCCCGGAAGAAAGCGAAACCCGCAAAAAGGCACTCCCTCGCCCGTGGCCAGAAGTCGGGACTTGGGCTCGGCAAGTTTGAGTCGCATCTCAGCCAGTTGACCCACGATTCCCGCGCGCAGATCCCATAGACGTGCCTTGTCATCGCTGAAGAGCAGGAAATCATCTGTGTAACGCAGGTAGTCTCCATGTTGCTCAGCCTCTGTTGCCCAGTGATCCAGGCCGTCCAGATAGAAATTGCCCCAGAGCTGGCTCGTAAGGTTGCCTATCGGCAGGCCTCGCGCCCGCGTGCCGTCCAGCAACTCATCCCCACCGAACCATGAGGGCGGTATGTCATCCCCGGTCCGGTGGCTGCCAATCAGGGCCCCAATCAATCCCATCACCTGCCCGCACCGGCTCACCCCATCCAGCCTCGACCTCAAAATGGCATGGTCAATGTTCGGAAAGAACTTCCTTACATCGCACTTGAGCACATAGGCATGCCCATTTACCAGCTTCCTGCAGCAATCCCTCGCCGCCGTGGTCCCTTTTCCAATCTGGCATGAAAAACTGCGTGCGATGAACCGCCGCTCCAGTACGGGAGCCATGAACTGGCACAGGGCATGATGCACAACCCGATCCCGAAACGGCGCCGCAGCTATCACCCGGCGCTTCGGTTCGTAAATCTCGAAAAAACGGTATGGCCCGGGCTGGTAACTCCCTCCCAGCAACCCCTCTCGCAGCTCCATCAGCCCGGTCTCCTCCCGTAGCAACCACTCCTCCACATCCGGACGCTGCCGCTTGCCCCGTGCTGCGTTGCTCGATGCCAGAAGAAGGTTTTCCCACGAAGACACATCAGCTATGATCCACCTCGTCAATTTGCGTATGAATACCCCCACACGTCCCCCCGTCTACGCCCTTCTGGTGGACCTCACCGGTTGGACTCTTGACCGTACTGCCACCCTACCCAGAAGCCACAGGTTCACCTTCGGCGAACGCATCGACCGCCTCACACTCGATTGCTTGGAACTCATGATCGAAGCCATTTTTGCCACTCCCAACCAAAAAGAACCCCCACTGCGCCAAGCCAATCTCAACCTCGAAAAACTTCGCATCTTCTGGAGACTCGTCCACGACCGCCAGTGGATCAGCGCCCAGCAACTCCTCTTCGTCTCCCAAAAATTGGACGAAATCGGCCGCATGCTCGGCGGGTGGCTCAAGTCCCTGCCTAATTCGTCAAAAAATTCCGTCCGCTTCGCGGGAGAAAAGGATATAGGAAACAAGGGAAAAGAGTAAAAGGATGAAAGCATAAAGGGTAATCCAAAGGCCATCCTACAGAGAACCCCCACCCACCAACACACACCGGAAGCCGATGAAGTTGATACGAAAGTCGGGAACGCTGATGAGGCGGAACGAGGACAACAAGTAGTCGGGATAGAGGTTGATCCACGCCGCCCCGCGCAACACACGGAATTTTTGGTCCCCATCAAACCAGTCCTCGCACCATTGCCAGACGTTCCCTCCCATGTCATATAAACCATGCTTGTTGGGGTTGAAGCTCCCCACTGGAGATGTGTATTTATAGTC
>CAIWMU010000090.1 GCA_903913865.1 uncultured Verrucomicrobia subdivision 3 bacterium
CACTTTTCGATTTAACCGCCGGACATCGAAGTCCCGCGGGTTGCTCTTTTACCGGTTGATCACGCAGGCAGTCCATTTGGAACCTGTTCTGGACATCGAACCGAGCAAAGATTAACAAGCGTCAAGTGCATAGCCCTATATTGTTTTTCCGGGGCGGTTTGACCGCTCACATGGGGATAGACGATGCATCACCGTGGAAGGTTACGACCTTTGAGCGGCAAATTTTGAACTGAAACGGGTGTGCGTGGTGCTTCAGCCGCAGGCGGCCCGCATCGCATCGAAGAGGCTTTTTCCAGCCTCAGGCGTGACCGGTTTTGCAGCCTTTTCATCCGGATATTCCACCAGATCGATGGGAAGTTCCTTCAGGAATGGGGAGGGGCGGGCGGGCACCATTTTCCCGTATTTCTTGCGCCCGCCGCTGTGGCTGAGGGTGAGCGTGTGCATGGCCCGGGTGATGGAGACATAGAACAGGCGCCGCTCCTCGTCCAGGGTGTTTTCCACCTTGGACCGTTCATGCGGGAGCAACCCGTCCTCCATGCCGACGATGTAAACATGCGGGAACTCCAGCCCCTTGCAGCTGTGCATTGTAATGAGGGTGACTGTGTTTTCGGGAGCGTCATCCTCCTGATTGTGCCGGTTGTCGAGAGTGACTTCACAGAGAAAATTCTCCAGACGTTCGGATGCGGGGAGGGATGGATCCTTTCCATCCATGGAGGGGAAAAGGTCCTTGAGGTTCTGTATGCGCGCCTCAGCCACCTCCGGATTTTTCTCAAGCCGGCGCAGTTCGTCCAGGTAGCCGGTTTCGGCGAGGAAACGCTCGGCCCATTGCCGGAGGCAGGTGGGATCGCAGGGGTGGCCGTGGGACTGAATCGTCTGACGGGTCTTTTCGATGAAGGCCACAAAATGTTCAACGCTCTCCCGGGCTTTGGATTGGAGGGTTGTTGTGACCATCGGATTCTTCATGACCTCAAAGACGCTGCATTTGCGCTCTTGGCTCGTGGTGAGCAGACGCTCCATGGTGGCGTCGCTCAGACCCCGGGCGGGGACGTTTGCAATGCGCAAAATGCTGATGTCATCATCGGGGTTCAGGAAGGTCTTGAGGAAGGCGAGGAAATCCCGGATTTCGCGCCGGTCGAAGAAGCTCTGACCGCCGATGATCTGGTAGCGGACGTTCATTGCACGCAGGGCGGTTTCGAGGGGGCGCGATTGGGCGTTCGTGCGAAAGAGGATCGCCTGGTCACCCCAGGGAATCCGTTGCGTGAGCCGCAGCAATTCGATTTTGCCGACGATCCCCTGGGCCTCCTCCTCATCGTCCTTGTAGGCATGGAGGGCGATCAGCTGGCCCTGACCCTTGTCGGACCAGAGCTGTTTTCCGCGCCGGAGGGTGTTCCGCTTGATGACCGCGTTGGCGGCGGTGAGAATGGTGTTCGTTGAACGGTAGTTTTGCTCCAGCTTGACGACCTTGACGCCCGGGTAGTGCTTCTCCATGTCGAGAAGGTTCGAAATCTCAGCCCCCCGCCAGCCGTAGATGCTCTGGTCATCATCACCCACGACGCACAGGTTGCGATGTTCCCCCGTCAGGTGGTGGATCAATTGAAACTGGGATCCGTTGGTATCCTGATACTCATCCACCATGACGTAACGATATTTTCTGCGGCAGGCATCCAGAGCATCCGGATGCTGCCGGAAGAGCCGGAGGGTGAGGAGGATCAAGTCATCGAAGTCCACCGCGTTGCAGGCCCGGAGGGCGGATTCGTATTTGGGGCGGATGTGCGCGGCGATGCCGAGCGCCTCGGCACTCTCCCCGGTTGCCCGGAGGGCGCTGATGCCGGAGGTCTTGAGTTTGCTGAGTCCTGCAAGGATGGCGGAGGGCTCGACGTTTTTTCCCTGCATGTTGAGGTGGGAGAGGACCTTCTTTACAGCGCCCAACTGTTCCGATTCATCGTAGATCACGAAACTCCTCTTGTATCCGAGCTTTTCGATGTGCTGACGAAGAATCCGGACGCACAGGGAATGGAATGTGCAGATCGTGGGTCTTTTGTCCTTATCCTGCGGGGTCGGTTTATGGCGGGGTTTTGGGATGATCTTGTTTACCCGCTCCAGCATTTCCCGGGCTGCCTTGTTGGTGAACGTGACTGCCAGAATGTGCTCCGGCTCGACGCCGCTTTCGATGAGGTGGGCGATGCGGAAGGTGATGACGCGGGTCTTCCCTGTGCCTGCTCCAGCCAGGATCAGCACCGGGCCCTGGTGGGTCACAACGGCCTGGCGTTGCTGGGCGTTAAGGGAAGCGAGGTTCAGCATTGTGTGGGAATTTTAGGCCGCAACGGCCACATGGCAAGCCGAGAGGTGAATGGATCCTGAATGGTTGCAAGTTATTCCCTTGCAACCACTAAGACGATCACGCAGTCCGTCAGGCCAGGGGTTTTCGGCGGGGTGATCAATTTTGGCAAATTATGGGTTGTCAAACCCGTCCTCGCTGGTATGATTCCTGACTCTTTTCCGGGGTGGGCGTGAAGCCCGGTCTGGAAAGGGAATAACGGCCTGAAGAGTTCCGCATCACGTTTGCGGGCGGCCATAACAACATCAAAATAAATCCCGATTTTCCTAGGGATGGTTCACGAGAGTGGATCGACAGCCAGGGAAACAAAGTAAAATGATCAGTATTGGACTTAAAGAATTGCTGGATGCCGGTGTTCATTTTGGACATCAGACCAAGAGATGGAATCCGAAGATGAAGCCCTATATCTTCGACGCCCGGAATGGCATTCACGTGATCGACCTGAGCAAGACGCTCAGCCAGTTGGACGCCGCGTGCACATTCCTGTCGGAGACCGTCCGCAAGGGCGGGAGGGTTCTGTTTGTCGGCACCAAGAAGCAGGCGCAGCTTGCAGTGCGGGAAACCGCGAAGGAGTGCGGCCAGTTTTATGTCACCGAGCGCTGGCTGGGCGGCACACTCACGAATTTCGCCACCATCAAACGTTCCATCCAGAGGCTCAAGGAAATTGAGAAGATGGAAGCTGATGGCAGCATCAACGTTTACGTCAAGCAGGAGCAGTCGATGATCCGTCGCGAGGCTGCCCGTCTTGTGAAGTTTTTCGACGGCATTCGCACGATGGACAAGAACCCGGGCGCGATGTTCGTGGTGGATGTCAAGCGTGAGCATAATGCCGTTGCTGAGGCCCGCCGGTTGAAGATACCGGTTGTGGCGATTGTTGACACAAACTGCGATCCTGATCTCGTTGATTATCCCATCGCCGCCAACGACGATGCCATCCGTTCCGTCCGCGTGATTCTCGCGACCATCGGTCAGGCGGTGACCCAGGCCCAGGCAGAGCATGAGGCCCGGTTCGCACGGCGCAAGTCCGTTGATGAGGCTGCTCCGGCCGCCGAGGCCCCCGCCCCGGCTCCCGTGGTCGCTCCGGCGGCTTAAGTTCAGGGTCGAATACAGCTTCGGAAGTGGCGGTTCGCCACTTCCGGAACACCTTTTTAACCTTTAACAATACAGAATAATTTTATGGCTGAAATTACTGCTGCCGCCGTGGCCAAGCTGCGTGAGCTGACCAACGCCGGCATGATGGATTGCAAAAAAGCTCTCACTGAGTCGAGCGGTGACATTGCTGCGGCTGTGGACATCCTCCGCAAGAAGGGCGCTGCCACAGCGACCAACAAGGGCGGTCGTGAGGCCCGCGAGGGTTTGATCGCCCAATACATCGCCCCCGGCGGCCGGCTGGGCGTGCTGGTGGAAGTCAATTGCCAGACTGATTTCGTGGCCCGGAACGAAATGTTCCTGAGTTTCACGGATGGTGTGGCAAAGCGTCTCGCTGCCGAGGACAAGCCCGATTTCGAAGCCGACCGGATCCAGATGGTTGCCGCGATTCGCGAGAATATCCAGATCCCGAGAAGCGCTAAGATCGAGGTTGTCGGGAACGGCCTTGTGGCTGCCTATATTCACACCGGTGCCAAGGTTGGCGTGCTGGTTGAAGTGGGCGCCGGGAAAGAGGCAACGGTTGGCACCGATGAATTCCGCCAGCTGGTTCGGGACATCACCCTGCAAATCGCGGCCGGGAGTCCGACAGCCGTCACGCGGGACGAGGTCTCTGCTGACGTGGTCACCAAGGAAAAGGAGATCGCTGCGGAACAGGTCAAGAACAAGCCCCCGCAGGCCATCGCCAAGATTGTCGAAGGGAAGATGGAGAAGTTCTTCCAGGGTTGCTGCCTCGTTGATCAGGGTTTCGTGAAGCGGAATTCCGAGATTTCCGTGAAGGAGCATGTGGCATCCATCGCCAAGCAGCTGGGCGACGAGATCACCATCCGCCGGTTCGTGCGGTTCCAGGTCGGTGAAGTGGCCGCCAGCTAAATTCCGGATACATTTATCAGGCACAGGGCACCTTTCGAAAGAGGGTGCCCTGTTCCATTTTACGGCAGGGGGGCGCGGCTGCGTCAGGGGATGCTGGCCAGAAGATATGTCTTCGCCGCCTGCAAATCCCTGCCCAATTGATCCAGTTCATTGTTCAACGGATCAAGGATGGTCTTCGGTATGTTGGGTTCAGGGAAAAGCAGGGAGGTTACCAATTGCGTTTGGGTGGTGGTTGATGTGGTGTGCAGGCGGGGTCGGGGGATGGCTGAGGGTTGGGCCATTTGCAGCGCTACGATCAGCACAAGCAGGCAGCTTGCGGCAGCGGCCAACCATTTCCAGAGTGGGATTGCATGGGGTCTGGGCTGGGGGCGGTTGCCTGCCCGGACACGGGCCATGATGTGCTCATGCAAGCCCGGGGGGCTTTGGACGGGGGGGGTGGGTCGCCGTAGGAGCCGGTCAAGCTCCACCGCTTGTTTGGTGTAATGGGCCACATCGGGGCTGTTGGATTTCCGGTCGGCCGGATTTCCATCTTCAATCGTGGACCAGACTCTGAATTGGGATAGCCAGGAGAGTTTCATGGGATCGGTTTTATCTGGCGGCTTGGGTTGGAACCATTTTGGCCGGATCGAGCGAATTTCTTTCCGCCCCGCCCGACGTTTCGAAGTCGGGGGCGTTGGAGAGCTTGAGCGCCATCGTGCATCTCGCCCGGAAGGCGATGACCTTGGTGTGGGTTTGAGTCCTGCCCAGGATCTGCGCGATCTCTCTGAAATCCATTCCCTCGACGTATTTCAGATACAACACCTGAAATTGATCGGGTGAAAGGTGTTTTCGGGCCAGATTCCACAGGTTGGAGATTCCCTCCCGGCGCTCGAGATCCTCTGAGGGATTTCCATCCACCGGGGTTTCCGGATCCAGCGGTTCCGAGGGGGGCGGTGAACTGCGATGGTGGTCAATGCAGCGGTTACGGGCGATGGTGAAAATCCAGGCGGCGAACGACCGCCCGGTGCGAAATTGGCCTATGGATTGGAAGGCCCGGACAAAACTGTCCTGAGTGATCTCCCGGGCATCCTCCGGGCTTCTCGTGAGGGTGATGCAGAGCCGGAAAATTCGGCCCTCATAGCGGGCGACCAACTCCTCAAAGGCATCCATGGAACCGGCCCGGGTTTTCCAGGCCAGTTCATCGTCGGTGCAGGATTTCAGAGGTTCACCCACGCGGAGACCAGTTCAGTTGGGTTTGGCTGCCTTATTGGCTTCCGACTTGACCTGAATCTGAATGAGGTCCTTGGCGGGCAGGGAGAGTGTGACCACCAGTTTCTCAGCATCCTGCTTGAGCGTAAGAGATTCCGCCAGTTGCGTGACTTCCGGCTTGCCCTTCTGGAACTTCAGCAGCGCGAGCAGCCCGTTCGCGATGGTCGAAATCTGTGAGGCCACTTCCGGGGTTTCGGCGGAAAGGACCAGCACTGCTTTGGCGTTTCCACCGGATTCACCCAATTGAAAACGGACGGTTTTTGTCAGGCGTAAAACCGCTGCGCTGGGATCGGATTCGGGAAGTTCCAGTTTGCGCGTGTAGGCCTGCAGGAAGTCGGCATCGGTGCTCTGGAAGGGCCAGGATGTGGAGGTGTCCAATGCAGGGGTTTGTTTGGTGAGGACGTCCAAAGCCAGCCCGACCTGGGCCTCCGACTGTCCAAAGGCGATGATGTTGCTGCTGTAGGTGGCCGCGAAGGTGCGTTGGGGGTTTCCATCTTTGCCCACCTTGTTGTCATCCAGCCAGTTGTGAATTTTGCCCTTCTTGTGGGGGGTCACATGATGGTCCTTGGCCCCGCTGACGAAGGTTTCGAGGCGGGCGGTATCGACATCGGCGTAAACCAGCAGAATGCCGTCCTCGGGCTTGGTGCTTGTCCCATAGAGGGTGACACCGTGCAGTTGCTTCCTTGGGTCGAAGTTGAAGATCGTTGAGAAGGCGGCCAGTTTCTCCTGGGCTTCAGGTTTGTTCATTTCTGCGAGGACATGCTGGCCCAAAACGGTGCTTTTGAGCTTGTCGCAGTCCAAGTGCACCGCCCAGTGGGGGGAGGCCGGGACATGCGCTTTTTCGATCGGGGCGGCAAAGGCGGAAGCTGTGGCAATTGCAAGGGCCGCAACCGCCATAAGGGGACTTGGAATTCGTTTCATAATAAATGTCGGTCTGATAATGGGATGTTTCCCGTTACATTGAAAGAAACGGATTTTTCGTCTGGAAGGTTACAACAAAGTGCAGGAGCCCGGTCGTGTTGTTCCAGTCCCGGCGTTGAGCCCAAAAAAAGTGGTGCAGGAAAACCTGCACCACTTCACTGGTCAAAATGTGGGTTTGGGCCTTTGATGGCTCAAACCAAACGGAGACTATCCGGAAATCGCCGTCTCCGTCGTGGCTTTTTGGTTGAACACAAGGCGGTCTCCCTCTGCGGAGACATGAACCGGTTCGCCATCGTGGAAAGATCCCTTGAGGATTTCCTCCGCGAGAGGATCCTCCAGGAACCGTTCCACCGCGCGGCGCATGGGGCGGGCCCCATACTGCGGGTCGTAGCCCTTGCTGATCAGGAGATCCTTGGCCTTCTCGTCCAGGTGTAGCAAAATTTTGCGGGACTGGAGTCGGAGCATGACCTTGGTGATTTCCAGATCGAGAATGGAGATGAGATCCGGCTTGGTTAGCGAGCGGAACACCACGATATCGTCCAGACGATTGAGAAACTCCGGACGGAACGTCTTCTTCGCCTCGTCCATCGTCTTGTCGCGCATCCTCTCGTAGCTGGTCTCATCGGAGATCGGCGAAAAGCCCATGGAAGTCTGGCGCTTGATCGTGTCCGATCCAACGTTGGAGGTCATCAGGATGATCGTGTTCCGGAAGTTCACGACACGTCCGATGTTGTCGGTGAGTTTGCCCTCTTCAAGAATTTGAAGAAGCATGTTCCAGACATCGGGATGAGCCTTCTCGATTTCGTCAAAAAGCACGACGCAGTAGGGCTTGCGGCGCACCTGCTCTGTGAGTTGACCACCCTCCTCGTAGCCCACATATCCCGGCGGGGAACCGACGAGGCGGGACACGTTGAACTTCTCCATGTATTCGCTCATGTCCAACTGGATGAGCGACTTGGAATCCCCGAACATCTGCTCAGCGAGAGTCTTTGCGAGCAGCGTCTTGCCAACACCTGTGGGACCGAGCAGGAGAAAGGTTCCAATGGGACGGCGTGGATCCTTGAGATCGGCGCGGGAGCGGCGCAGTGCCTTGCACATCGCTGAAACACCCTCTTTTTGGCCGATGACGACCCGGCTCATCTCGTTTTCCACCTTGAGCAGACGTTCCATTTCACCCTGCTCCATGCGCTGGAGGGGAATGCCGGTCCACTTGGAAACCACGTGGAGGATATCATCCTCGCCAACGGTGACCCGCTTTTCCTCGCGGGAAGTGCGCCAGGCGGTGAGAAGGTTCTCGAGCTTCTCCTTGGCCTGCTTTTCCTTGTCGCGCAGGGCTGCTGCACCTTCGAAATCCTGTTCCTTGATGGCCTGTTCCTTCTGGAGCTTGACCTTCTCAATCTCCCCCTCCAGATCCTTGACCTCAGGAGGGCGGGTCATGGTGCCAATGCGGGCGCGGGAACCGGCTTCGTCCATGAGATCAATCGCCTTGTCCGGCAGGAACCGGTCGGTGATGTAGCGGTCACTCAACTTCACCGAGGCCTCGATCGCGGCATCGGTGAACTCAGCCTTGTGATGGTCCTGATACTTCGGGCGGAGTCCCTTCAGGATGAGGACAGCCTCCTCAACCGACGGGGCCTCGACGCGGACCGATTGGAAGCGGCGCTCAAGAGCGGCATCCTTTTCGATGTATTTGCGGTATTCGTTCAGGGTGGTGGCGCCGATGCACTGGAGTTCGCCACGGCTCAGGGCGGGCTTGATGATGTTGGAGGCATCCATCGTCCCTTCCGCTGATCCGGCACCGACGATCGTGTGCAACTCGTCGATGAAGAGAATCACGTTTTTAGCGCGGCGGATTTCATCCATCACGGCCTTGATGCGCTCCTCGAACTGGCCACGATATTTGGTCCCGGCCACCATGAGGGCGAGATCCAGGGTGATGACCCGCTTCTCACGGAGCAACTCGGGAACGTTGCCAGACGAAATCTCCTGAGCCAGACCCTCGACGATGGCCGTCTTGCCGACTCCAGCCTCCCCCAGCAAAACCGGGTTGTTCTTGGTCCGGCGGCAAAGAATCTGAATGACCCGCTCAATTTCGCTTTTGCGGCCGATGACGGGATCCATCTCCCCCTTGCGGGCGATTTCCGTCAGGTCGCGGCCGAAGGCCTTGAGTGCGGGGGTCTTTACGTCCCCCTTTTTGTCGGGACCCACCTGCTTTTCCTGAGGATCAGTCCCGGGTGCAGCCCCCGGCTGCTGCTCTTCATGGGCTGCAAAATTGGGATCGAGCTCCTTGAGAATTTCCTGACGGGTCAACTCGATGTCCACATCCAGATTTTTCAGCACCCTGGCGGCGATTCCATCCCCTTCACGGAGAAGACCGAGGAGAATGTGCTCCGTGCCGATGTAGGTGTGGCTCAGGGTTTTGGCCTCTTTTCCGGCCAGTGCGAGCACCTTCTTGACGCGCGGGGTGAATGGCAGGGCGCCCAGCTGCTTCTGGTCAGACCCGGGGCCCACCAGTTTTTCAACCTCCATCCGAACTGTTTCAAGGTCGAGACCCAGCTTCTGCAGCACATTCACAGCCACACCCTGGCCGAGTTTGATCAGGCCGAGGAGCAGGTGTTCAGTGCCGAGGACGTTGTGATTAAAACGTTCGGCCTCCTTGCGGGCCAGGGAGATCACCTGCTGGGCGCGCGGAGTAAAATTGTTCAAGGCATCTTCACTCATACTTCGATGGGAATAAAATGCTACGCTTTCTAGGTTTTGTCCACTTCAGGTCCCGCCGGGGGTGGCGTAGGTGGGGCGGCCGTGGGACGGCTGACGGTTGAAAGGCGGTCCCTTACCATATCGGACCGGAGGAAATCCCGCTCCTCTGCGGAGAGCTTCTCTGAGTGCTGCTTCTGGAGGTGGGCGGGTTGGGTGAGGACGAAGAGTTCGTCCACGATTGCCCGATCAACCCCGGGGAACAGCCCCAGATCAATTCCGAGTCGCATCAGCGAGAGGAGGTTCATCGTCTCCTTGGAGGTGATGCTGTGGGCGTTGGCGAGGGTGCCATAGGCCCGGCCGATATGGTTGTAAACCACCTTGGGCTTTTTCTCGACGAGGGAAGCGCGTGCATTCTCCTCATGATCAATGATTTGCGCGAGAACCTTCTCGAGCCGCTCCACGATGGCACTTTCAGATTCTCCCAGAGTCATCTGGTTGGAAACCTGGAAGACATTCCCGAGGGCTTCGGTGCCCTCTCCGAACAGGCCGCGCACGGCCAAACCCAGTTTGTTCACCGATTGAACGATCGGGTTGATTTGTTCGGCAAGAACCAGTCCGGGAAGGTGCAGCATCGCACTGACGCGGATGCCGGTCCCCAGATTTGTCGGACAGGCGGTCAGGTAGCCCAGATCGGAGCTGAAGGCGTAATCGAGCTTTTTCTCGAGGGCGGAATCGACCTGATTCAGGGCGGTCCATGCCTGGCGCAACTGCAAGCCCGGTCGCAGCGACTGCATCCGGAGGTGGTCCTCCTCGTTGATCATCACGCACAGGGATTCATCCTGGGTGAGCACCAGTCCGCTGCCTGCCGCCTTGGCGGCATGTTCGCGGCTGATGAGGTGCCGTTCCACCAGGATCTGCTTGTCCAGAGCGGGCAGGCGGTCCATGGCCTCGGAAAAGGAATTCTGCATCTCCGGCAGGGACTCGACGGCTGGCTGGATCAGCTCGAGGACGCGCACCCGCTCCGGCTTTTTGGCCCAGCCGGGGAAGGCGGCATCGCGGATGTTGCGGGCAAGGCGGACCCTGCTGGACAACACGATGCGATCATGCGGCCCCTTGCGGCGCGCCATTACGGCCGGGGGGGTGAGAAATTTATGGATATCCATGGCAGTTGGGTCAGGAAGTCGGCGCCGGGCTGGTGCCCGCATTGATCTGCTTGATCTCATCCCGCAGGACGGCTGCCTGCTCGAAATCCTCAGTCTCGATCGCCTTTGCGAGTTTTTTCTGCAGGAGCTTGAGGCGGTCTGCCATATCCCGGTTCTGGCGCAGGGATTCGGGCACCTTGCCGGTGTGGCGCGTGCCCTTGTGCATCGTCTTGAGCAGCCCCCCGAGTGCCTCGGAGAAGGTCTGGTAGCAATCGCTGCAGCCGAGCCGGCCGGTCTTTTTGAAATCCGCCTGTGTGAAACCGCAGCGCTTGCAAGTGAGTTCCCCGCCCCCGCCCGCCTGCTCAATTTCCTGGGAGGCGCCCAGCCCCAGAAGGAGATCGGCCAGGCTGAAACCCGTGGCGTCGTTGACGCCCTTGGTCTTCGCGCACTCTTCGCAAAGGTCCACCTTTTGCATCTTGTCCCCGGTGATCTGGGTCAGGTGCACGGTGGCCTGCTTGTCCTTACAAACGCAGCACAACATATAAATGCTAATCGTATATCGGCTCGCCGGACACTTTCGTCAAGGCGTGGTATCGAACAACCAGATCCCGGGTGACTGGTCCCGGAACCCCGGATCCGATCACGCGGCCGTCGATTTTCACGACCGGCACCAGTTCCGCCCCGGTGCCTGTGAGGAAGCATTCATCCGCGTTGAACAGGTCGTAGCGGGTCAGGTTCGGCTCCGTCACCGGCATGTTCGATTCCCGGGCCATGTCAATCACCACTTTGCGGGTGATGCCGTAAAGGGCGCCTGCGGAGAGGGGGGGGGTGAACATCTGGCCATCCTTCACGATGAAGATGTTGTCCCCGGTGCATTCCGCCACATAGCCCTCGGAATTGAGCATCACAGCCTCTTCGCAGCCGGAATTATTGGCTTCGATCTTGGCGAGGATGTTGTTCAGGTAGTTGAGGGATTTGATGGCCGGGTTCACCGCATTGTGCAGGTTGCGGGTGGTCGGCACGGTGATGATCTCCAGGCCCTTGTCATAATACTCGGGCGGGTAAAGCTGGATCGTGTCGGCAATGATGATGATTGAGGGGTTTTTGCACCGGTTGGGGTTCAGCCCCAGGGTCCCCTTGCCACGGGTGACGAGCAGCCGGATGTAGCCTTCCCGCAGGTTGTTCTGGCGGCAGGTCTCCACCGTGGCCTTCATCAAATCCGCGTGGGTCATGGGGATGTCCAGCAGAATGGCCTTGGCGGAGTAAAAGAGCCGGTCAATGTGCTCCTTGAGCCGGAATACCCGACCGTGGTAGATCCGGATCCCTTCAAAGATGCCATCGCCATAAAGCAGCCCATGGTCAAAAACCGAGACCTTGGCGTCCTGCTCGCTGTAGTAGTTTCCGTCAACGTAAATTTTCATGCCTCAACGTTCCAGCAAACTACGTAACCGGCGCTCCATAAGCAAGCATGGGGTCAGGTCAGAAATTTTTTGGGTGTGATTAAATTGGGGATGCGGGGATTGGGAGGGAAAAAGGACGGGAGTTCCGGCTGGTCATGAGGCGGGACTGCGGGGATGTCTCACACGAAGTCACGAAGCCACGAAGGAAAAAGGTGGATCGGCGAAAAATAGGAAGATCTTCGTGCGAGGCATCAGGGTCAGGCACGATTTACATCCGCATCGGGCTGGCCGACCCCGGTCTTGGTCGCAGCCGGAGAAATCCTGGCTGCGCTCATAATTTGGGGGATAACCTGCCCAGGCCTGTTCTCAGGGCCAACGGCCCGGCGAGATCCCAGCCTGGGCCACCGGCCCAGGAATTGGGGGTTGGAAGGGATGGAGGGCTGAAGGCCCGACACCATCCTTGGGATTTCCCTGGAACTGGATGGTTCAGGCCTGGATCCTGCCGGTAAGGTAATTATTCCGCTAATCGAGCACGGGATTGAGGTCCCCGCCACTCGCCGGAACTGATGTGGCCCTGACAACTGTCAATAGTGAGGACTGACCCCTTTTGCCGGGCTACATCACCCGGTCTTTGAGGGGTTCGCCTTGGGTGAACCGGGCGAAGTTGTCCACAAAATGATGCACGAGGGTGAGGGCTTCGTTGGTGTGGCCACCCGCGACGTGGGGGGTGATGTGGCAGTTGGGTTGGAGCCAGAGCGGATGGCTGTCGGGGAGCGGCTCGGGGTCGGTGACGTCCAGCCAGGCGGCGGAAACCTGCCGGGAACTGAGGGCATCCGCGAGGGCGGTCTGGTCCACGGTGGATCCCCGGCCGATATTGTAGAAGACCGATCCGGGTTTGGCGGTGGAGAACCGGGCGGCGTTGAAATAGCCTCGCGTTTCGACACTGTCCGGAAGGATGTTGATGATGTGATCGGCGGAACCCAAGGCAGCGTCCAGAGAATCGGGGCCGACCACGGGGACGGTTTCATCCCCGCGTGGATGCCGACGGAACGCGATGACCTTCATGCCAAGGGGGCTTAGAAGCTCCACGAGGCGCCGACCGATGGCTCCATAGCCGAGGATGAGAACGGTCTGACCTTTGAGCGGAACACAGGAGGCGCGGAGGGCATGCCAGGCAGGTGAGCCGTTGGCGGCGCGGGTGGCCAGGGCGAGGGGCAGGCTGCGGGCCTGGGCCAGGATGAATCCCAGCGTATGCTGTGCGCAGGCCTCCTGATAGACACTGGCGCTGTTGGACACGGGAATGCCGCGCCCGGCCATCAAACCGCGAAATTCCGGGTTGTCATAGCGGGTGATGCCGGAGGTGCTGATGTGAATCCATCGGAGGCGCTCAGAATCGCGGATGGCCTGGATATCCGGCTGGCCAAAGGCGATGTCCGCACTCGGGAATTGGGGGTCCGCTTCGGCTTTGGCCAGAACGCTGGTGACCGGCTTTTCCGGGAAGACCAGATCATGCCCACGGGTTCCTTCGCGCAGGATGGCCAGCACCTCGGGGGTGGTGGCGAGATCGACAAAAATTCTGAGCTTGTTCATCGCTATGGATGCAAGTCTCCGGATGCTCCGGCGGGGCGTCAACTGGATTCATCCGGTGGGGATGCCGGTTTTGCCGGAGGGGGGGGGGGCGACGGGGGGCGAGGTGAAAAATCGAAGCCGAGGGTCATGGGGGTGGCGGGATAGATCCTCCCAGGGTGACGCTGGTGGAATGGCGTTGACCCGACTCTGCAACCGGTGTCATCGGGTGGGGCCCCGTCCCCCAGGCCAACGGCCTGACCTGAGACAGCCCAGGGCGTTGCCATGGGCTCACATCGGATGCGCCGTTGGCGCGGTCGGAGGGGTAATGGGCATCCCCGTTGTCGGGGGAGCGGGGGGGGGGGGCGAGGTGAAAAATCGAAGCCGAGGGTCATGGGGGTGGCGGGATAGATCCTCCCAGGGTGACGCTGGAGGAATGGCGTTGACCCCACTCTGCAATCGGTGTCACCGGGTGGGGCCCCGTCCCCCAGGCCAACGGCCTGGCCTGAGACAGCCCAGGGCAACGCCCTGGGTAATAGTCCCAAAATATAAAAAAGCCCTGAAGGGGCGTCCCAGGCAGCCTTCGCATCCACACGCATTACCGAATCGGACATCGCCTTTGATGAAACTCCTGGGGGCAAGGTAGTTTGCCCCTTCAGGGCATGCTGTATCTTTTTCCGGTTAACCCAGGCCGCTGGCCTGGGCTCACATAGGTCAGGCCGGTGGCCTGTAGGCGGACGCCCCATTCGCACATCGGGCGCGTTCCGGATTGCCGGAACCGATGGATCGGGCCTTCAGCCCTTGGAAGGTTTCAATGTCGCAATTCCTGGGGCTGTACCCCAGGCTGGTATGGATCGCACCTTTGGTGCTGGGGTCGGAAAGGGCCAACCACCCGGTTTGTTCGAGGGCCAACGGCCCGGCCCCATACCAGCCTATGGCATCGCCATAGGAATTGGGTTTTGGAACAGCCGGAGGGCTGAAGGCCCGGTGTCATTTCGAGGATTGGTGGCCGGAAACGATGGATCGGGCCTTCAGCCCTTGGAAGGTTTCAATGTCGCAATTCCTGGGGCTGTACCCCAGGCTGGTATGGATCGCACCTTTGGTGCTGGGGAAGGGGGGAACCGCGAATCGACGCCGATGGACGCGAAAGGGGATGGTAGGATGGGGCTGGGGAGGGTTATCCGCAGATGGCGCAGATTAACGCAGATGGGGGGAGGGCGTCATTGGGGGATGTAATTTACACTGTGGAGCTTCTGGTCATCCGCTCCGAATGTCAGCTCGACTTGCATGGGGCGCTTCATTTCCGGCAGGCTGAACTCTGCGAGCAGGAGATCCGGCTTGTCCTTGAGTGTCGTGGCATGCATCACCTCCAATTGTTTCACGATGGCGTCGCGCCCCGTCCCCAGCTTGAAGCCATGTTTGGAATTTTCTGAGTGCGACGCCTGCTTTCCGCAGCCGAAGAGGAACAGGGAAGATACAATGATGATGATAAGATGTTTCATAGGCTTGTGATGCCGACCACCGGTCAAGTGGAGGACAGTATTGTTTGTTGTCTTGTCGTTGTTTGGCTAACGCAACGATTGTTGAGTGGTTTTACAGTGTGCGGCAAGCATTATTTTGTAATATGCAAATACCCTAGGGGCCACGTTGCCCTTTTGCCAGGAACATCGCCGACTGCTACGACGGCACAAGCCGTTCCGGGGTGTTGGATTATCCACCATTTACCCATGGCAACATTTTGGCGGTGCAACCAGAGGCTTTGGGGAAGAATCTCCTTGGAATTTCGGGAGGGGGGTGAGCCCATTCTCGAAAACACAACCCTCCCGGAGTTTCCGGACGGAGAATCGCGGCTGGGTGACCGTATCACGACGGGAATTCGTTTGTTGCAAGGGACGTGAACCCATTTAACCACATGGATTTACGAACAACAGTTCTGGTCCCACCTTGATAAGCCGTAACCCCGAAGGTCAGGCGCACCGAAGGGAAGTTATCGCGCAGAGAAGCTGAGACGCGGAGAACCCGAATGCTTTCTCTCTGCGTCTCAGAAATCTCTGCGCGACATTTTTCCGGGTCCCATTTTTGCGCGGTATTATACCACCTACCAGATTGATCGCCTGCCCACCCAACCGCCCGGGGGATACCTGCGGTGCAGGCAGATTAACGCAGAGGGGGTTGGCGGGTGTGCAGGGGAACCGATTGGCGCAGGGTGAGAAAGTGGAGCCAGCAGCGGGTGACGGGCCTCCGGTAGATCTGCTCCAGAGCCCGGGAGTAAAGGGCGAGCTGGGGTTCGTAATGGTGGATGCGGGAATCCAAGTCATCGGGTTTGACATGGTCCGTTTTAAAGTCCAACAGCCAGATTTCCCCGGGTAGCAGGACGACCAGGTCTGCGGCCCCTTGAACCACGACAAACTCCTGATGTTGGCCGTTCGTGGAGATGTCTTCCATGCCTGGCAGGGGAAGGGGTGGTTTTGGCCTTGAATCGTTGGATTGAGGCTCGAACAGGGGAATGTCACCCAGCGGGATCCGGCATGTAAACGCCAGCTCGCGGCGGACCTTTGCAGCCTCGGCCCGGATGGCGATGCCTAGTTCCGATGTGAAGAAGTGGAGGACGTTTTCCATGGGCAGCCAGGTGGACTGCTCCTTCGTGAGAGTCCCATTCTGAACGAGCCGGGAAAGTTCCTGATCGAGCAACTCGCCGGTGTGGCACGAATCCAGCCGCAAGTGCTGCATGAACAGGTGGAGGGCTGACCCGGCCTCCGCTGCGGTTGGTTTTGACGCAGAACTGGATGGAGCCTCAGGCCAGCGTGTGGCGACGGAGCGGATGGGGCGGGCCAGGTCATCCTCCTGCTGGAGGGTTCTGCGGCGCAGGGCGGAGACGGAGGCCTTGGCCGGCTCGCGCATGGCCCGGGGGAATTGATATTTCCAGTCGAGAATCCGCCGGAGTCTTTCCAGTTCCATGCCTGACATGGGCGGAGGTTCCACACCGGGCCGGGTTTCGGCATCGACCGATTCCGAAGGGGTGGCTCCGGGGGCTGCCCCAGGGGTGGATTCCTCGTGCAGTTCCCAGGTCAGGAGGCTGGTTTGGCCGGAACCAAGGGGCTTGCCCACATTCGCGGCGAACCAGAGCGCGAGCCAATCGAGGTAATTGCCGGCTTTCGCCAGATCGGCATCCGGGATGGTCCCGGGTGTTGGCGTCTCGAATTGCGTGATTTTCTTCTCCGCGATGGTCGCAGAGAGGATCAGGAGATCCCTGGCGCGGGTGAACGCGACATAGAGGAGGCGGATTTCATCGCCCAGCAGTTCCAGCTTGTTCTTTCTGCGGGCCAGCCAATGGGGAAGGCTGGGGTAGCGGGCGCGGGAGCCGGGCTGGCAAACGATGGGGCAGATGCCCAATTGTTTATCCAATATGATTTCGCTTTTTAGATCATCCTGGTTGAACGGTTTTTCCAGATTGGGCAGGGCAACCACGGGGAATTCGAGGCCCTTGCTCTGGTGGATGCTCATCAGCCGGACGGCATCCTGCTCCACCGTGGGCGGGGTCTCGGGTTCGGCGTTTGCCTCTTTCTGGGCCTCCACGAACCTGAGGAACCGGAACAGGCCCTGCCTTTGGAACTGGCCGAACTGGCGGGCCAGACTGATGAACCGTTTCACGTTGATGGCCTTTTGTGGTCCCCGGGGCTGGGATTCCAGCCAGAGGTCGTAGCGGGTCTCTGCCAACACATTTTCGAGGCAGCGATCCATGGATCCCTGGCGGGCGAGCCGGCGCCAGGTGGCGAACCGGCGGAGGAAAGTGGCGACCGTTTCCGCCGTTTTTGCATGGCAATCCCCGGCTCCGGCCTGTGGCTTCCACCGGGTGAGGGCGGTCCAGAAAGGTCCCTTGCCGACCATGCGGATGGTGGCGAGTTCGGTGAGATCCAGACCGCAGAGGGGTGAGCGCAGGACGGCGAGCAGCGGGACATCCTGAATGGGGTTGTCGAGAATCTGCAGGAGGTTCAGCAGGTCGCACACCTCCAGGGCGTCGTAAAACCCGGGACGATCCACCAGCAGAGGGACCCCCATCCTGGCAAATTCCCGGGCATAGATCTCGGACTTTGTGGAGGGGGCGCGGAGCAGCACGGCCATGTCCTTCCAGGCCACGGGCAGGGATTTTCCATCCCTCCAGACCTTGAATTCCTGCTCTTTGAGCTCGCGCAGGCGTGCGGCCACGATGCGGGCCTCCCTGGCTGATTCCTCGATGTTCTCCGGTTCCTCCGCCTGACCCTCATCCACCCGATGAGGCTGGGCTTCCTGTTTCGCAGTGCGTCTGCGGAGGTGGAGTTCAACGCGGGGGGAAGGATCGTTCGCGCATGAAAGATCGGCGCGTGTCGCCGCCGAGCCGAAGACCAGCCGTGCCCGGTCATCATAAGCCACCCCGCCGATGTGGGGCCGCATCAGATCCCCGAAGACCGAGTTGACGAAGCCGAGGAGGCTTTCATGGGAACGGAAGTTGTCCACAAGCGGGATGCTGTGGCTCCCGGCGGCTTGCCACCGGGTTGAATAATCCTGGAAGATCGTGGGGTCCGCGAGGCGGAACCGGTAGATGCTTTGTTTCACATCGCCGACCAGGAAGCGGTTTGCAAGCTCCGCATCCCGGCTCAGCGCGGTGAGGATGAGGTCCTGTGCGGCGTTAATATCCTGGTATTCATCCACGAAAACATGCTTCAGGCGGTCCCGCCAGTGCCGGGCGATTTTGGTGGGCTCCTTTTCCTTGCGGTCCCACAGGAGGGTGAGGGTGTGCTGCTCCAGATCGTGGAAGTCGAGCATGCCGGTCTCCCGCTTGGCCCGGGCGAACCGTTCGCCGAACTCGACCGTCAAATCCAGCAGGGCGGCGATGCCGGGCCGGGTCCAATCCCAATCCTCCTGCAGGGGGTTTTTGCCCCCCGTTGTTGGGAGGAGGGAGGCGAGAAAGGCGGCATCCTTGAAAAACGCTTCCAGTGGATCCACGCACCTGCCCCTTATCCCTCGGGGAGCATCTTTTTGGATGAGTTGAATGGCTGCGAGTGCCTTTGCAATGTCCCCACGCGGGCTATTCCGGGTGATGCTGTTGAGTTCAGCCCAGCAGGGATCGCCGACCTCATTTTGGTGTGCCGGGGAGGAGAGCACAATCAACTGCTCCTGCCGCCACGCTTCGAAACCGGTTAGGAACAGATTTGTCCATTCTGCAGGAGCGGTTTCTGCCGTGGCAGCTTTGTGACCGGCCAGCCAGCCGTCCGGATCCGGGAGGGTTTGGGTGAAATTGTGCAGCTTCAGGACCATTGCGCGGATGGTGGCATCCCCGTTCCTGCCGTGGGCGCGCACCAGTTCGGTGACATTTGTGGAGCTGGCGCTGGTGGCGGTGTAGTGCTCCTCCAGGAGCAGTTCGAGGGTTTCCTCTGAAAGAAGCTGGGCCTCCTCCTTGGGCATGACCGCGAGTTGGGGATCGAGCGAGAGCGTGTGGAAATGCTGGCGAACCAGTTCCAGACAGAAACCGTGCAGGGTCCCGATGTGGGCGGTTTCGAACAGGGCCAGTTGCTCCTGCCAGTGGCGGTTGGCGGGGTCGCCTTGGGCCTCCTTTTCGAGCCGTGCCCGGATCCTGTGCCGCATCTCGGCAGCGGCGGCCTCGGTGAAGGTGACCATCAGGATTTCCTGGATGGAGGCGGGGGGGGATCCGGTTCCGGCGGTGAGGCAGCGCAGGCAGCGCTCCACGAGGGTGTGGGTTTTGCCCGTGCCGGCGCCTGCCGTGAGCAGGATGTTGCCGGTGGAAGTGATGGCCTTTTCTTGTGCGGCGGTGAAACTCATAATTTGTGATTCCGGGGTTGAAAGTTATTGGGTCGGGCGGAGTGCGCGGTAGCTGTGCGTCCAGGGATCAATCCGGCACAGGGACTTGTAACTGCACTGGTCGCAGGCGGTTTCCTTGCTTTTGCGGTAGGGGGAGACATCCGCCTTTCCCGCAAAGATGGACCGGCCCATCTCCGTGATGATCTGCTCGATGGAATCGAGCAGGTCTTCGAACGCCTCCGGAAGAACGATTTCGGTGCTGTTTGCGTAGGGCATCCCATCCTTTTTCAGCCGGTAGTTGAACTGGTCACCCTTTTTCGCATCCCGCCTGGTGTCCAGAGATGGCAGAAATTCCATGCTAAACCGCCCCCTATGGCCGTAGGCCTCACGCTGTTGGATGGGGGCATCTGCAAGGGCTTCGCTGCGGTTGTCGGCCCGCGCAAAGCTACCCTGGAGATTCACATAGAAGGCACCGGCGGGCTGGAGTTCATCCACACCGAACGTCTTCTCCACATCCCGCCAGTGGCGCAGGACGTTCAGGTAGCCCAGCAATTGGAGTTGCAGCCCGTTTTCGATCCGGATGCGCTCCAGTTTCTTCTCGCTCGACTTGTAGTCGATAACCACACAGGCGGCCGACTTGCCATCCCCGGAGGGGAGCAGGTCGATGCGGTCAATCCGGCCCCGCAGCTCAAGGGAGTGGTTGGCATCCAATTGCAGTTTCCATGGGGGGGCATCCTGCGGGTCGGGGGTGGTGCCGGAGGCTGTGGCGCCACCCGGTGCCGGGGATGACTGCGAGGGCATGCCGAACGGAAGCTCCACCACCGCTGGCTGGAACAGGTATTGGCTTTGCATCCATTCCACAATCATGAAGATGAAGTCCTCGAGTGAGGCGGTCAGGATTTTTGCGAGGAGCCGGTTCTGCTCGGTGTCCTGCCACAGGGTGCCGCTGGCGGCGAGTTCTGCGGCGATTTTCCCGATGAGATCGCGTGCCTCGTTGGGTTTGAGGGACTTCCATTCGAGACCCTTCTTTTTGATGGTTTCGTGGAAGGTGGCCAGCACCTGGTGCTGGAAGTTTCCCTGTTCCCGGTAGTCGGCCTCGAAAAACTGCCTGTCCTCAGCCCGCAGGCCGGAGTGTGCGAAGAAACGGAACGGGCACATGGCAAACTGCTCAAGACGACTGACGGAAGTGCGGAGGGTTTCCCGATAGAGCTGGGTTGCCAGGTCCGGGGGGATAGAGAGCTCCGTGCCCGGTTCCACGAAGTCGGGCAGCCATTCGCCCGAATTTTTGAGGAACGGCGGCAGGGCGGGGGCTCCCGGATTGGCAGCCGGGGTTGATTCCAAGCCGGGCAGGGGAGGTGTGGAACGGTCCGTGGCACCCGGGTTGCAGGACCTGCCCGATTTGCGCAGGGCCATGAGGATATCCCTCGGGTGGAGTGCGGAGGCCAGATCGGGTTCGGGCGAAAATGCCACAGGCTGCAACGCAGGAAACAGCCGTTGCAGCAGGGCGAGGATGGGGGAAGGGTGCAGGGCGGTGCCGTCATCCGCGTGGTTCGAATGGGTGAGAACCAACCGCTGGCTGGCCCGGGTGAGTGCCAGGTAGGCCATGTGCCGCTCCCGGCTCAACTGGCCGCGGAGGGTCCAGGCTGAGAACAGATTTTGATTGGAGAGGAATTCACGATCGGCCTCGCTCAGGATGGAACTGGTCTGTGGCCGTGCGGGGAACAGCCCCTCGTTCATCCCCAGCAGCAGGACGATGGGGGTCTCCAGACTGCGGGAACGATCAATCGCCCCCACCACCACCTGATCCAGTGCGGGGGGAATGACGCCAACGCTCAATCCGGCCAGACCGGCCTCCAGAATGGGCAGCCAATCCCGCACCGGCAGCGCTTCTGCCGCAAAGGCGAGATCGACGGTTTCGAGCCAGCTGTTCATCTGCGTCCAGACGGTCGCATGCACCGCGCCGGCAGGCCGTGCGCCCGGTTGTTCCTGCTCCTGCTCCGCCCATTTGCGCATCTGATCCTCCACGTCCAGATCGGCCCAGAGCTGCCGGATGGCGCCGGTCAGGGCATGTCCCGGCAAGGGTTGGCCTTTGGGATTGAGACGGGTTTCGAGTTTCAGGAAGGCGGGCATGAGCTTTACGCGGAGTTTCTCCAACTGCTCCACGCTGCCGGCACCCGGTTCCTGGGGCAGGGGATTCTTCCAGGCAGAACCACGCCATCCCCGGGCCAGCGCCTCATTCTCCAGGTGGTCGATCTGGTCCTCATCCTCCTTGATCAGGCCCGATTTGAGGGCGGCAAACCAGTCTTCAGTGTCCCACCCGTTCACCACGGTGCGGAGGGCATTCCGGGTCAATTCAGCCAGGGGGTGATGGGAAACCGACTCACGCTGATCCAGAAAGAACGGGATGCCGTAGCGGGAGAAAACCCGCTCGATGCCGTGCTGATGGTGGGAGAGATCCCGCAGCAGCAGGGCCACGTCCCGGAAACGCCCGCCATTCCGGACATGCTCCAGGATGATGCGGGCGGCGCAGACGGCCTCGGATTCCGGGTCTGGACAGGCGATCCAACTGACCACCGGTTTGGCGCCCTCCTGCTGCTCCGGGGGGGTGAATTTGGGGGCGGCTTGCGGGAATGCACAGCCCTGTTCCAGGAAAGTCAGGACCGGGCTCGACCCGAACCGCCCGGCCGGATGGCGGGAAAGGAGTTTCGTCTGCACCTGGACTCCCTCCAGTTTTACCAGGCGATCCCGGGCCCTCAGAAAATTGCGCTGCACCACCAACTCCTGAGATAGCCAATCACACGGGGTGGCCGTGGTTGAGTCGAGGCAGAAGGTGAGTGTCGCAGCCGGGCAGAGGGGGACGATCGCCTCGATCAGGTCCCACTCCTGGCTGGACCAGTCCATGAACCCATCCACCCACAGGCTGGCACAGAGCGTGGAGCCGGATTGTGATGGGGGGGTGGAATGGCCGGCACGGGCGGCCTCTGCGGCGACGGTCAGGAGTGATCCGGCATCGATCAGGTTGTGAGAGCCAAGCCATGCCTGGTAACGTTCCAGCAGAAGGGCCAGGTCCATTAGTTTGGGGCCCACCCCCTCGCTGCCGGAGGCTTTGGAGGCGAGGTCCCTGAGGCTTTCCGGGGTGAGTTGCTCCCTTTGGAGTTCATGAAGGGCAAGGCTCAACTGCCGGGCGAAGCCATTCAGCCGGGCACTGGCGCGAAAGAGATGCAGTTCTCCATGGAGGCGGCCCAGCAGGTTGCGCAGGACCATGCAACGGCCATCCTCCCCAAGCAGTTGCGGGGCGGGAACGCCGAAGTGGGCGAGCAGGAATGCCGCCAGCCGCTCGAAGGAGAGGATATGGAGACGGGTGTAGCCCGGGATGGAGGGGTCGGCCAGGATCTGGCGCTCCAACTGGAAGGTGGACTGCTTCGGCGCCAGCCAGATCAAGGGGGGACCATCGGGGGCGGTTCTCAATTCCGCCTTTACCGCTTCCAGGCAGTGATACGTCTTCCCCGACCCGGCGGGGCCACACAACAAGAGGGTTTGCACGGTCGATTTTGTGCCATCCACCGCCGCCGGGGCAACGGAATTCCGACTGTGCGAAGATTCATTCATGGGGCAAGTATGCCATGGAGGGTGTGACAAATACTGTCCCATCCCGAAAATTCGCAAAGATTTTTTGGCCGGCCGGGTTGGCGCTTTTTTTGGGATGCGGGGGTGGGAAGTAACGGCGCTTGAGTTATCCCGGTCGCTTGGTATTAAACACTGCTGTTGTATGAGTTCGCAAATGAGTCCGATCATTGGGGTTGGGGTCATCCTTCTGGGGATACCCCTGGCGCTGCTTCTCCTCAGGGACTGGCTGAAGAAGCCCTCCAGGAAGGAATTGGATGAGTATTCGAGGAAGTTTGTTGAGCGTTTGAAGAATCCGGATTTCGGGGCGGTGGAGAAACATTTCGAGCGGCCGTTGCCCGCCAGCGTGCTTGCGCTCTACCGGAACCCGGAAGAGTTGATGCGGGGGGATTTTGAGGTGTGGGCATCCAGGGAGGCCCGGAGGGAGGAGCGGTGGTATGTGGGATTTTACCAACCGGCTGATGCTGAAGCAGTTAAGGACATGCCTGAGTCCCTGGAACGGTTCTTTGCATTCGCGGATGACGGGTGTGGGAACGCTTACCTGATCGATCCCAGGCAGGAGGACCCAGTGGTTTTGTTCCATGACCATGAGACAGATGAAATTTCCCGGGTTTGTGGATGTTTCTCAGAATTCATGCGCTGGCCAAGGGTCCCGCCGGGGAAATCCCCGGCATGAACCGCGGGTGCGGGATCAATTGAAACTTGAAGTTCGCCGGTTGGACGGTAGGTTTCAGCGCCATGTTTTTGGAATTTACCAAGATGAACGGTGCCGGGAACGACTTCATTCTGATCGATGATCGGATGGGGGCCCTGCATTTGACCACGGAGCAGATTGTCCGGTTGTGCGACCGTAACCGGGGGATTGGGGCAGATGGGTTGATCCTGCTCAAGGCTTGCAGTTCGGGGAAGGCCGATTGGGCGTGGGATTTTTACAACAGCGACGGCAGCACGGGGGAAATGTGCGGTAATGGCGCCCGTTGCTTTGCCCGGTTCGTTCAGTCCAGGACCTCGATGGACGGGGGCAGCACCACGTTCGAGACCGGGGCGGGGGTGATCACCGCCCAGTTCCACGGGGAACGGGTGGCGGTGAATCTGACCGATCCGAAGGATCTGCGGGTTGGCGACAGTGTGCGGCTTTCCACGGGTGTTGAGACCATCCATTCCATCAACACCGGGGTGCCGCATGCGGTGATTTACGGTGCGGCATTTGAAAAGGGGACGGTGTTGAAGACCGGTGCCGAGGTCCGGAGGCATGCCCATTTTGCCCCCCGGGGAACGAACGTCAATTTTGTGCAGATCACCGGCCCGAACGAGATTCGTGTGAGGACGTTTGAGCGTGGGGTCGAGGGGGAGACGCTGGCCTGCGGGACCGGGGTCACTGCCTCGGCACTTATCTCCGCCTGCGTGCATGGGTTTACATCACCCGTCCGGGTGCTGGTTTTGGGCGGGGATGTCCTGGAAGTGAGCTTCGGCGGGAGCGGTGGGCGGTTCGATTCGGTGAAGCTGACCGGTCCGGCCGATTTTGTGTTCACGGGCCGGGTGGAGATCTGATTGTAATTCCTCTTTGCAAAACCTTGGAATAAAGACCAAACTCGGGGCGTCTCGGTAAAAATCTCATGTTCACTGGAACCTACACTGCAATAGTTACCCCGTTTAAGAACGGGAAGATTGATTACGACGCTTTGGAGCGCATTGTCCGGATGCAGATCAAAGCGGGGGTTGACGGCATTGTGCCTGTCGGCACCACGGGGGAGTCGCCCACGGTCAATTACGAGGAGCACATCCAGATCATCGAATCGGTGGTCAAGATCGCGGCAGGCCGCGTGAAGGTTGTGGCGGGCACCGGCGGGAACTCGACCACCGAGGCTGTTTACCTGACGGAGGAAGCGGAGCGGGCCGGAGCCGATGGCTCGCTGCAGGTGGCCCCCTATTACAACAAGCCCACCCAGGAAGGCATGTATCAGCACTTTCGGGAAGTGGCCAGCAGGACCCGGCTGCCGCTGATACTCTACAGCATTCCCGGACGGTGCGGGGTTGAGATCGGGATCGACACCGTGAAGCGACTGGCAGCCGATTGCAAAAACGTGGTGGCCATCAAGGAGGCGGGCGGGAATGCCGACCGTGTGAGCCAGCTGAGAGAGGCTCTGGGGCCGAAGTTTGTGATTTTGAGCGGTGACGATGCCCTGACACTGCCGTTCATGGCGCTGGGTGCGCAGGGGGTGGTCAGTGTGGCGTCGAACATCATTCCCCGGCAGGTCAGCCGCATGGTGAAGGCCTTTGCCGCAGGGGACATCAAGACCGCCCAGCAACTGCACCGGAAGTATTACGGGGTGTTCAAGGATTTGTTCATTGAGACCAACCCGGCGCCGGTGAAGGCTGCGATGGCGATGATGGGGTTGGTTGAGAATGAGTTCCGGCTGCCGATGGTTCCCATCACGAGCAAGAGCGAGCAGGTGCTGCGCAACACCCTGGTGAAGTGCGGCGTGCTGCCGGAGGCGAAATCCGAACCCCAGGCGTGACACCATGACGAGGGTTATCATTGTCGGTTCCAAGGGGCGGATGGGCAGGGCACTGGTCGCCAGTGCGGCGAATGATCCCGAGTTGTTCGTTGCGGCGGAGGTGGACCAGGGGGATGACCTTCGCAGTGTGATCGATCTGTGCGATGCGGTTGTTGATTTCAGTTCCCATTCAGCCACCGCCGGCGTGGCGGCCCTTTGTGCCGAGAAGGGCAAGTCCCTCGTGATCGGAACGACCGGCCATTCCAACGAGGACCGGTCCGGGATCATCCGTCATGCCGAGCGCATTCCGATGGTGCTTTCCTCGAACTACTCCACTGGCGTCAACACCCTGTTCTGGCTGACCCGCAAGGCTGCGGAGATTCTGGGGCCTGATTTTGATCTGGAAGTGGTGGAGATGCATCACCGCCTCAAGAAGGATGCGCCCAGCGGCACTGCGAGGTCCCTGGCGGAGGTGCTCGCCGAAGTGCGACAGGAGCAGTTGGACGAAGTGATGCGCCACGGGCGTGAGGGGATCGTCGGGGAGCGGACATCCCGGGAGATTGGCATGCACTCCATCCGGGGTGGGGACGTCGTGGGGGACCACACAGTGATTTTTGCGGGCATCGGCGAGCGGGTGGAGTTGACCCATAAAGCCTCAACCCGGGAGACATTCGCCAAGGGAGCGTTGCGGGCTGCAAAGTGGGCCTCGACTCAGAAGCCGGGTCTGTATGACATGCGGGACGTGCTGGGACTGAAATAGTCCGGCAGACCAGGGGATCCCGCTTGCAACCCTCATCAGCCAGTTCGCAGTGGGCGGTGGTTGCCCTGGGGTCCAATTTGGGGGATGGCCCGTCCATTATCCGGCAGGCGCAGGAGCGGCTGAAGGGACTCTCGCAGGGGGAGATCCTGGCCTCCTCCCTTTGGATCTCCAGCCCTGTGGATTGCCCCCCCGAGTCCCCCCCCTTCCTCAATGCCGCCGTGGCCTTTACGGTCCTACCGCAGGAAACCCCCGAAGCGCTGCTCAGGAAACTTCAGCAGATCGAGAGGGAGTTCGGGAGGATTCCGAAGAAGGTGCACAACGAACCGAGACCGCTGGATCTCGATCTGGTGGCCTTTGGCAGGGAGATCAGGAGCAAAGGTCCCCTGGTTCTGCCACACCCGAGGGCGCATCTGCGGAGGTTTGTTCTGGCACCCCTTGCCGAGATCCTGCCCGAGTGGAGGCTTCCGGGATTTGAATCCTCGATCAGCGAACTGCTCAGCCAATCCCCTGAAGACCCGGCCCTGAAACGGCTTTGATGTACAAAAAAAGGGGGGGAGAAAAGTCTCCCCCCGCGCGTGCCAGAGTTGGATCAGGCTTTTACGCCTGTTTTGCCAGAGTCATCCTTGAATCGGAACATGAAGGCAAACAGTGCCAGAATCGCGACCGCCCCCACTGCGGGCAGCAGCCAGATCTTTTCCCAGAGCGGCAGCGGTTTGCCGAGGGACTTGATGGGCTGGGTGACGGTCTCACCGGAGAGAACAAACCCGGCCGATTCCTTCTTGTAAACCTCGATACTGGCCGAGGAGTCCGGTTGCGAGATCGTCTTGACCTTCCCGAACGCCGATTTGCCCGCCGCTTCCCAGCGCACGATGTTTCCTTCCGCCAGACCGGCGGCATCCTGCACCATGGCATACTTGTTGGGTTCGATTTTCGGGAAGCTGTATTGCTCGACCACGATCCCGGAGATGGTGGCCCCGACGAACATGCCCGCACCGAGGGTGACGAAGGCGATGAAGCCCTGAGCCTTTCCACGGATGGTTTCGGGCGCCTTCTTGTCCACGTAGATATAGGCGGTGACGAAGAAGAAGTCGTAGCAGATGCCGTGCAGGATCAGGCCCAGGTAAAGCGGCCACAGGGTGCCGGTGTTGTAGCCCTGAACGAACAAGAGGTAGCGGGCGGCCCAGCAGCCCATGCCGGCGATCAGCATCCACTTCACGCCAAGCCGGGCAAAGAACCAGGGCATGACGAGCATGAAAAAGATCTCGGAGGCCTGCCCCATCGTCATCTTTCCAGCGATGTTCGCGACATTGCAATCGCCGAGGAAGGTGCCGGTGAAGCTGAAGTAGAACGTCAGCGGAATGCAGATCAGGAAGGCCGCCGTCACGAAGATCGCGAACGACTTTTCCTTCATGAGCTGGAGGGCATCCAGACCGAGGACATCGCGGGCCGTGACGGCTCCGGTGGTCCTGGGCGGGGTGTGGGGAAGGGTGAAGCAGTAAAGGCCCATCAGGAAGGAGACCACACCGGCCATCTGGAATGGCAGGGGGGTGGTTGTGGCTTTTGCGCCGAAAACAGAGCCAACCGTGAGGCCGGCCACGATCCAACTGATGGTGCCCATCACCCGGATGCTGGGGAATTCCTTGCCCGGATCCTTCATCTGGGCGAACGAAAGGGAGTTCGTCAGTGCCAGGGTGGGCATGTAGCAGAGGGTGTGTCCGATGAGCAGGGGATAAAAGGTTCCGAACGATTTCGCCTGAGCGGCGGCAAAGAGCAGGACGCCGCCCGCCAGATGGAGAACGCCCAGGATCTTCTCGGTCGCAAAGAAGCGGTCCGCCACCATGCCGACGAAGAAGGGGGAGAGGATCGCCGCAATGGCGGTTGAATTATAGGCAAAGCCGATCTGCTGCGCGGTGAAATTGAGGGTTCCGCCGAGGTAGGGGCCCATGGTGACATACCACGAACTCCAGATGAAGTACTCGAGGAACATCATTATCGAGAGTCGGAGTCGGAATTGGAGGTTCATGCTGGTTGTCTGTTGTTTATGGTTGAGCCGTTGGTGTCATCATGCTGTCAGCCGCCGGGCAGCGCCACCCGCTTTTCTCATTCGACAAAAAAAGCCGGAACCGCTCCCGATCCATCGGTTGACCCCGCGCATCAAGCCCTCCCGGTCCACTACCGTGGGCGGATAAGCAGGGTTCAATACGGCGGTCATTGCGATGACGGGGAGGCTAGTGGAATCCACGATGGGCCGCAAGCGTGAGTTCTTGGACGCAATGTGATTTGAATCGTCACCCGTGCGCGGGTGCTATAGGTTTTTGGGAATGCAATCCCGACCGGTCTGGATGCCAAACGCGATCATACGCTTGTTAATCAGCGTATTCATCTGCGTTTACTGCGGGTCGCTGATTCTGACGATGGTGGATCCGCAACTCGCTGCAAAGGTGCAGTTGAGGGTGCGCGTGACGGGTGGGGCGGCCTTGTTATGCCTTGGAGTGTCATTGGTGCTTTTGCGCCGATCATGGACTCTGGAAGACATGCTTCGACGTGCGGGAGTGACCCTGGCCTTTTTTTATCTTGGTTTCGCCTTCGGGGCCGTGGCCCAAAAATGGGCCGGTGTTTCCGGAGGGGGCGTGTCGCAGATGGTCATCTCCGCGATGGCTTTCCAGGGGTCGATTCTGGTATTGGTTTGGCTCCTTCTACTTGAGCACGGGGCGGGGTGGTGCGATTCATTTGGTTTGGACAAGGACTGGCAGCGGGCCGTGATGACCGGAATTTTGACAGCCCTCCTGTTTCTGCCGCTGGCGTGGCTTTTGCAGAAGGCTTCCATGCTGGCACTCGACTATCTGCCGATCCCATCCCTGAAACCGGAGGAGCAGCAGGCGGTGCGCACGATCCGGGATGCGGCGGGCTTTGGGGACCGGTTGACGCTCGGGGTGATCACCATCCTGCTGGCACCGGTGGCCGAGGAGTTGCTTTTCCGGGGTGTGTTGTTTCCGGGCATCAGGGATCTGGGCTTCCCGCGTCTGGCGGTCTGGGGGAACTCCCTGTTGTTTGCGGGGGTGCATCTGAATCTCGCAACGTTTCTGCCGCTCCTGCTGCTGGCGCTGGTGCTGACCCGGCTTTACGAGAAGACGGGAAATCTGGTCTCGTGCATCACAGCACACAGCCTGTTCAATGCCCTGAATTTCCTCTTGTTGTTTTTGACTTCGGCGTGACCATGGACTTTTGATGGTGATGAAGGAATTTGAATTAATAGAGCGTTTGACCGCCGGGTTGCCGGCCCACCCGGCCGTGCTGACCGGGGCGGGGGATGACTGCGCCGTTCTGGATCTGGGTGCACCGGATGCGTTGACGCTGTTCAAGACCGATGCGGTGGTGGAGGGGATCCACTTCACTGCCGATTGTCCGCCTGAAAAGATTGGCTTCAAGGCTTTGGCCCGCTGCTTGAGCGATCTAGCCGCGATGGGGGGAACACCTGTGGCGGCACTGGTCACTTTGGGGCTGAAACGGGATTTCGATCCCGCGTTTGTGGAGGCGATCTACTCCGGCATGAACGCGCTCGCCACCAGGGTGGGGATGGCGATCGCCGGGGGGGAGACCACAACGAACCCGGAACGGCTGCTGATCTCCATTTCCATGATCGGCTCTGTGCCGCGCGGCATGCAGGTGCTGCGCTCCGGCGCCAAACCGGGGGATGCGATCTTTGTGACCGGTGAACTGGGCGGATCACTTCAGGGGAGGCACCTCGAATTTGAGCCACGCCTCGCGGAGGGACGCTGGCTGGCCGGGAATTTCAAGATTCACGCGATGATGGATCTGAGCGATGGACTGGCGGGGGATCTGCGCCACATTTTGAAGGGTAGCGGGGTGGGGGCTGAGTTGCTCGGCAGTGCGATCCCCATCAGCCGTGCGGCCCGCCTCCATGCGCGGGCGGAGTCCTCCGCCAAGCCGCCGCTGCTGGCGGCCCTGACGGATGGGGAGGATTTTGAGCTGCTCTTCACGCTGCCTTCCAGGGATGCAGTGGGTTTGCTGGATGCCTGGAAGGGACAGTTTCCAGGCGTCAAACTCAGTTGCATCGGCAAAATCACTTCCCGGCAGGGCATTACCCTGAGGGACAAACACGGCATGCGCCAGCTAAACGCGGATGGCTACGTTCATTTCTCATAATCCGCAGGAGACAGAGGCGTTCGGGAGGCGACTCGGCGAACGGCTGGAGGCTGGGGCGGTCCTGGCGCTCTCTGGCGATCTGGGGGCTGGAAAGACCCGTCTGGTGCAGGGGGTGGCCCTCGGGTTGGGCATCAGCGGCAGGGTGCAATCCCCGACCTTTGCGCTGGTGAATGTGCATGAGGGTGGGCGGCTGCCGCTGTATCATATTGATGTTTACCGGCTCGACACGGTGGCGCAGATCCAGGGGGCCGGTTTGGAGGATTACCTCCAGACGGACGGGGTCACCATGATCGAGTGGGCCGAGCGCTGGTTTGGAGATGGGGCGGGGGGTGGAACCGGGGATGGGGCGCGGTTTTTCAAGACCATCCGGTTGGAAGTGGTGAGCGAAACAGTGCGGCGGATCATTTATGAAGGTTTTGGCGATTGAAGTTTCAAGCCAGCGTCGGAGTGTGGCGGTGGGGTGCGATGGCGCGGCCCCTGTGGAAAGGGCGCAGAGCGGCGGCCGCGCGGTGGACCTGTTTGCCCTGATCGAGAGTGCCCTGGCGGAAGGGGGATTGGAACGGGAGGGGATTGAATGCATCGCGGTGGGGATCGGGCCGGGGTCCTATACGGGGCTTCGCGGTGCCATCGCCCTGGCCCAGGGCTGGGAACTGGCCCGGGATGTGCGGCTGCTCGGCATCAGCAGTGCGGAGGTGATTGCGGCCGAGGCGGCGGGGATGGGGATTGCGGGGAGGGTCTGCGTGGTGATCGATGCGCAGCGGGGGGAGTTTTACATCGCCACCTATGAGCTGGCGGAGGGTGGCTGGAAGGCCCTGGATGTGCTGAGACTCGCCGGGCGGGAGGCCGTGCTGGCGGAGCTGAGGGGCGGGGCGCTGGTGATCGGGCCGGAGGTGGGGCGGTGGTTCCCGGAGGGCCGGGAGGTGATTCCCGGCGCGGCCACGTTGTGCCGGATGGCACGGAACCGGACCGACTTCCGGCCAGGGCAGGAACTGGAGCCGATTTACCTGCGGGAAACCACCTTTGTGAAGGCGCCGCCATCCCGGATTGTGGACTGATCTGCGAATGCGGGCGGGATGACAACCGGGGTTGTTTGAATTGAACTGGATTTGAGCCATGAAAAAAATGAAGGCAGCGGTTTTGTATGGGAAGGAGGATGTGCGGGTTGAGCATGTCTCCCTTCGCGATCTCGGGCACGGGGAGGTGCGTGTGCAGATTGGGGCGGCCCTCACCTGCGGGACGGACCTGAAGGTGTATCGCCGCGGGTATCATGCCCGGATGATCGTGCCGCCGGCAGTGTTTGGCCATGAACTGGCGGGGACGATCAGTGAAGTGGGGCCGGGTGTGAAGGGTTGGCGGGTGGGGGACCGTGTGGTGGCCGCAAACTCAGCTCCGTGTGGCGGCTGTTTCCACTGCCGCGAGGGACAGGAGAATCTTTGCGACGATCTGCTGTTTTTGAATGGGGCCTATGCGGAATCCATTGTGATCCCCGGGCGGATTGTTGAGAAAAACCTCCTCCATCTCAAGCCGGGCACCGAGTTCCGGGATGCCGCACTGGCTGAACCTCTGGCCTGTGTGGTCCAGGGGGTGGAGGATACCCGGCTGCGAAAGGGTCAGCGTGTTCTGGTGGTCGGGGCGGGCCCGATTGGGTTGATGTTCGCAGTCCTTGCCAAACACCTGGGATGCGAGGTGACGGTGGCGGGGCGGCGTGCGGGGCGGCTGGAGGCGGCCCGGCGGCTGGGGGCGGATCATGTGGTGGATGTCGGGCATGGCGGCAGCCTGGATGAAACGATCCGCAAAAAGACGGCTTCGCCGTTTGATGCTGTGATTGAGGCGGTGGGAAAGCCGGAGGTTTGGGAGGCGGGGGTGCGCCTGGTGCGCAAGGGGGGGACTGTGAACTTTTTCGGGGGGTGTCCCTCCGGCACGAGCATCAGCCTGGATACCACTTTGATCCATTACTCGAACCTGACATTGCTGGCGAGCTTCCACCATACGCCGCGGACGATCCGCCGGGCTCTGGAATACATCGAGGCGGGAATTGTCCGGGCGGCCGATTTTGTGGATGGGGAGTGTGGATTGGATGAACTTCCCGCCCTGCTGGCGCAGATGACGGCAGGAAATCAGGCTGTGAAAACGCTCATCCGGGTGCGGGGAGGGGGGTAACCGCCAATGGACGCGAACGAACGCCCATGGGGCGGGGCGTTGGATGGGGCTGTGGCCCAATCCAGGCGGTGCGTTTGTGGATCGGTGGATGGGCGCAGGGTAAACGATCAGGAAATGATGCCTGCCATGAGGATGGATGGCCTCCCACCTTGGGGCCCCTGTCGCAATCGGCGTGTCGCGGGGCTCCCGTCGGCGGGCTTCGGGGGTTCTGAGCCATCGCGCTTGTGATCACCCTCTTCCATGTCCTTCCGGTAATCGGTTGTGCTTTCGGCAGCCTGGGGGGTTTTACGCTTGGCTCCCGTCTTGGAACGATTCCCGGAATCATGGGCGGCATTTTGGGCGGTGGGGTTGGTCTGGTTTGTGGCCGGATGCCCCTCGCCCTTGTTCTCAAATCGATGAAGCGGGATTTCAGCGGCAAGACCCCGAACGACCTGCGTGCCACGTTGCGCAGCCCGGGCGTCCTTGCGCCAAATGTGTTGTTGCTTGAGCTTCGTGCCCGTGGCGAGAACGTGGAGTGTGAACTGCCGATAGTCCTGGACATGCTGACAGCCCCGGCACGGGAAGTGCGGATTCGCGGCTGGCACGCACTGGTGTCAGCCTTTCCGGAGCAGGCCAGAAGCATCAACGATTACCGCATCGACGACCCGCTGGACGAATCGAGACGGAAGATCCAAAAACTCCGGATCGTCGAACCCGGTGAAGCACCGGCCCACGGCTCCGCCATGCAGCCCGGCAACCCGGGAGCCGTGGACGGGCTGCCGCCCGCCAGCTGATCCTTTACCATGGTTCCATCATGATTGCATTTGAGATCTTCGTGAACGGGGGGAAACGGCTCACCGTTGGCGGTCAGGAATATTCATCCCTGAACGCGCTGCTTGGCCTCATCCGGCTCCCGTTGCCCAAGCCCGACGATACGGCCATCACATTGGCCGCGTCCGGTGTCACCCCGGATCAGGTTCGGGTTGGGATGTGGCCCAGTTTGCTGTTGGAGGTCGGGGACCGGATTGAGATTCGAGTCGTGGACGTTGAGACTGTTGATGCGCCCGAGTCGGTCGTGTCCCTGGAGCAGGGAGATGACAATGTTGGTGTCTAACCCGGAAGATCCAGGGAGCCGCCGGGTCAGCGGGCTTTGGAATGTGGCCCGGCACAGGGAAAGGAATGCGAATTCGAAATGTGGAATTGGCAGGGATGGGTAACCGCTCATGGACACGAATGCACGCCAATGGGGCGGGGCGGTGGATGGCCCCGCATCCCAGCCCTGGCAGGTTACGAGAGGATTGCCTGCCCGGCGCATAATGAATCGCGAAGATTGGGGGACGATTTGGCTTGCTGCGATACCCAAGTCTACTACATTGGTGGTGTTGTGCAACGAGCGGGTAAATTGCTGTTTGTCGCCGGTCTAACGCTTTGTTTGAGCGCAGGCGTTCCGCTCGCAGTTGGGCAACCCACCAACACGCCGGTTCCACCCACCGAGTCAACGGCCAAGACGGATGCGTTCATTCCTCCGAAGAGTCTTGCAGAACTGCTGGCCTTGGCACCGGACCAGCTTGAGAAGGTAGACATCGCGATCATCGATCTCCTTTGTGCCGAAGGCCTGCGCGGTTCCGAGGACCTGAACGTGCAGAAATGCCTAGACACACTCAACACCTGGGTGCGATACGTCGAAGCTGAAACCAAGCGCAACCAGCATCTGTTCGAGGAGCACCCGGAGCGGTACAAAAATTCGCTCGCCTATTACCGCATGGCGATGGTGGCAACCGTTCTTTGCGAGGATTTGCGAATGCGTTACAACCCTGAGCGGGAGAAGCAGCTTGAGAACGGGCACAGAATCCGCTCGGACGATGAGCAGAAGAAGTTCTTTGAGGACTCGAAGGATGTCTTTATCCATGGCCTGATTGGCGGCAAGCATTACGGCACGTGCGCTTCGATGCCCTTCCTCTACGCTGCGGTTGCCAGGCGGTTGGGGTATCCCGTGACGCTTGCCACCACCGCCACGCATTTTTACGTGCGTTATGAGGAGGGCGAGGGCAAACACCTGAACGTCGAGGCAACCGAACATCGGGCGTTCCTCACCCCTTCGGACAACGAATACAAGAATCCCTGGGAGCTCCACGTGAGCGATGAGGAGGTTAGCGGGATGCGCTATCTCCAACCCTTGAGCAACAAGGAAATCCTTGGGCATTCGCTTCTCACGCGGGCGGAGGTCCTGCGAAGCATGAATCAATACGAGAAGCAGGCCGAGACTTGGGAGACTGCCGCCCGATATTTGCCAGACACCCCGATGTGGAGAGGCATCGAGCATGACATGCAGCAAATGGCCAAGAACGAGGGTGAGCAGAGGCGGCGCAACGCCATGTGGAATAAGATCGCCCAAATCTACATTCCGCACGGTGCTGGCTACGCCTACTTTCAGGACAGGAAGGTTCGGCTGCACCTGGTGATGAACTACAGCACCGATACAGCGGCCATCGAGAGGGCCAGGAAGCAGCTCGAGGATGACCTTCGGGCTTACGTCAAACACTTCATTGAGCCTGGCGACCGTCTAATCGGCGCGGAAATCCCGCTGTCCGGCATGTCAGATGGGCAAACCGTGCTTCGCTATTCAACCGCGTCTGGCAAAGACGTCAAAATTCCAGCCGATTTTTTGCCTCCCTTTGAACGGCGAATCATCCCGCCGGAAGTCTGCCAGCGGGTTGCCGACAAAAAGCTGGAGGATGGAGAATCCATTCTGGCGGAGTTTTGGGCCTTCTATGATGAGACCGCGCAAGCTCGGCAGGCAGCCAGCCAGAGGGCCAGCCGGCAGCGGGCCATTCAAAACGGAAACGGCACCAGCGCGATTCTCGTTGCCCGAGAGCAGTTACCACTTGACTACTGGGAAGGCATCCCACCTGAACTCGAAACGAGGCTGCAGGGTATCAACGACCCTCAAGCAGCCGTCGCCGAAATCAACGCTTACTACACGGCTGACTACGTTCGCAAACATGGCCATGCGCCCCCCGACGAAACGGCCGCCAAGCAATTGGCGGCGGCGCCAGGATACGACGGCTTACCCGCGAACATGAGAAATGCACTCGTGCGTGACCCGGCTTTCGGATACCAGAAGCTTAATCCGCCGGGTGATGACGAGGGTCGAAGGGGTTGGGCGCAGGAGCAGAGCCAAGCCACCATGCGGGAGTACCTGCAACGGGTCAACGCTTCACAATCCCGCATTCGGATTGTGCCCTCCTCCACAGTCAATGGCGGCTCAGCGGAACCTTCTGTACCCCAAGTTGCGCCGTTGACGGCGCCTGCGGAATTTGAGGTAAATTCGCAAGTAAACGGGAAAGGAAAGCAGTGAAGATGATTTGGAAGATTGGTCTGGCCCTTGTTGGTGTAGTCTTTCTGACTGCCGACGCCCGCGCCGGGCGCTGGCTCTTGCGCGATCCGATTCAGGAGGGGGCAGGTTTTGTGGCGCGCGACCCCGTCCCGCAGTTCGATATCACTCAGATTCAGGAGGTAAACGAACCCAACCTCTACGCGTTCGTGGTCAATGACCCGCTGAACTCTGTTGACCCACTCGGGCTTGTGACAGTCGGCTTTTATGGCGCCGATACGCCCTTCACCTTTCCCAACGAGGGTAACGTCAAGATGAAGGAAATCGCAAACGAGTTGGGTGCGCCGATATACCGCTCCACGGCAATCTATCCGGCGTATGAGTACTTGCTGAAGTACTTCCGGAACCAACCGGGTTGCACAAACGACGAACCAATTAAAATATTCGGTCACAGTTGGGGCGGCATCTCGGCAGTGAAGTTGTCCCGCTGGATTGGTCGTTCTGAGCTGCGAAACCACAAGGTCGTTGTAGCAGTGATTGACCCGGTTCGCACACTGCGTCTGCCGCCGACGAGTGTCCCAAGCAACGTGGCGTTCTTTTGGAACCGCTATCAGACGCACGGGAATGGAGTTGTCATCCTGGGCCGCCCGGTCCACGGCAGGAGTCTCACCAGCTACGCGCAGAGCAGCGACCAGCTCGATCTTAACCCTGGGCCGGAAGATAATGGCATCGACCACTTCAGCATCATAGAGGTGGTTAAGCCCGACATCATTCGCGTTCTAAGGTAACCGCACCTCGTGGGCTCCGCACGGCATCTTAACATTTTGCTCTCCTTAGCGGTTGTGGCCGCTGCCACGGTTGGGTGTGCCCACACATTGCGCCTCAGACTCGTGGACGCCGGAAGCGAGCAACCGCTGGCTGGTGTTGAAACCTCATGGAGAGAGGACAAGATCGATTTGCTGCTAGGGGCGTACCACAACGGTCCGACCAACCTCCAACCGTCAACGGGGGAGGGCATCGTCACAGTTGGAAAGGTGCATCCAAGGTGGGTCGGCAGGTTCGAGTTTACAGCCCCGGGATATACCCAGCTCTATGGAATTTACAGCCGAGGTGGGCTCGCTCTCGGCACAAAGACCAACGCAAATATCCGGGGCGAACGGTTCGTGCTGGAAGGTCCGGTGACCACCGCCGCTAGTTCCAACGGTACCTTCACTGTGCCGATGTCACGGAGGTGAGCCCCTCCGACAAGGAGAAATGAGCCATGTTGGTATTGGGTTGGGGGCCGCGTGCCCAAAACCCGCAAGCTGGGCTCGTGCCCTCGTCCGCAATCAGTGGCGGTTCAATCGAGTTTTCTGTACCCCAAAATTCGCCATTGACGCCATATCTAAGGTTTGAGACAAACTTGCCAGGTAACGGGAAAGGAAAGCAATGAAGACGATTTGGAAGGTTGGTCTGGTTCTTTTGGGTGTTATCATGCTGGCTGCTGACGCCCGCGCCGGTCGCTGGCTTTCACACGACCCCATTCAGGAGGGGGTTGGCTTTGTGGACCGGGATGCGATCCCGGACTTCGACCCCGTCTTTGAGCCGAGGAACGAACCCAACCTGTACGCGTTCGTTGGCAATGACGGCATCAGCTACCTTGACCCGCTGGGCCTGTGGAAAATTGACCGCAATGGCAGCGCGAAGGCCCCAGTGCTCGCAGAACCAGGCGACACCATTGGCAGCCTCGCCGGTCTGATTGGTCTGAGCGCGAGCGAATACCAGCGGTGGCTAACACTTTCCTCGGGGACCGCGATGCCCGGCTCGTCCAGCCAGAGGCTTGGAGGCTGTGAGAAGTTCGAAATTCCGAATACAGTAGTCGCGTATTGGGCTGGGTGGGGTGGTGGCATTGGCAGGTGGTACGTGACTTGGAATTCGAGCGTCAATTACCTCCGTGCGCGGGGTTTCAATGTTGATAACCACCACCATCAAGCCGGCGACACCATGGGCCTACAGAAAATGTTCACCTCCAAGTCGATGGCAAAAGAGCTCCAGGGCGTATTCTTCTGGGGTCATGGCGGTCCGTACCCGTATCCTGCGCAGTACTTGGTGAGCCAGAGCGGTGACGCTGTCCTTGCGTTCTCAAGTCCTGGGCTTTATTACCACATGGCTTTGGGCCTGGTCTTCGCCTGCGATTCAAATAGCGGGAAGAGCGCCCTTATGAGCGGCAGCGGGGGCGAGATTTGGCACGGCTACACCGGCACACTCTATCCCGTGCCCTTTAGGCGCTATCACGCAAAACACTTCATCAAGCCTGGACAGCAGGCGACACATTGAGTGTATGGGGAGCAAGATTGCATGCGTCCTCCTTGGGCTGGCGATGACACTCGCCACAACCGGATGCTACACCACAATCTCAGTCAACTTTGGAAATGGCACGCCGTCCAGCGTGAACGTTCAAAGCCTTGAGAATGGTCGCCACGAGACCATTGCACCTGGGAGTTTCAAGAAGATTCCCAACGGCACTGGGGACCTGATGGTCAAAACGGAGACGGGTCAGAAGTACGTGTTTTCGCGCGTTGCCCCTTTTGACGTTGATAAAAAGTTTCTGGTGGTTGGCCACAGCATCTTTGGCCCCAATTCCGTCACTCTGAAAGTCCTGGTTGAGACCAATATGGAACTCTACGTCCTTATGCCTGACCAGGCGGCAGCCCGTACCGAAATCGCACAGCCTGGCGGGTATCCAAAGCGCGCGCAAAAAGCAACGACTGAACTGGAAATCCCCAGTTCTGTCTCCATGCCCCCCAAACACTTCATCAAGCCGGCGCAGCAACAAACACATTGAGCATGAGGCAGGCATTGAGGCTTTTCTTTGTTTGCGCATTCATCGCGATGCTGACGACGGGGTGCTACACGCTTTCGACCGTCCGTTTTGCAAACGGAACCACCGCGAAGGTCAAGGTGAGAAGCTCCCAAACCGGCCAAGAGATTGAGGTTGCACCAGCGCGGTTTGAGAAACTGCCTCATGCTTGCGGCGACCTCATCGTGACGACGACAAATGGGCAAAGGTTCAGGTTCTCAGGCATCGACCCGCCGAGGGTCGATGGTAGTTCTGGTGGCTACCTCGAAAGACGGAGCAGTATTTTCGGCCCTGGATACATCACCCTCAGCCTCCTGCTTGGAGCCAATTCGGAGCTTCACGCGCTTTTGCCGGGTAAGAAGACGGTAGAGTCAGCCGTGCCGCAGCCCGATGACTACCCGAAGACCGGCCAGAGGATGGCTGACTGACCGCGTTGGGCCTTGCTATACGCTTTCGGTGTTCCCGAACCCCCGCCGATTCTGGTTTCCATCATGGATTGGTTTTTCCTCGTTGGTTTGCCTGTTCTGTTGTATTTCCTGAGTTGAATGAACGCCAGGACGCCCAAGCACAGGACCACAGCCAGCGCCGAATGTCGCACTCAGGTCCGCCCAGGCCGATCGCGTCATCGGTTCGGCGTGGCTGGATTCTGGCTCTAGTCAACAGTCACATCCGCAACAAAAAAGGAATACACAATGATCCCGGACAAGCTGCAGCAAATCATGAAAAAAGATGGTGTGGTTGCCATCGCAACCCTTGGGTCGGATGGGCCACACATGGTGAACACGTGGAACAGCTACCTCAAAGTCTCGCAGGATGGGCGTTTGTTCATCCCCGCCGGATACATGCACAAGACGGAGGCGAACATTGCCCATAATCCGGAAGTGCTGATCACATTGGGGAGCAGCCAGGTGGAGGGTCTGCATGGGATGGGCGCCGGGTTCCTGATCAAGGGAAAGGCGAAGTTCGTGGCGTCCGGGCCGGATTTTGATTTTATGAAGGAGAAGTTCAGCTGGCTTCGTGCCACGCTGGCCGTCACGATCGAAACAGCCACTCAAACATGGTGATGAAGCGATTAGTGGTGTCAGCTTTCCGCCCTGGAACATCACCGGGGCGAACGCTGGCACGGGCTGAGGGTATAATGGAGGAGGCTCATTTCCGCCGCCATGGGCCTTGGGGTGACAGGCACCCGGGGCTTGGTTTGGCTCAGGAGCATCCAGAGGACGATAGCATATGGGATCATCCGAAACTTCCACCCGGTCCGTTGTGCGGTCGCCGTCAGTTTGGGGGCTCGCCCTTGAAGGTTACGTTGCCCTGATAGTCTCGGTCGTTCTGGGGGTGCTGGCGTCTGCGCCAGTGATCAACTCGCAAGTGCGTTACTTTGCGGAGATGAACTACGTTCTTGGGGCCCGCCCGGCAAACGACACACAACTCAAGACATGGGCATTGGCACGGCCCGGCGTGGTGTCCTTCGCCACTGAGCGTCGTGGCGACGACTTGTTTATTCGTTCAGAGTATCGTGGCTCGGTGAACCAGCAGCCCTCCACGACCGAACTCCTGGCTGAGCTGCGCCGGCTTGGTTATGAGTTTCGCGGGATGAATGGCGGTTCGACGGGCATGACGGGTGGCTTCCGCGAGATTTTGGCCAATGCCTTCACGTTGACGGTGCTGCTTGCAGCCATGCAGGTGGCCTTTGGCGCAGTGGGACTGAACCGGATTCGCGCGGCGGATCGCAGGGCCGGGGCGATGGGTTCGTTGTTCCTTGGAAACCCGGGTCGGGGGCTGGTTCTTGGCGCGCTGGGTGGTCTGGGTTTGTTGGCGCTGGGCTTGCTGAACCAGAGTGTCCTGACAGCCTTGCTCGGGCATGCGCCTCCCAGCCCCTGGGAATCCACCGGCGCGATGACAGCCCAAACCAAACTGGCATTCCTGCTGTTCGGCGGGCTGGGTGCGCCAATTGCAGAGGAGATTTTCTTTCGTGGTTATCTGGTCGGGAAATTCAAGCGGGCCGGATACGTTGGTTTCGGCATGGCGTTTTCGTCCATCCTGTTCGCCGTGGTGCATTTCTCCGACCCTTACAACGTGCCGGTTATCTTTCTCTTTGGCGCTTGTCTGGGATGGTTGTATCACCGAACCGGATCCCTTCTGGCCCCGATCACCGCGCACGTCGTGAACAATGGTGTCGCAATCCTTTGGATGATGCTAACGTGAGGCACAAGCAGCCAAGCAAGCTCGATGGACCGAACGGGTCCGGGTGGCGCGGTTTTATGAACAGGAAACAGCAGATGGAATTATGAATCAAACACTTCAGACCATCGGACATTGGACGCCAGCAGCTTTTTGCGCGTTCATTTCATTCACGGCACTCTCAGCATACGCATCCGGCGGTCCTGATGCCGGTTGGTGGAAGCCGGCGTTCTTTTCGTTCCTGCCGATGTGCTTTGTTTTTGTTGGTGCCTCGACATGGCAGATGCAAAAAGAAATCCGCGTGTTGCGAAAGCAGGTCACTGACTTGCAGGCCAAAAAGTGAATTTGCATGCTTCGGCCTGACCCAGGCGCTTCAACGGGCGGCGGCCTGTTGCGCCTGCGAGGGATGCCACCCGGGAGCAGGAGTTGACCCCGGGGCGGCAGGTGACGGATTGGGCACCTTCGCATTATGAAGAGCATCTATCTGGCACTCGTGGTCATGGTGGCTGGCTGTGCAGGTTGTCGGACATCCGATGCCTCGCGGAGCGAGTGGCTGCGGTCGATCGTAGCTGAAGTTTTCACTGAGCACCATTTTACACCACCCAGGATGATTCGTGGGGCGGATGGCATCCTGTGGGCCGTTGCAGCCAGGCCCCGGTCGGAGTCCACTGTTGAGTTTGTTCAGGTGGAGATCGGTCCTGATCGTCGGGCAAGCATCGAGATTTTTAGCTACCACTACGGCCCAAGCGATTGGGCGCTACTTGGAACTTTGTTTACGGGTGCCGATCCGAAGCAGGAGGCGTTGGTGATGCAGAGCGCCATCAACCGGAGGGCGGCACGTTGAACGTGATAATCGGGTGGAGCCGGGCGAATCAAAATCGGTCACTCCGGGGGGGTAGGAATTGGCTGTTTGTGATGGTCGATGTGGTGGGTTCGGGGAGGGGAGGAGCAACCGCGAATGGACACGAATGGACGCCAATGGGGATGTGGGGCACTTGTGCAGGAGGAGCGTTTGATTGCATAGGGCGACATTTCGGGGTGGCGAAACAGCGAAGTGAGCTTACCTTGTTTCTGATATCTAACCGGGCAGAGCAGCGAACGGTGGAGGGTGGTCGCTGTTGCAGCCCGTGCGTCCCATGAGCCGGGGCGCTGAGCTTGGTGCGTTGGGCGGCATGGAAAGATTCGACAATAATACGCCCACCATTTGAGTTATGCTGGGAGATCTTATCGAACTTATAGCACGCTTGTGGCAGGCGGATTCCAGCCTTGGGGAATCCGAGATGGACAGGCGGTCTCGACGATTCCTTGGGTGGATCGTCGCCGTGATCATTGCGCTACTGGTGCTTGCGGTCATCGCTCTGTTGTGGGAGACCAGAGAGATATGATATCCCATGCCTTCCTATCAGGCGCAGCGACGCATCGGGTCAGACAGCGCCCGTTTCAATTCGACACTCTTGTGGGTCCGGTTGCGGGGCTTGGGTCGGTAGGCACCATTGCCACTTTATGAAGAGATTCCTCGTTATCATCGCTTGTTCGTTGTTCCTTGCCGGTTGTTCGGAGTCACCCAAGCCGTTGGATTCCGGGACGGCGGTTTCAGGCATGGTTTGGAAGAACTCCCGTGTGGCTGCGGTAAGCGAAAACTCCGGTGCACCGATCCCGCAGGATTCGAAGGTGGATGTTTACGAGAACCTGATCATTATCCGCCATGCGGATGGCACCCGACAGGTCGTGCCGTTGGATCATGTCACCGACCTGAAGATCAGATGATCGAGGATGTGACGCGGGGTGTTTCGCCCGGAAATGGGGATGGCAACCGCGAATGGACGCGAATGGACGCCAATGGGGAGCGGGCCTGCGGAGTTTTTTTGGGCAGGTGGTTTGGCTTTGATCGTCCGGGTTGGGGACGTTAGCTTTTTGGGGACGCGGCTTTGGTTTTGCCCATGTGGCGATGGACGAAGAGGTAATACATGGCGGCCAGGACGAGCATTGCGCCTCCGAGCCAGAGGGAGATGCGGTGGAGTTCGCCTTTGAGGAGTTTTTCATCCTGGCCCATTTTCACTCCGAGATAGCAAAGCACGCCACACCAGATGCCCGAGCCGAGGAGGGTGTAGATTGAGAACTTGAGATAATCCATCCGCACAATTCCGGCCGGGATGCCGATCAGGTGGCGGACGACGGGAAGCAGGCGGGAGATGAAAATGCCGAGGGACCCGTAATGGGTGGCCCAGCGCTCGGCCCCTTCCACCTTGGAGGGGGAGATGAGAAAGTATTTCCCGTAGCGCATGACGAGGGGTCTTCCCGCCAGGCGGGAGGCCCAATACATGACCGTGGCACCAAGCCATGATCCGATGGTTCCGGCGAGGATGATGCCGGCCAGACTCAGGGGTATCTGCCCCGTGTAGGCGAGATGTGCGGCCGGGGGGATGACCACTTCGCTTGGGAGCGGCACGATGGAGCTTTCAACGGCCATCAGCAGGGCAATCAACCCGTAGCCACCCTTTGCGAGTGCTCCCAGATACCAGTCTATCAATGGTTTGAACATTAAGGGCTGGAGTGTGCCGCAGGGGCCGCTTTACTTCAAGAAATAGCCGCGCTGCCGGGTGCTGATGGGGAGGCCCAGTTTGGCCATGACCAGCAGCATGTCCTCCCAAAGGCGGCGCTTTTCAGCGAGATCGTTGTTGTGCAGGAGGTAGGAGGGGTGGAAGGTGGGCATCGTGGGGATGTCCCGGTAGGTTTGCCAATTCCCGCGCAACCGGCTGATGCCGGTCAGGTGCAGGAGGCCCTCGGTGGCGGTGGCTCCGAGCGTGACGATCACTTTGGGACGGATCAAATCGATCTGCTCCTGCAGATAGGGGATGCAGGTTTGCATCTCGGCAGGGGTGGGCTTGCGGTTTCCGGGCGCTCCGGGGGCTGTATCGGGCCGGCATTTAAGAATGTTCGCGATGTAAACCGTCTCCCGGGAGAGGCCCATGGTCTGAATGATTTTGGTGAGCAGTTGTCCGGCTGCCCCGACGAATGGTTCCCCTAGCCGATCCTCATCCGCCCCGGGAGCTTCCCCGACGAACATGAGATCGGCGTGGATACTCCCGACACCAAAAACGACCGTTTGCCTTGAATTTGCCAGGTGGCTGCAGGTGGTGCAGGGAAGGACGCGTTGGCGGAGGTTTTCGATGGCAGCCGCTTTGGCTTCCGGAGAGAGGGTGGGGGCGGCTGGCGGAGCAGGCGTGGGAGGAGCCACTGGCCGGGGTGCAGGTGCGGCGGGGGCGGGCCTTGCCAGCGGAGTGGGGGCGATCGGGCGGGGAGCGGCTGCTGGTGCAGGGGCTGGTCTGGGAGCCGGTTGCGGACGGGCTGCGGCGGCCGGTTTTGAGGTCTGGGTGAGTGCGCTTACGGCCTCCGGACTGACGGGCACAAAACGAACTCCCCGGGACTTGAGGTCCTCCAGGTGTTGAATGGTGGCGTCCAGCAGTTGATGGTAAAGCTCCGACATTTCAGTTTGCAGGGCTGATTGTTAGGGTGATTGTTGCGGCTTTGACGGGGGCAGTCAAGGTAATGGCCAGACGCACAGGTTTTTCAGGTGTGGAAACGTCCTCATCCAGAGTCTCGGAGGAGACCTTGAAGTCGAGTCCGCCGGTCTCGATGTCCACCCGGATCTCGTCTTCCCCCTGCCTGATGGTGAGTTCCCTTGGGGAAACCTGTTTCCACTTTCCCCAAGTGATCAATGCGCCCTCAAACGTGCCACTCTGCGAATACTCCACGGTGTCCGTGACGATCAGCCGGGGTGAGGCACCGCGCTCAAAGCGGAAGGACCGGTTCAGTTTCTGGAGTTGCGGGGCGGCGTAGGCCGATTTGAGATCGAGGGTCAGGGTGTCCGATTTGTCGGAGAACTCCGTCTTCAGCACGACCGCTTTGGCTTCGGCCCCGGTGCTTTGCAACCGGCCATCCACCACTGGAACAGCGTGGCCGATGGAACTTAGGACCTTGCTGTCGTAGCGTTTGCCGCTGAAGGTGCGTGCGGTATAAACCTCTGCCCCGGGGTCGCAGACCAGCATGGCGCGACCGGAGATGACGCTGAAACTGCCGACGTCGTTGTGATTGTGGTGTTCCGCATTATGTCCACCCTTGAGGACTGCGGCGAAGCTGCGGGTGCCGGGTTCCGGTCGGCAAATCAGCACACCGCCCTCTGAAAACCATGTATGAAGGGGGAGATCCGAGGCCTGTGCAGCCCCCTGGATGCGGGGCAGGGGCGTATCCAGAAAGGCGAACATCATCAGCGGTCCGACGTTGTTCGCCGGTGTTTTGAATGAGATATCTTTGACCCGGGAAACATTGAGACCGAACCGTTCGGCGATGAACTTGAGCAATTGCCCATCCGGAGCGCTTCCCGGGTGGCAATCGGCGATGGACGGGTAGAGGCCATTGATCACTTCGGACTGGAGAGCATAAAGGGCCGGGGCTCTTGCCGTGGGGGAGGCAAGGAGATCAATCCGGCCGCCTGTGGCCTGACGTACCCCTTCACCCAGCATGATGAACCGGCCGAAGCCGTAATTCCAGTAACCCATGCCCTCGCTGCAGTAGCCATCCGGGGTGAACCCGCTGAGGAAGTTTTTGATGTAGTGCTCTGAAGCGGCCACAAACCAGGCCCGGTCCTGCGCCTTCGGTTCCAGTGCCAATGCGGCACAGGTCACACCGGCCAGACAGACTGAATTCCAGTTGTGGGTGGCATTCATCCAAAACGCGCCACGCTGACGACCCTCGACCATCGCGCGGAACGGCACCAGAACCCTCCTGCGGACCTCCGTCTCGATCAGAGTCCTAGTCGCGGGTGGGAGACGGTCCTCAAGGAGGTAGCGGATGGTGGACAGTTCCCACGCAATCAGTGTGGCCCGCAGATCCATGTCGATAGCCCGACCGTTGAAGGAATCGAGTTTGCGGTCGTGTGCGGGCATCATCCAGGTGCGTTCGGAGCAGATGGCCTGAATGGTCTGTGACAGTGGCTCGATGAACCGCCCTTTTGCCTCCAGACATTCGGCCAGAGCGAGAGTGGACATACGGCCATCCCGCTGGGAAAGCACCTTTTGACAGCGGGTGCGGTTGCCCGTTTTTGAAAAATCGAGATAGAGACTGTCGGGAAGATCCGGGCAGGGGACCTTGGAGAGCTTTTGCGCATCCGTGATGATTTTGGCCCATTTGGGGTCGGCGGCGAGGGCGGTCCAGGCCTGCCGGTTGGTCGCGGGAAGGCCGAATCCGGCGGGTTGAGCGGGGAGCCAGGAGGAGATTTCCTTCACCCGATCTTCTTTGATGGGACTGGCAGCAAAGCTCGTGAGTTCGAGCGTAATCCCAGCGAGTAGGAAAAGCAGGATCATGCGACCGCGCCACTGCAGACCGTCAGGACGGGGCGCGGTTTGTGGTTCCTGAATCCGGCTGGCATGGGAGACGGCGAAACGCATGGGTGGAGGTTGACAGGAATACGGATAAAATGAAAGTGCCTCTTGCATGGAAACCAGGGGGTAGGAATAACGAGTTGAAAATTGAGAATTGGGGTGGGGGTCGACGGGGAATCCGGGGGGGAGGGAAAATTTGGGGCAGGGCCGATTCATCTGGGAAGACCAGGATGAACATGGGACGAGTGGGTATGAGATTTGACGGGACAATCGCCGGCTCCTTTTCCATACTCCGGCGCATGATTTTGAACATTTCAGGCACCGAAAGCAACGTTTTGGACCGTGTCACAGTCCGGCTTCTCGATGATTCCGAGATTGGCCGGTTCAACCTTCTCCTTGAGGAGAACCACTACATTGAGAGCATCCG
>CAIWMU010000091.1 GCA_903913865.1 uncultured Verrucomicrobia subdivision 3 bacterium
CACTTTTCGATTTAACCGCCGGACATCGAAGTCCCGCGGGTTGCTCTTTTACCGGTTGATCACGCAGGCAGTCCATTTGGAACCTGTTCTGGACATCGAACCGAGCAAAGATTAACAAGCGTCAAGTGCATAGCCCTATATACATAAAGACCACCAATGGACCGTCTGGAAGTTCAAACTCCGCGGCATCCGCGCAAACAGACCTTATTTCCGAACACCGCTGAGTCCCACTTTTGTAAGTCATTATGTTGCTTTTTGCTATCTCATGCAGCGCGCGTGCGTACTCAACACCTATGATGGCCTTAAAAGGATACTCCGACGCGACCAGTAAGGCGCGCCCTTTTCCGGAGCCCAAATCGACAAAGCAGTATTGGTCTGCCGACAGGTTAAGCCTCGCAAAGGCATGTCCCAGAAAAGCTGGATTGCACCCTTGGTAATTGTAACCGTGAATATAGTTAGGCCCATCTGTTTCCAGTTCGTACGTCGGGACCACCCCATCCGTATCGACACCATACTTGCAGTCGAAAGCGCTCTTCCTGGATTCCCCTTTAGGTTGAGGTGATGTCTGAAACCGCCTTAACCGACAATAGACACATTCACCCAATCCCGACACGCCGCCGACCGCTAGAGCCTGCTTAAGTCCCCGGGCGAATCGATACAGGCTGCGCACATAAAGACGCGATACTTTGATAACATTCATCCCACCTTTTGCATGGCTGCTTGATTGGGGCAGCAGCACGGCACTGATTTTTCTTCGATAGACTGACTGTTGGGCCTGCTGCCAATGCTGAGGATATCCTGTGATTCGGAGTCGTCCGAAATCACTACTGTTTTGGAAATGGCCTGATTTGCTGCATGACTGGAGTTGATTGCTGCTATCACCAGATAGAGAAACACAAAAGACTGGCCAAAGAATGGCACCGATACGCCGGTAACAGCAGACGCAAAAAGCGAGGCGCCGAGACACCAGAAAAAGAAGGAGTCATCGGTGTGGGATCGGACTGCCTGGCCCACATACTGAAAGCACTTCCACAGCGCGGCCATATACAGAAGCATCAGCGGCAGGCCGCCACTCACCCCCATTTCCAGATAGTAGTTCGTAATGTCCGTGTGGTTCTCATTCCAGCCAACTCCCGTCGGCATCCAATGCCGGGTATGGTCGGTGCCGGCGAACCACCAATCGCCCAAATGTTCAATCGCGGCCTGGATCAAGGCCGCCCGATGCCACCCCGTGCTGCCACCGGCAAGATCAATCCTCGCGATCAGGAAATAGGCGGGGGCCTTCATCACGAGATCGAGCAGGAGGTAACCAACCACGGCGGCGGCCCGGAGGCGACCGGTCAAATGGCGGTATCGCCACACGATCAAGGCAAAAGCCGCGGCCAGCAGGCTCATGATCGGGCCGCTGGAGGCCGAGGTGAAAACCATGAGGCCGCAGCCCACCAGACCGGCAAGGGCGATGCGGGGATGCCCGCGCCAGAGGCCAACCAGGATGGGCGCGGTGATCGCGCCGACTGTGCCGGCCAGGATTGCGTGGGAAAACGGACCCTGGGCGCGAAGGCGACCCTCCCGGACTTCGGGAGACTCAGCCACCCCACCAAACAACGCGAAGAAATTCCGGCCGGTGATTTGTTCATTGACCATTTCCAAGGCCACCGGAATCAGGAGCAGGGCAAGGATCCGCGCCACCCCCATCACATCCGAAGCGGAGGTGCAGAAACAGCGAATCAGGAAATAGATGCCGAGAATGTCATAGACCGTGCCCAACCGGGTAACCAATACAGACGCCTCGTGAAAGGAACAGCTGATGACTGCCCAAGTGCCCCAAGCCAGCATCAGCCAGTCAAGGGCATTCAGGACTCCCGCCGGTCGCTCCCGGCGCAGGAGAATGCGGAGGCCGCCACACAACACCAGCAACCGGAGCACCGAAAAGTTAAGGATGCCAAATTCCAGCCCTTGGGCATTGGTCATGTAGGCCGCCCCGGCGAGCAACGGAACCGGAGCCCAACGCCGCGGCAAAAGGAACAGCGCGGCGGCGTTCAGCAAAAAGAAAGTGGTGGCGAGCGGATTCACGGCTGAACCCAAGCAGTCAATCGGTGGGGCTGATACCGTCTAGCGGGTGACAGCCTGGGTGAAAACCTCGGGATTTGTATATTGCCGGCTCCATGGCTCCAAACCCAGCGCCCAGCGCAGGATAGCCCTCCATTTCATGACCGCATGCCCACGTTGCAGGCGCATCTCTGGCCGGGCAATCAACAGCGCCGGCACCAACACGCCCAGACGCAGCACGGCAGACAGGGCCATCAGCACGCGATACATCGTGGCCGCCCAGACCCCCTGCCACTTCCGCATAACCACTTGATCCGACTCTCGCATGAGGACGATTGAGAATGACTTGAATTGCTGATTGGAGCTCTGGCCGCCGTGATGGATGACATGCGCCCCAGGGTCGTAATAGTTTCTTAGTCCGAGGTGGCGGACTTTGTAGCACAGATCAATGTCCTCGCCATACATAAAGAACTCAGCACTAAAGCCACCCACCTTGCGGAAGGTCTGGCTCCGGAGAAGCATGCAAGCGCCGCTAAGAACGTCGACCTCACTTGGTACGGGTGATTGGAATGCTTCCCAATTGCCCCACAAGCGCGCCGAGGGGAACCGGCGGTGCAACCAGTCAGACCCCAAAGCCTGATTCAGCGGCGTGGGAAAGGCGCGGACACAACTGGTTTGCAGCGTGCCGTCGGTGTTCAGTATACGGGGGCCAACCAAGCCAGCCGCGGGCAGCTTTTCCAGTTTCGCAAGCAAGGACTGAACTGAACCCGGCTGCAATTCGCAATCCGGGTTCAGCAACAGCAAGGTCTCGCCGGTGACGCGCTCAAAGCCGAGGTTGTTTGAGCGGCCAAAACCGACATTCTCTGGGACTTGAACAAACTCCACCTCCGGAAATTCCTGGGCGAGCATCTCCCCGCACCCATCAAAAGAACCGCCATCCACAACCACGATCTGGAGCGGGTGGTCACCACAGGTGGCCTGGATCGTTTCGAGGCAACGGCGAACGTACTCTTTTGAGTTCCAATTGACGATTAGGACGGAAACTTTCATTCAAAGCGGATAGATTTGCTCTGCCTGCTTGGTGGCCTTACCATTTAAGCCGGGCCAACTGTTCCCGATGGATATGAGACACCAACGCGTGAGGCATCACCCGGGCCGATCGACGAACCGCGCGCGAGCTGTAGCCTAACCAGCGGGCGACAGCACCGAGGATCGCCGGGAACTCTCGCACACGCCCGGAACATTTCAACAGCTCGAAAAGCGGATGAGATCCCATTGCGTAATCCCGAAGACCCAACTGCCAGTGGCGACGCAAAACTCCCCCCGCTGAAATGTTGCGGGGTTTCAGGTGATCCACGATCAGATCGGTCAACAACTTGGTTTCATAACCCAGCATCCGGGCATGCGCGCAAGCGACCGCATCGAACCCGCCTTCGGGGATTACGAAATACCCATTCAGGGCTTCATAGCAGTCGCGCCGAAAAAGCTGAACCGCCCCGGGGACGTCCACTTTATTTCGCGGAACCTGATCGCGCCGATGCCCGACATCCACCACCATGCCACCCGCGAGACCCAGTCGCGAATTCTGCTGGAAAGCGGCCACGACACGATCGAAATAATCCGGCTGGAACTGCAGATCGCCATCCAACAGGCCGATGAGCTCGCAATCCTGGCACTGCAGACGGCTTCTTCCCGCATTGATGGCTGCCACCATGGCCGCGAAGCTCCGCCCCGCTCGTGGCGGCAATTGTACCAACTTGATCCAGTCACGCCCCTGGGCTGCGGCGGCCACCAAGCTATCTGTTGCATCCGTTGATCCGTCACTGACGATTATCCACTCCGCCGGCAGCAGCGTTTGCGCAGCCATGCATTCAAGCGTGACCCCAATGGTGGCCGCCTCATTCCGAATGGCAGTAATGAGCACGTATTTAAGAGGTAACATAACCGGCTTAAGATCTGGTTTGAAAACTTCTGGTAAACGACACCGAGCGTGGAAGCTCCGTGAACCCCACACCGGAAGCAGCCGCTAAGTAACGTAGCGCAGGCATCCTGCCGGAGGGTTCGGGCGGCACCTTGCCGCCAGATTCGAGTATTCCAACCTGCTCAAAGAGAATCCGGCGGGCGTTTGGGTCTGGTACGCCAGAGAATGGCGCACGTCGCCGCTTCTAAATTCCCGAGATACCAGCCGGGCAGCCGTCACGACAGCGGACACGCCGGGGGCCATGGGATTTGTTTGGATCTTCTGAAACAGCTCGTTGAGAGTCGTGCCTTCCCCCGCAGCAACGTTGTAAACCGCATGGGCTCCAGCTCCCCACGCACGCCACCCCCCCAGGCCAGTTGCCTGCACCGCGTTCAGCATGTGGCAAGAACTGCGGCTCGTTTCGCTGTCTCCGTTGACGAGGACCGGCCGCGCTTCGAGGTCCGCGACACCATCCTCCATCCCTAGCGGGCGCAAACTTATCCCGCGTGGCGCCCTCAGGGGTGCCGCTCCTGAGCCCACCACATTCATTGGCGACTTCATCCTCGGACATGCCCCACCGTTATCGCGGAGTTGCGCAAGCCCGCACCGCCGAAAACCGCGAACTGGTAATCTTCCGGGTGGTCTGCAACAAATCTCAGAAAAGGTTCCAGACTCTTGACATTGGCCTGCGTAAAGAGCTTGGAATGCCCAATCAGGACAAAACACTCAAGCTGGTCACGCGACTGAAGCTCCCTGGAGGCTCGACGCAGCGCACCAGTCAGTTGCCGGCCGGTGCATTGGTTGAAGTCGGCTTTCCACGGGTGTAGGGTGGTGAGCATCCCCAGTTGGCCAATCAATTTCTGCCAACCATTCTTGGCGATCGGTTTGGTACCACCAGAGCCTTGCTCCCCGGTGGCAATGCGATGCGCACGGGTTTGCAGCGCGCGATTAATCCGGTTAGCCGTGAGAAAGGCCCCAAGCCAACGCCGCTCGCAATAGATCGGAATCTCCAGTAACCGGCCGTCCGGATCCGGACGGCAAATATCATCCTCGCCGACCAGCCACCGCGCCAGGGCACTCGGCGCTTGGGAATAGTCGAAACTCACGATGCCTTCGCGGCGGCCATATTTGAAAACGGAGGTCTCGATGAGGATGCCATTATGGACCAAGGCGCGCACAACATTGCGGGCTGGGTTTACCGACCAATTCGCCGCACGAAACGCCACACAGCGGTAAGGCGGTGACACCGGCTGGAGTAGATTCTCCAGGTAGGCTTTGCCCACGCGCACCAACTCTGTCATACGAGCCAAGGGCAGGCCCGCAAAATTGTATTCCGACCAGTCCTGCACCCATCGGCCGTTCTGGTGCTGCGCGTTGAAGTAGGAGGCGTGCAGGTGGAGTTGCACGTCGTGCACGCGTCGGATCGCATCCTGCAACTGCGCCGCAATGGCATCGTAATGGTAATCATCCCGCCCAAACAGTTCCTTGTATTCCTTGAACTTTAGAATCTCCGCCACGTCGGCCATGATGGTCAGTTTGGCCCCATACCGCTCGAAAAGATCCATCATCCGGCTGGTCGGCTCCACCATCAGTTCGTAGGGGCAGCCGTCCCCGTTGCCATGGATCTCATAGTCGAGCGTGAAGATGACGTTTAGCATGGGGGTCAGAGCTGGCTGAGGGGAGGCGGGGGCTCGAAACAGCAGTCATCGGTCATCAGTAACGCGGTGGGCGGTCAGCGCAGCAATGATGCGCTCGGCGGTGTGGCCATCCCACAACGGCGGAATGCGGCCTGTCTCAGCTTTGCGCGACAAGACTTCAACGATGTCCCTCGCCAGACAGTCGAGCCGAGTCAACTGGTTGCTGCCATGGGTGATGGTGATGGGCCGTTCGGTGTTCCGCCGCAGGGTGAGGCAGGGCGTCTGGAAGAATGTGCTTTCCTCCTGCAATCCCCCGGAATCCGTCAAAATGAAACGTGCCGCTTCCGTTAAACAAAGCGACTCGTGATAACCAATCGGCTCCAAAATCCGAAACCCCGGGCGGTCATCGAGTGCAATGTCCCCTCGCCCGCACATTTTGCGGGTGCGCGGGTGCATCGGGAACACGACCGGCCAGTCGTGGGCGATGCGTTTCAACTCGCCCATGATCGTGGTCAGACCGGCCAGTTGATCCACGTTAGAGGGACGATGCAGCGTCACGTACACAAAACGCTTTTTTTCCAGCCCGAGCTGGTTCAGCAATTGACTGGCCCGGGCCTTGGCTAAATTCGCGACCAGCGAATCAATCATGACATTACCCACCAGCTTGATCTTTGAATCAGGAATTCCTTCCCGTTTGAGATTTTCATCCGCATCGGACGAAGGCGTGAGCAACAAGTCCGCGAGCGAGTCGGTGACAATCCGGTTGATTTCCTCCGGCATGGTGCGGTCGTAGCTGCGCAAGCCCGCTTCCACATGCGCGACCTTGACCCCTAGCTTGGCGCAGACCAGCGTGCAGGCCATGGTCGAATTCACGTCGCCGACCACCACCACCCAGTCAGGCAAGCCGGAGGACGGACTTCTGACCACGGAGGACGCGACCGCGCGGGAAGAGGAGTCCGATACCTCACCCTGGCCCACTCCCCGATCGAGGCAGCGAGGGGTTTCTTCGCTGAAGGCGTTGAGGAGGACGGGTTCAAAGCGAGTCATGAGGTTCGCGGTCTGCACGGCGTGCGAGCCGGAGCCAACTTCAAGGTTGATGTCGGGAGCGGGAATACCCAGTTCCTTGAAAAACACATCGGACATTTTCTCATCGTAATGCTGGCCGGTGTGGATGAGGCGAAAGGAGATTTCGGACTGCGGGAGACTCGACACCTCACCGGAACCCCTCACCCCCAGCCCCTCTCCCATCGGATGGGCGAGGGTAGCGTCGGCCTCTCCCCGATCGAGGCGGAGAGGCGAAACGGGCGACGGACCACTGACCACGCACTGCCGGGAGTTATGACGCACAATGGCATGCACGATCGGAGCGATCTTCATGAAGTTCGGCCGCGCGCCGGCGATGAGGAGGAGTTTAATGTTGGGGATTGGCATGGGAAAGAGGAGGCTACAACGCATTAGCTATATGCAACATCAACAATGAATTTTGTTGAAAGCGGTAATCCAAGGCTGAACTCAAAAACAGAAAGCAGGTAACCGAGAGCTGAAAACCGTAATCGGCTACGTGTTATGCGTCACCGCGGGAACCTCAGCAACCGCAGATGGGCGCCGAGGGACGCAAATCTTTCAACATAGAAGGCGGTTTAATCGAAGCGGAAAGTTGTAAGCAGAGAGCTATGATGATCCAACGTTAGCGGGCGTACGATTCAGCGATCTCGGCAATCGTGTCCACTATGTGTTCAAGAGGTTTTCGGGTAGTGGCTTCATCTACGGGCTTTCGAGTTCGCTTTACGATTTGAATCTTATGCTCGACATCAGCCAGAGATTCCACGAGCGTCAAGCGCCCCTCCGAGCACAGGTGGCGGTCCACGGCACCAATTTTTCCGCGAAAAATGCTGTAAACCGGGACGCCCAGGGCGGCGGCCTCCCGATTCATCGTTCCACCCCCGCTAACGACGAAATCGGAATGCCAAATCAGGTTGAGGCCATCCAAAGCAGTTTGAGGGATCACCGTTTTACCGTCTTGGAACCATCCCGGCGACTGCTCCCGGATAACGGCAGCCTGTTTCTTGTTGCGCGGGAGCAAAACCAGGCGGGCCTTGGGGTTTCGGGAGGCCCGATTCATGAAAGCTTCAAACAGTTTTTCACTTTCGGGATTATGATAGTGGGCCTCGGTGGCCGGTGGCCGAACCGTCACCACCAGATCATCGGGTTTGAGGCCGAGAGCCTGCAGGGCCGTGAAATCAGGCTTATGTTTCCATGCATAGACGTCTTCCTTGATGCCCGGGTATTTGCGGAGGTGGCCGCTCTTGAGACAAAGGGCCGCATCCGGAATGACGTCCGGCGCCATCAGCCAAGTCGGCTTCATCATCGGCGGGAACTGGCAGAATTCGTAGTCCTCAAGGAGAACGGAAGGCAGGCGAAGGCAGTTGCCGAGGATGAGCTGGGATCGGGAGCCATGAGAAACAGCGAGAACCGGTCGCTCGCGGAGCACCAAGGGAGCCAGTTGCAGGGCACGATAGACGAGGCCCGCGCCTTTCATCAGCCGGTTTTTGCCATAATGGCGGCCAACTCTGATGTAGGCCAAATGCTTCTTATCGGCCAGATCACAAACCTGAAAGGCGTCCCGCGCCGTGACCAGAACGGGAAAGCCACGCACACGGAGTTCTTCAATGATGGGTTCAAAGAACGGCACATGCGGCGTATTATCCAGATCAATCCAGATTTTTGGCTGGTGCAACCGGTCAACCGCCCGGGGTTTGGATTGCGGCAAGGTATTCAGACGCGGCAGCGACCTGCGGTGGACAGGCTGCGGTGAGATTCCAGCAACGAACGCCCCGACCCTGCGGGGCAGCGCCTGCCAATAGCGACCAGCGTGACATCCTTGAACGTGCCTCAGCAACTCCTCATAGCGTGCGACCGGATACGTGCGCGCCGATGGCGGCGTGCCCTCAAATTGGAGGTAGTCCGGGTGTACGTCGACCAGCGCCATGCCACCGTGCTGGGCGATCCAATCCAGTTTCTCAATCCAGATGGCGGAAGTCTGCTCGCGCAGCAGCAGAAAAAGCGTCGAATCCTGTGGCAGCGTGTAAGGGAGTTCGACATAGCCGTTGGAGGAGACTACAGGACCACTGACCGCTGACAACGGACATCCGCCCTCTGTCCGTTGTCCTTTGTCTGCCGTCTTCGGTATGGGGTCCGTGGTCCGCCTCACCACCCGGAAGGGGAAGATGGTGCCGGTGCCGTGAGGCTGGGGCTCGAAGGGATCAGTGTCGAAAGTGGAGGTTTCGTACTGGACGTCGAGTTGGTGCAGCCAGTCGAGGTTGCGCAGCATGAACCCGGAACGAAAGCCCACTGCATCCCAATCTTTCAGGTATTGGTTGATGCGCCTGGCCTTATGCGCAAAGTCCCGGGGATTGCGGTAGAGATGGCCGTCGTGGTTCAGATCATGCACGCCGACTTCAAAGCCGTTCGAGACCAACCACTCTCGCAATTCCCGCGTTACGCAATACGGGCCCTCTGGAATGAAGTTAAAACAGGACCGGAAACCCAGACTCATCTCGAGTTCGGCAAGTGGCTTGACTTTGGCCAATCCTTCCGGCCCTTCGACATCGTGGGTCAGGACGAAGGAGAATTGCTTGCCCTCCGGCCAACCGGGCCAGGAGGCTGGCGGTTTTTCCGAGCCGGGCAGGATGGGCCAGACATCTCGGACCCGCTCCCGTTTGCGCCGCGCAAACGAGCGGCGGACGTGCATGCGGACCGACCAGGGCAGGAACGGCTTGACCCAATAGTAGAAGCGATTTCTAAACACAAAACCTGAAAGCTGAAAGCTGGAATCAGAAATCTCCCAAAACCGAGAGCCCTAAACAGGGGGCGAAAATCAAACTAGCGCGCCGCCCGTTGCTCACCCGCCGGGAAAAACATACTTTCGCCGGACTAAGCGCCGGTTGGAACCCGACGGCCGAAGTGGAAACCGCTAATCTGCGCTCATCACCGCTAATGCCCGAAGCCCGGAGGGAGACCAGCCCTGGGAGATTTTTTCCCCGTAGCCAATTGGGAAAGGTCTGCCAGCAACTCAGATTAGCCCAGATTTGCGGTTTGAAAGCGCCGTCCGGGTTGAATCCGAATTCCGAAGTTGCGGGGATCGCGCCCGCCTCGGGCGTTGCGGGACGCGCCCCCGCGTTCCGCATTGGGCGCGGGGTCGTTTCGCCAGGGGTTGAAAAATTCCTCGCCCCAGGGGTTTTCCGCGAGGGCGCAGAAAACAGCGCCCGCGGAGGGCGCGCTCCCATTCCTATTTCGGAATTCGGGTTCAAACAGGGCGACTCAATCGCTTTGCGCCTTTTGGGCCTTTTGAGGGCTGCTTGAACTGCGCTTTCTGGGTCATCATTTCGGCTCGCGGCTTGCGGCTTTTTCGAGGTACGGACTTCGTCCTCGTCAATTCGCAGAGGCGATTGACCTTGGCGCGCGAGTTCTTGGCGCATGGGCTTAGTTGTCTGAGCCGGAGACCGCTCCGGCTGCGCTATCAAATGGCGATGGGTTAGGGACGCGAGAGGTCAAAGGCCCCTCGCGGGTCGAGCTAATTACAGTCCTGACCCTCAAGGGTTTTGCCACCCACAATCCGATTCAATCGCATCACCACGGTTTCTCAAACGCAGGAATCAGAAAACAGAAAGCGGAACTACGATGCCGCTGACTACCGACCGATTGCTGCGGACTGCTAATTACGGACTACGAACCGACTTCCGAGCCCAGGTGGCTTCGACCGATCTCCCGAACCGATCGAAACCGCGCGAACACGGACCACTCACTACGGACTCCGGACTGCTCACCCACTCGCGGCTGGAAACCGCGGGCACTCGCAGGCGCGACGCCTGCGCCAACTATCACTAATCCCTACTCATCAAAGTTCCTGGCTGAGTTTGTGGGGCACATAGGCCCGGTGCTTGTTCAAGATGGTCGCCACAGTCGCACGGGATTCATGCAAGAGTCCGCTCACCCGCTGGACGATCTGCTGGCCCGTCTTTTCGGATTCAATGACCATCAGAACCATGTCCATATACCCGGCCAAGCGCGCCGTGACGCTGGTCTGGGTCACGGGCGGCATGTCAAAAATGATGTAGTCGTAGTCGCTGGCTTTCATGCGCGGCACGAGATGGGCAAAGCGTTTGGGCAGGACGCGCGGGAGCTTCTGGTTGTTCGTTTCATGGGCCGAAACCACGTAAAGTTTTTCCTGCACCAAGGCCGGATCGCGGGTGCTGTTCTCCAACGCCGCGGAAAGTCCGCAAGTTGGCTTGCCCTGATAAAACGCGTGCGCAGCGCCGTCCTCAAGATTCATGTCCACGAGCAAGACGTTGCCATCGCCGGTTTCCGAAAGGGCGGCGGCCAGACCGGCAGCCAGGGTTGTCACGCCGGCGCGATCCGTGCAACTGGTCACGGCGACCAGCTTGGGTTTATGGTCCAGCTCGCGAACCTCGAAATAGGTGATCAACCGATCGCGCAAGCCTTCAAAGTGCGGACGCAACACATGCTGGGTGTCCCACGGGGCCGTGGCAAGGCTTGGCCCAGGGTGGCCGTGGGCATTGGGCAATGCCCCGTTGCCGTTGGTGGGGTGGTGACCATTGACCGCCGTTGGCTGCGCGGAGCCGTTGTGGCCAAACCACGGCCGCGGGAGTCCCCCCTTCCAGGCAGTATCGGGCACGGAGAGAAACATCGGGACGCGAACCAAGCGCTCGACATCCCCGACGGTCTTGATGGTTTGATCGAGAATCCGGTCGGACACGAACCCGAGGGCGAAGCCCCCGAAGCAACCGAAAAGCAAGATGGCGAGCAAAGGTTTCAGGACGCCTTTGAGATCACGGACCGGCGGCGAGGGGTTTTGCACCACGCTGATATTGGTGTTCTTGCCGGTGCCGAGGGATTCATCAATGCGTGCCTGTTCGAGGCTGGCCGAGTAGTAGCGATAGCTGGTTTCCTCGACTTCCTTCTGGCGCTGCAACTGGGTCAGGGCCGGCTCGGCATCCATGACGCGGGAGGCATCCGTGCGAACCTTTTCCAACTGGCTGGCCAGCACTTTGACCTTGGCCTCCAAAGCCGCAACGCGCAAGGCTTCCGTGGGCAGATCCACCAGATTGCGCGGCGGCTGCGCGGCGGACACCGTGGGCAACAGGGTGAGCGCGGGGCAGTCCGCGGCGAGGGCGGCCTTGCGGCCTTGGGCTTCCGTGACGAGTTGCAGAACATTCCGGACCTGAAAATGTTCATCCGTGTAGCGGGTACGGAGATCTGTAAGGCGTTGCTGAAGGGTGTCGAGTTCATGGGTGGCACGACGGTATTGCTCGAACTGTTCGGGGGTCACCACCGCCTCGGTGTTGGTGCCAGCAGTGGGGTTGAAACCAGCGACGGCATTGGTAGCCATATTGGTGGCGGTCGCCGGAGCGGGCTGCAGTTTGACCAACTCCCCCAGCAGGGTGCGGCGTTCGGCGAGATCGGCCTCGGAGGACAGCAGTTCCTGACGAAGCTTGCCCATCAGTTCAATATAACCGCGTTTGCTGTCGTCCAAGGAAATAATCTGCGCGTCCGCCTTGAGCTTTTTGAGGTCGGCCTCGGTGGTGGAAAGGCGCGCGCGCAACTCATCAGCTTTGCGGGAGAAAAAGTCGTCGAGCAAGCCACCTCCCCGATGGATTTCATCGTGGCGTTTGAGATAGGCGTCCGTGAGGTGGCTCAGCACGGGTTGGGCCACTGCGGGGTCCGGGTGCCGGAAGATGAGCAGGAGAACACTGCTCTTCCGGGGAACTTCGACCGTCAGCCCCCGGGAAATAACGCCAGCCGCGCGCAGGCGGTCGGTGCCGCCCCCCGCTTTGGCAAGAACTTTCTCCGGCCCGACAGCGTCGGCGACCAGGGCGGCGAGGTCGCGGCTGGTGAGGATTTCGATTTCCGAGTTTATGATGTTTTCGCCGCCCGAATCCGGGGATTTCATTTGCGCCTCATCCTTGGCGGAGGTGCCGGTCTTACCTTCCACGATGTAGCGGATGAGGATTTTGGCCTCGGACTGGTACTCCGCCGGTTTCAAAAAATAGAAAGCCACCGAGCCGAACAAGCCCGCGAGGAAGGTGATGAGGATCTTCCATTTGTGCCGGAAGAACAGGTAGTAGAGATCACCCAGATTGAAGCCGGGAGCCGGCGGCTCCGCAGCCCGGGGCGTGACGTCAATGGTTGGTTTCATACGGGCCTCCACTTTGATCGCTTCCTTCATGGGGCCATCCTATTTCTCCGGCGAGCGGCAGGGGCAGAGCAAGTTGAGACTTGGAAAGTAATTGTCGAGCACCTCACCCCCGCCCTCTCCCCGATCGAGTCGGAGAGGGAGCAAGCAGCGCAGTCCAAGGGAAGGTGGTGCGCTCGGCCAGCGCGACCGACACACGGCGGGGATTGAGAATTGAGGGTCATGTCAGGATAAATGGGGGTAAAGGTTGGCGCCGAGAAAGCGCAATAAGTGCAGGGGCAGTCGGCGGAACAACGCGTTTAGCCGGCCTTCGGCGCGATCGGGGATCGTGACGAATCCATCCCGGCGAAAATCATAGCGGAAGTATTCGAGACATTCTTCCCGGGCGCCGAAGCCCAATTTGAAGCGGCGCAGGCCTTCGTTGGCCAGGGAGGTGCGGCCGAAGTGCAGGGAAGCGAAGCCGTGGGCAGCGTGCCATTTGATGGCTTCCCACATCAACAGGTTGTTGGGACGAAACGACTGAAAACGGCGGTCGGAAGCGCCGAATTTGTACACCGCGCGCCGTCCGAATTGAAAGAAGATGGCGCTGGCTACGATCCGATCCCGGCAGCGCACCTGGATCACCCAGCCCAAACCACGCGCGAGGAGGTGGCGATGGAGGTTGGCGAAGAACCGGAACGGCTGCGGCGGAACCCCGTGCCATTGGCGCGTCCGGCAGTGCAGGGCATAATAAGCCTGAACCGCAGCGGGGTCGGTTTTGATCTCGATTTCGAGGCGCTCAGCCTGCGCCTTGCGGATGGCACGCCGCACCCCGGGGGCAAGACCAGCGAACAATCGGTCCTCCGGCAACTCCAAATCCAGTTCGTGCCCGAAAAAAGAGAGCGCGGGATAGGCGTCCGCAGGCACCCCACCCAAGGCGCGACTCTCGAAATACTTCCACCCCCGCTCCCGCCCCAGACGGAGCGCGAGTTCCCAATTCCGCGCCGCCGCATCTTCGCCGGTCGCCAACGGTTCGCAGAAATCTGTGAACGGCAGCGACACCCCACGTCGGCCGGTGAGCGCGCTGGCAACTTCCATGATTGGCAACAATTCGTGGCAACGCCCGGCTTCGAGCCGGCCCAGGTAAAGCGGCGTGTGGCCGTAGGTTTCGTGCAGCACCCGCGCCCAGGCGGCAGTGTGAAAAACGGTCGCCTCGGGATGGGTCGCGACGCTAGCGTCCCACTGCGGAACCTCGAACGGGTCCAACCGAAAATCCGGCCGACGCAGCGCACTGTAGGAGGTTGCGTTCGTGGCTGCCCGCGGGAGCGGAAGCGTTTCAGTCAGCGTGTGCATATTCGACTTCTCGCGCAACCCGGATTGTTTGTTTCAACGCAGCGGCCACCTCCCGGACCTGAACGGCGGCCAATTCCGGGTACATCGGCAGGGAAAGAAATTTATCCGCGCAACGCTCCGCCACCGGAAACGCCCCCCGGGCATGGCCCAGAAAACGGTACGCTTCCTGTAAATGCAGCGGTACGGGATAATGAATCCCACAAGCGATGCCCAGTTCGGAAAGCGCCTGCAACACGCGATCACGATCCGGCACGCGCACCGCAAAGATGTGATAGACATGGTGGTTGTGGTTCAACTCGACGGGCAGGACGATTTCCTGACAATCGGCGAGGAGGTCTCCGTATTCTGTGGCGTGCTCCCGCCGCCGGGCATTGGCCGCATCGAGGTGCTTCAACTTCACCGACAAGACGGCGGCCTGGATGCCGTCCATGCGCGCATTCCAACCGACGCAGGAGTGGTAATACTTCTTTGCCTGGCCGTGGTCGCGCAGAACCTGGATTCTATTTTTCAGGGCTTCGTCATTCGTTACGACCGCGCCGGCCTCGCCAAAGGCCCCGAGGTTTTTCCCCGGATAAAAACTGAAGCAGCCGGCCACACCCAGCGAGCCAGCCCGATGGCCCTTGTATTCGGCCCCGTGCGCCTGGCAGGCGTCTTCGACGACGGGAAGGTTGCGCCGCCGCGCCAAATCCAGGATCGGGTCCAAATCCGCGCACTGGCCAAACAGATGCACTGGGATGATCGCTTTGGTGCGCGGCGTGATGGCGGCCTCAATGAGTTTGGCATCCAAGGTATAAGTCACTTCGTCAATGTCCACGAACACCGGCTGAGCGCCGCAGAAACTAATGGCTTCCGCGGTGGCGATGAAGGTGCTGGGCGAGGTGATGACCTCGTCTCCAGGTCCGACTCCTAGCGCGAGCAGCGTGAGCCAGAGGGCATCCGTGCCGTTGCCGAGACCGACGGCATACCGGGCGCGACAATACGTGGCAAATTCCGTTTCAAACGCGGCCACAAACGGCCCGCCAGCGAACGCGCTGCGGTCAATCACCTGCGCGATCGCGGCATCGAGTTCAACGCGCAACGGGGCGTGGTGGGCATTAAGATCAAGAAACGGAATTCGCATAAATAGATTCAGGTTGGAGGCTTTTGAGCTGGCGGGCGGGATTGCCGGCCACAATAACGTCTGGCGGAACATTCTTGGTCACGACACTGCCCGCGCCGACGACGGCGCGCTCGCCAATCGTGATGCCGCAAAGCAAGGTGGCGCCGGAACCGATGGAGGCCCCGCGCTTTACGAGCGTGGGAACGCAGTGCCAATCCGCTTCGGTCTGGAGTCGGCCGGCGGCGTTGGTGGCGCGCGGGTAACGGTCGTTGGTGAAAGTGACATTGTGCCCGATGAACACATCGTCTTCCAAGGTGACACCTTCGCAGATGAAAGAATGGCTCGAAACCTTGCAGCGGTGGCCGATCTTTGCACCCTTCTGGATCTCGACAAAGGTGCCGACTTTGACATCGTCGCCGAGCTCGCAACCATAAAGGTTGGTGAAGGCAAAGATGCGCACGCGCTGGCCGAGTTTCACGTCGGGGGCGATGTTCTGGAGGGAGGCAAGCACGGGGTTCATGCTTGGACACTGGTAGCGGATTCGCGGGCTGCCCCCAAAAACGGCACCGGCGGCGCGGCGAGAAAACCGTTTTCGGCCGGCGGCAGACGGCGATGATTCTCCTTCAACGACTGCGAAGACAGTTCCAGGATCCGGACCACTTCCAAGCCTTTTTCGCCCGAGGTAAGCGGCACGCGACCGTCCCGAATGCAATCGAGGAAGTGCTGACATTCAATCTTGAGCGGCTCCTCCTGTTTAACGTAGGGCACATACATGTCACCGTAGTGGTAGGAGTATTGAAACTCGGCGAAGGTGTCGTAGTGCGGCGGCCGTTCGACACGTGCGTCATAGATCTTGATCTTTTCGTTGGTGGCGATGTCGTCATAGACGATCATGCGCCGAGAACCGACGAAGGTCATTTCGCGGACCTTCTTGGGATCGAGCCAACTGCTGTAAACCACGGCGGCGCGATTTTTGCCGAAGGAGAGATAGAGGTTGGTGACGTCCTCGATGCCGGGCGTGATGTGGGCATCTCCGTAGCAGGCAACGGAATGAGGCGCTTCATTCATGATGTGAAGAATGATCGAGATGTCGTGCGGCGCGAGATCCCACGTGACGTTGATTTCCTTCTGGAACAGGCCGAGATTGAGCCGGCGGGCGCTGATGTAGCGGAGCTCGCCGATGTCCCCGGAATCAATGATCTCCTTGATCATCCGCACGGCGGGCGAGTAGAGAAAAGTGTGACCGACCATCAACACCACGCCCTGCTGGCGTGCCAAATCCACGAGTTCCTGACATTCCGCAACCGAAGCGGCCATGGGTTTCTCGATGAACACGTGTTTGCCCGCGAGCAAGGCCGCCTTGGCCATGGCGTGGTGGAAGCGCACGGGGGTGGCGATCACCACGGCGTCGAGGCCGACGCCGTTGAGCATGACGTTGTAATCGGTCGCGCCCTCCACTCCGGAGTAGAGCGTGCGCAAGTGAACTAGGCGCTGCTCACTGGCATCGCACATGATCTTGAGATGGCAGTCTTTGAGTTGGTAAAGATTGCGAATGAGGTTGGGCCCCCAATAACCACACCCCACCACACCAATATTGATTGCATGTTTCATGGCATTACACTCGTGTTTTTTCAAATGGTTGCTCGTTGAGCCGACGTCGAGATGACAACGCGGTTCGCGAGACGGACTTCGGCCACAGTTGCACCGCCAGAGCGGGAAGCGTGCGGATGATGATTTCCAAGTCGATCCAGAGGGATTTGTGCTGGGCGTACCAGATATCCATCCGAATCATTTCATTGAAAGTTGTTCGGTTTTTGCCGCATACCTGCCACCAACCGGTGAGGCCGGGCACGGTTTCGAGCCGTTGCAATTGCCAATCGGCATATTTTTCGTGTTCGTAGGGGAGGCAAGGCCGGGGGCCGACGAGGCTCATCTCCCCGCACAGGATGTTGAGCAACTGCGGCAGCTCGTCCAGACCGGAGGACCGAAGGAGGCGGCCGCCAGGAATCAAACGCGGGTCTCCCTTCCGGTCCAGTTTGGTCATTGGCGTATCGGTCTGCATGAGTTGATGAAAGTAGTCACGATGCGTGCTGATGTCGGCAGCCACGTGCATGGATCGGAATTTAAGGCATGTGAAACGCTGACCGTGATACCCGACCCGTTCCTGCCGGAAGAGTACCGGTCCGCGGGAAGAAACCTTGATAAGGCAAGCAATTACCGCCCCGGCGAGAATTGTGATCGGGGCAGAAAGCAGGATCAGCGCAACATCCAGCACCCGCTTCCACCGCGGAATCGGTCCGGCGGTTACCCGCTTACTTTTCCGGCCAGGTTCAAGTTTGTCCCACAGGGCTTCAAGTTTCATGCTTTGCGGTTCGTGTGGCGCTACGTTCGAATACCAAAGTATCAGCCGATCCGAAATGTCCTGCCCGACTGCGTTCCCGACTACAGCGAACGGCAGAACCGGCGTCAGTGCATCCCAAATAAACGCCCCGACGAAATTCCGATTCAAAATTTGGAAATGCCTATTTCCACAATCGCCCTGACGTTTGCCGACAGGCCATTGAATTGCCAGACTCCCGACCACACAATCCACAGCCTTGAACTTTCAGTATTTCACGCATCACCGATTAACTGACTCCTTTTTAACATGAACCAGCCACAAGACAATCAGGGCTGCCTCCTGATTTGAGGATAGGGGAATCACTGCCAAGAGCATTTGCACCAATACGGCTTGCGAACGTCTCACACGCAACCGACCGGGCAGGAAAGTCCATGGTTGGGTGCGGCACGAGGACCCGACACAGGGATTTGCGGGCAGCAAAGATTAACATGCTTTGAAGCGAGAAACCGCCCGACCTGGCCCGGTCACATCGAGCCAGAATTGGCTCGGGCGAGGCTCAAAGCGCTTGACGGGAGACATTCATCTTCCATCCTGTCGCGCATGGAAGGAATTACCTGGTGGGTGGCACACACAAAGCCACGGTGCGAGAAAAAACTGGCCCAGTACTGCAAGCGTGAGGGCCTAAGCGCCACCCTGCCCTGCTACAAGTCGCACCACCGCTACCGCGGCAAGACGGCCGTGTTCGTCAAACCATTGTTTCCCGGCTATGTGTTCCTCCAAATTGAGGACGCGCAGCGCCAAAGCGTTCTGCAAAGCGACTACGTCGCGAACCTGCTGGTAGTGCTCGACCAGGATCTTTTTGTGCGACAGTTGGAAGAGATTCTGACTGCTTTGGATGCGGATGTGGAATTGCGGCTGGCGCCCGCCATCGGGGTCGGCATGCGGGTCCAGATCAAGTCGGGGCCGTTGCGCGGTTTGGAGGGTTGGGTGGAACATCGCAGCGGTCCCCAGACGGTTCTCCTGCGGCTGGATTTCATCGGGCAGGCGGCGGCGGTGAAAGTGGAAGCGTGGGACTTGGAGCCGTCCTGACTGCGCTCACGGTGCGGCCGGTGCGCTGACAAGCCGGTAGAATCGGGCCGACCGGCCGGGAATCACCGAATCGAAGACGTCAATACAACCGTCCGCCCGGGCGGTTAACTCGCAGAGAACGGACCAGCGCTGGAAGTCTTCGCTGCCCTGAAGTTGCCAATGCCGGTTTGCTTCGACGCCAAAGCGGACTTGAAACCTCCGAGAGTTGGCAACCGGGGAAAGCGACAACCCATTGGGTGAAACGTCAGCTGCTCTCGCCAGCTCGGACGGATTGGTCGGTTCACTGACCACGCGGTAGGATCGGGTCGGCGAAGAGGGAAGGATCGGATCAAAGAAGTCGATCCAACCATTGGTGACAGCGTCAAGCTGGCAGAGCGTATCCCAGTGCAGCGAGTCTGCGCTGGCTTGCAACCGCCAACGATGGCTGGGGCCGACAGAAAACCGCAACTGCTGGTTCAGCCCGTCGGCCGTTTGCGTGATCAACAACTCCCCCGACGGAGCGGAGCCCACTTCCAGTGTCTGTGTCACATTCGCCGACGCCGTGTAGTTGCTGTCGCCGCTCTGGCTCGCCGTAATCACTGCGCTGCCCGCGCCCACAAGGGTCACCATGTTCCCCGCAACCATCGCCACACTCGGATTTCCACTCTCGTAACTCACCGGCAAACCCGACGTCGCGTTCGCGCTCAACGGAAAAATCGTATCGCCAACTTTTTTCGCAGTCAGCGCGCCAAACGTGATCGCCTGGCCCTGCTGCCCTATCGTCAAGGTGTCGCTCGCACTGCCCGTGTAGTTGGCGTCGGTGATCGTGGCCAC
>CAIWMU010000092.1 GCA_903913865.1 uncultured Verrucomicrobia subdivision 3 bacterium
ACCTCCCGAATTTGGTCCAGCAGCTTATGCTTGGGATTGGGAATGACCGACTCATAGCCCGCCGTCGGCGCGACCCACGCTTGACTTGACTGATGAATGGCCATAGGCTTCGGCTATGAAGCTAATCCTAGCCCCGGATTTAAGTCAACTCCATGTTTCTGCCTTTGATATCCATTATCATGGAGTTTACTCCACGCTAATCAATGGTTGGGCGCAATGAGTAAACGCATGCAAATCACACTGCTTCGGGGCGGTCTGCTGGCCGGCTACATGCTGGCTGCCGCATTCCTGGTTGTGTTCTTTAGCGCGGCCGGCGACGGGTCTTACGCTCCCGGTGCAGTGTTGCTTGGCTGGGGCATCGTGCCCTGGCAGCTTGGCATTGTTCCTGGAGCTGTTGGGTTCTTGCTTCCACCCATCCTTTATTTGGTGTTCCTTTTTATTATCGTCACAGTCTTTCCTCGTTCGTTGCTGCCGCTCGGATTTCATATCATCGGGGTGCTCTTTGCAGTGATCAGCGTTAAACAGGGCCACCTCGCAGTGGGCGGGTGGTTGTGGATGAGTTACTTGGTGCCTTTGTTGTTCGCACTAGGATACTTGTGGTGCGACCGGCAGTGGGCCCGCCGCGCCCAACGAGGCGCTTCAGGCAACAGCCGCCCTGCCGAGTTGCTGACCGGTTTATGAAACTCCAACATCATCGTTGCAGGCTGAGTCCCGCTCCGGCGGCTGTGCCTGAGCTGGGTCTGGGCAAAGAACGTCCTATGACTTTCTGGGAAATACGAGAACCAGGGGGAAGCGACTACAAGCACGTTCACGTGAGCGGCAAACTGGAGCATCCCTATCGCTTACCGGAAGTTGAGTGCGAAAAATGTGGAGCGTCGGTCTCCAGCTATTACGACGTGGTGCTTCCGTTCGAGTGCCCGGCGTCTTTTCGCGAAGATGGGCTGCTGAAAGGCGCGGATACTGTAGTCTCATTTTATAGCTTCACGAAACTTGTAAAGCAAATCGCGGCTAAATTACCTAGAGGCGCAGGCTCAAGACTGAAGCCGGAGGCCTGCCTCCAGCCAGGATTTTTGGACGTCCCTTCGGTACCGAAAGATGACTTTTTATGGAGTAATCTCTGGAGCGGTTTGGACAGCATGGTGGTATCCGAGCGGGTGCGGCACGTAATCGAGGACTTAGCCCCGGTCGGTATCGAGTTCTTCCCAGTGGCTTTCCGTCGGGTTGGCAGCCGCCGTTCCGAATCAGCACCGCGGATGCCAGCCAGTGGTGAACCGGAAGATATGATGCAAAACTTCAAAACTGCCAAAGCAGTCCCGAGTGTTCCGGCTTATTTCCAACTGCTCGTATCTGCCGAAGCTGACTGCCCTCCCGGAGCCGAGCCTGGCCAGGTATGCAAGCTTTGCGGAGAGGAGAAAAACCCTGACTGGGCAGCAAGAGACAAAGCGTGGAAGAATCTGACGGCTGGTTTGATGGCCTCGCTTTCCAAAGGCCTGGATCTATTTAGGATTCCCCAACGCGGCACTGTGTTCGTCAGCGACCGTGTGAAAACCGCCATGGAAGGCATTGGTGCAACCAATGTTTGCTTCAGGGCATTTCCTCCTGAGCCAATGAAGGTTCCGAAGCGGAAATCGAAGCTGCGTCTCTGAACACTGGTGAACACTGCGCCCAACCAACAACTTCACTCGACGCCGCGATGAGCCTCTGTTTGCAGGTCGGAGATCGCTGGCGCGGCGCGAGTGAGTTTTTTCGTTGGGCGGCATTCGTGCATAGGCCAACATCAAACACAACAAAATGAAACAATGAAAACGACAACAGCAACCAGATACATCAGCACCCTCCTCCTGGCAGTCTTACTGTGCGCTCTCGCCGGGTGCTCGCGCAGCGTCACCGGTTTACAGTGCTCTCTTGATGAGGGTTGGCTCATTTCTGATGACGTGTATTTTACCAACAGTTCGGGACAGGAACTCACGGAGGTCCGCGTCACGATGACGCTTACAGGCGAGAATGGGGCGCAGCGCTCGATACAGAAGTATTGGGCGACATGGCACCTCGGCGACAAGCAGCATATCGCAATATCAGTTGATAACAGCGTGCCCAAAATACAGCGGGTGGACTTGTCAGGTAGTTCTGACCAAGGTTCGATCTCCCAGTCTTGGGTTAAACGATAATCCATTCTATTTGCCTATGCCTGCATATACGTTGTTACGGGGCGGTTCAGTAGTGTGTGACATTGGTGAGGCCACATTCGATGACTCGGGAGACTTGCCGCGTGTGGCGTTTCCTTGTTCGGTCATGCTTGATGGTAGCCAACGGTATGAGCTTCGACGAAACTCCGACAACCGAGTGGTTCCGATTTTGATGGATGGCTTCCACCTGCAAAACGGGCAGCAGCTTTGGACTGCTACTGTTTTGGTGCAGTAGCGCCTTGGCCATGCCGCCCAACAAACGGATGGAGCCGATGACGAGCAGCGCGGTCAGGCCAGTCTTGCAGTCGAGCGTCACTGGCGCGCTGCTCGTCACGGCTCATCCTCATCGTTCGGCACACTAAGCATGCGCCCATTTCGTGCCATAGTTTTGACAGCGGCATCGGCCTTGAGCCTTCTGTTTCTTATCGGCTACGCCAGGACTATTCAGCAGTTGAGACCGGTGCGTCCTGACCCTGGGCTCCTTATTC
>CAIWMU010000093.1 GCA_903913865.1 uncultured Verrucomicrobia subdivision 3 bacterium
CCTCCGCCAGCGTCCTGAGAAAATCGTGCCGATCGACATCGTTTACGAAGATGGCTTCGCACCGATCTCCCCGGCTGACCACATGGTAAATCGCTCCAGGATATTGCACTCGCGGTTTGCGCGGCATGGTCCAAACCTGCCACCATTCCCCAGCTTGAGTCAAATATTAAATGCCCAATGCTATGGTTTGACTCTTTTACTTTTAAGGTTCAAATCTCTTATTCAGGCAGCTTGATTTCGTAGGACACATTGCTGGCTGCGAAGCTTTGAAGCCAACGTGCACCTGCATCCCAGAGAACCGTTCCATTAACCTTCATGACATAAACACCCCTCCCTCCGTGGTTGCTGAGTCGTTTGTCATAGAGCATGGGGTAATCTCCACTCATCACAGCACCATTCGTCACTCGGGTCTGCCAGTTAAGATAGACGTAGTCGCTCTTGCTCGCATCAATATTGCCTTGTGACACATCCTGTTCCGATCCGGGGCATAGCAACGGGTGCAGCCGAGCCCGTCTTCTTTCGGGTGTCATGTTCTCGAACGCCAGGACAACAGGGCCTAGATCGCTTGGATATGCGTTACCCGCACCCAAAGCCCAAGTTTGCATGAATCCTCTGACTTCCTCTAGCCGCATTGGGCATTCATGCGTGTAACGTTCTTTGGTTTCGTGAAGCTGTTTCTCGAAATGAAATCCCGTAAGGAGGGCACCGACTAAGCCTGCGATACATAACCCCATCACGAGTGCGACACCCTTATAAGCTGATTTCATCATATGAGCAGATGGGATCTTCAATCACATACCCATGTGCCGCCAAGAGGGCCCCAAATCCGGTGGCAGTTCAATCCTAACATGATCTGCGGACCGGGGACGAATTTGCCTCCTTTGCAAGTCAGGTAGCGGATAAAGATACCAAGTTCCCATGACCCGTTCCCGGTTCTAGGTGAGTTGTGGCGAAAAGTGCAATCCGTACTATCGGTGCATTCGTCAAGGATTCCATACCCGTCCGAGCGGTAGCAGGTTGTCCAGAGTATTTGAAGATTCGGGCAACACCCTTCACGGGTAAGGTCGAGATGGATTTTGAAAGCAGTATGGGTGCTACCGCTGTCGCGGGCACTTGCCGTTATCTTGCACGGGTGCTGCTCACATTTGCAGCAAGGCTTATTGAGAGTGGGCGGATTATATGGCTCTCTACCCTTTTGAGCGGGCCTCCTTGGACCAATCAAACCATTGACGTCGAAACGAGTGACTGGATTGTTGGCGACTAGTGTATACTCCTTGCGATCGGGATCTCCGTCTGGTAATTCGTGACCAACAGTATCCCTGAAGGCCAGGTCGAAATACGGATCCCGGGAAAGCCAGCTCCCCGCGCTCGCGTTGTAGTAGCGATACCCGTAATAAAGCAGGTCCGTCTCATCATCCTGATATTTGGTAGAGAACCGAAACGGATTGGCCTTGGCCATGGGCCCGGTGGCGCGAAGGACCTCCCCGAAGGGCCCGTATTCATAGCGGACCGAATCAGTGCCATCCGCAGCGTTGACCAACATCGTCAAATTGCCATTGCCGTCGTGCGCGACGAAGTGGGTTGAAGGCTGGTTGTTGATGGTGGAAGTGTCGCGAAGCCACAACAGCCCCCCGACTCCCCCTGCACCCTGGAGCGAGCCACTCAAGTCCAGACCCCAAACATAGGAGCGGACCACCGTGTTGTTCGTTGCGTTCAGCTCCGCAACGAGGTTCCAGCCGTCGTAAAGGAACTTTTGGTCCACCGCCAACGCACCTGTCCCTGCGGTGTTGTTCCATACGCGCTTGGTGATGCGCCGGCCCTGGTGGTCATACGCGAAGTCCAACCGCTGCTGTGGACCCACGACCGTGTTGGCCACCATCCGGACAAGGTGGTTAGCCGAGGTCCCGGTTCGGGTGTGCGGAGCAGGGATTGGGGCGGATATTCAAGCGGCAATATCTTCGGAAGTTTGAGCGATTTCATTGTTCCCTTCACGATTTCATGTTGCACCCAGCGACCTGAGAAAGCGTCACCATGACTTAAACAGACACCCGACCCGCCGGTTTGTCACGCAAAAAGTGCGTCATGCCAAAAGAATTCCAGGTCAGAATATTATCCACAGATTTCGCGGATTGCCGCAGATGGGTGAGGGGACTCCTGGCGGAATCTGTCTTCATCTGCGGCATCCGGGGGGCTCCCGGCGGTGCTTTGCCGGGTGCAGGGAATCAGGTTGGCGTTCTGCTTTGAATCGCGCAGACTTGGGGCATGATTGTTGTGATTCCGGTCACGAGACCCCGGTGGATGCGGCTGCCGATTTTGGCGGTGGGCGCCGCCATGCTTTTTTTATCGATTATGCACAGTTCATCCAATGAGGGCATGTGGCTCTACAACGAGCCGCCTGTGAAGCGGCTGAAGGACCTCCATGGTTTTGATGCGGATGCCCGCTGGCTGGAGCACATCCAAAAATCGTCCGTCCGGTTCAACAGCGGAGGGTCGGGTTCCTTTGTTTCCGAGGATGGGTTGATCATTTCGAACCACCATGTCGGGTCGGATGATCTGCAGAAGCTGAGCGATCCCACCCACAACCTGCTGCGGGACGGGTTCCATGCCCGGACCCGTGCCGAGGAAAAGCGGTGCCTGGATCTGGAGTTGAACGTGCTGATGAGCATCGAGGATGTGACAGCGCGGGTGAACGCGGCGGTGAAACCGGGCATGGCCTCCGAGGCGGCCTTCCTGGCGCGACGTTCCATCACAGCCAGCATCGAGAAGGAGTCGCTGGAGAAGACGGGGCTCCGGAGTGATGTGGTCCCGCTCCACCAGGGGGGTGCCTACCACCTCTACCGGTATAAGCGCTACACGGATGTCCGCCTGGTGTTTGCGCCGGAGCAGCAGATCGCCTTTTTTGGAGGGGATCCGGACAACTTTGAGTATCCGCGGTTCAACCTGGATATCTGCCTGTTCCGCGCCTATGAGAACGGGAAACCGGCCAGGGTGGAGCATTACCTGAAATGGAGCACGACCGGGGTGCGGGATGGGGATCTCGTCTTTGTCTCCGGTCATCCGGGGCGGACCTATCGGCAGTTGACGATGGATGAGTTGGGCTATCTGCGGGACTGGAACTTCCCCTACATGCTCTCCCGCCTTTACAGGCAGGAGGTTGTGCTGACTGCCTGGAGTGCCCGTAGTGATGAAAATGCACGCCGGGCGCGGGACCTGCTTTACGGCATTCAGAACAGCCGCAAGGCCCGGGTGGGAATGCAGGCGGGGCTGCTGGATCCCGAATTGGTGGAGGGGAAACGGGATGCCGAAAAGCGGCTCCGCGCCGCCGTGGCTGCGGATCCCGGACTGGCACTGCCGGAAACCGTGGGCGCGTGGGATGCCATTGCCGCTGCGCAGAAGATCATCGCCTCCAACGCCCTTGCCTACTTGCAGCTTGAGGGGGGCCATGGGTTTGATTCCACCCTGTTCGGGATTGCCCGCAGATTGGTGCGGGCTGCTGATGAGAAGGGCAAGCCCAATGGCGGCCGTCTGCCCGAGTATCGGGATTCCAACCGGGAATCCCTTGAACTCGAGCTTTTTTCCGAGGAACCGATCCACGATGATCTCGAAACCCTCCGGCTGACGGAAAGCCTATCCTCGCTGGCGGAAAATCTGGGATCACCCAATCCGATCGTCCAGAAGGTTCTGGCCGGAAAATCCCCCCGGGCCAGGGCCGGGGAACTCATCACGGGCACGAAGCTGAAGGATGTGGCTTTGCGCAAAAAGCTCTATGCGGCCAGTCCTGCAGAGGTGGAGGCGGCCGGGGATCCGCTGATTGAGCTGGCACGACTGGTGGATGCCGAGTCCCGGCGCCTGCGGCATATGGTTGAGGAACAGGAGGAGGTGAAGCGCCAGGCCCATGCGAAAATCGCCGCTGCGCGGTTCAAGGTGGAGCATGGGTCCACCTATCCCGATGCGACCTTCACACTCCGTCTTGCCTACGGGATTGTCAGTGGTTACGAGGAGGATGGGCACAAGATCCCCTTCCAGACCACCTATGCGGGGCTCTATGAGCGGGCGGCGGAGCACCACGAGGTGCCGCCCTTTGATCTGCATCCCCGTTGGATGGAGCGGAAATCCAGGCTGGATCTGGCGACCCCCTTCAATTTTGTCTGCACTGCGGACATCATCGGCGGCAACTCCGGCAGCCCGGTGGTGAACCGGGCGGGTGAATTCGTGGGGATCATTTTCGATGGGAACATCCAATCGCTTGTTCTGGATTTTGTCTATACCGAAAAACAGGCCCGGGCGGTTTCGGTGAACTGCCAATCCATTCTGGAGGCGCTCAACAAAGTGTATGACGCTCCGGAGGTGGCCGCAGAACTGGTTTCCGGCAGGCTGGCCGGAGAGGTCGAAAAACGGTGAGGAGGGTTCCCGCAGCCGGTTACCCGCTATGGGGCTGAGATCACTTCCAGGCTCAGATCGCGCACCTGCACCGCCACATCGAACAACCCCGGGACTTCCCAGCCCATGTTCATGCCGGTGAGGCCGTAATCCGCCAGGTCGTGCGATTCGTTGAGGAATCCACGCTGCCAGGCAGTTTGGAGGGCCTCAAGGAACAGCGGGCGGAGGTCCTTGTCGATGGTGATCCATTCCCTGTCATGCGTGCTGCGGTCGTAATAGGCCTGGCCGCCCGGGGTGAAGATGAACATGTCGGTGCCGCCGAAGTCCTGCGATTTGTATTCGGCCGGGAAACGGGAGCGGTCATCGTAGATTGGGATGCCGAACCAGACCAGTCTGCCGAAACCGGCTGATTGCCTGTTGCGGTTCTGGATCGTCAGGAAGATCTGGAACTGGGCCGCGTGGAGTCCGGGGGAATGGTCCGGGGTGCGGTGGAGCAGGCTATCCTGCAACCGGGCCTTGATCCGGAGCCGGGCAGACGTCAGATCCTTGATGGCGGGTGGATCGGTGAAGGTCTGTTCCACCAGAAGGTGGACCCAGGGCTCACCGGACTTCCGGGCCAGCCCTTTGTATTCCACACCCGCATTGACCCGGAGGGAGAGGTCCGCCTCCGGGCGGCCAGATGCACCGAGAACCACAGCCTTTCCCGCATTGGTCCAGCACCGCACCCCTGATGCCGGGATGGAGGGTGCCTCTGCTGCGAGCGGGTAGCGGCTCGACCACTGGTCGAGATCCCAGACCGGTTCGGCCCGGTCGGTCTCGCCAGCGAGGCGGCCATAGGGGACACGTTGACCGGGCTTTGGCTCGATCAAGTGGAACCCGGAGCGGAAATGCGGATCACGGATCAGTTCCCGGGCACGGTTTGTCTGCCCGGGCTGGACGGACGGCTTTCCGTTGGGGGCATCCATTGCGTGGGGGCAGATTGCGGGCCAAATCGTGGCCAGCACGGTTGCGATGAGGGCTATCGACCTTCGTCTCATGAGTTTGCGGCCACTCTGGACGCAACCGGTCGAAATGGGAAGGATGTTCTCCCCGATTTTGAAACATCCATCCCCGGATTTTCGGCTACCCTCCGGCAGGGGTTGTGGCGGATGGCTACTCCCTCATCCATGCCCGGACACGGTAGAACTGCTGCGGCTTGGACGGCAAAACGACCGGGATGGATAGCATCTTCGAGGTGCCATCCCCCGCCACCTCGGCAGATGTGGCATTCCAACTCATGGGGGAGGTCAAAGCGTCAGCACATTCCAGGGCGTAGGAGAACCCGTCCATGGTCGCGATCGTGACGCTGAGGGTGTCGGATGTCACGACAGGCTTGGTTGCCACAGGCTTGAGCGGGGTGTAGGTGACCTGATCAACCCAGCCAGCATCGGCCCCCTGGGCGATGCTCCCGTCCTTCTGGTAGCGCCAATTCAAGGTGTGGGTCCCGGGGCTGATGTTGTAAACACAGCGGCTCCACCCCACATCTCCCCCAATGCGGGTGCGTTCGGCATCATCGACCAGAAAGATCAGAGGATCAGAATATTCCGAAGACACCTTCCACCAGTATGAAAGTTGGCCGGGACCGGTGACCGTTGCGCTGAGGGTGGTGGACTGACTGTGGCCGATGTCGCCGCTGTGTGCGGAGGCCGATCCGTCGTGCGTGGTGATCATCTCAGGAAACCACATGCCATCCCCACCGGAACCCCAGCTCAGCTCAGGGGCGTTCAACGCAACGGGCAGGGGTGGGGCAGGCACAAAGGCGACAGCGTCCAGCATGCCGGAGTCAGTTCCGATGCTGATGGCGTAGTCTTTGGAATATTGCCAGCGGAGCTGGTGCGCGCCGGGGCGGACCACATTTGTCACCGAGGTCCAGTCAACATCCCCCGCGATGCGGTTTTGTTCGATGGCATCGACGAGGAACTGGAGCGGGTCGGAGTATTCCGAAGAAACTTTCCAGCGGAAGGTCAACGTCCCCGGTCCGTTGAGCGATGTGGACAGGAAAGAGGTTTGGTTATGGGAGATGGGCCCACTCTGAAGCGCATCCGTTCCGTCGGAGGTGTATTCATTCTGACCGAACCAGGGCAGGGAACCGCCACTCGTCCAGGGGGATGATAGGAGATCGGATGATTGGGCAAGATCTGACAGGACCACCGGCGTGTAGCTGATTTCGTCCAGCCAGGCCGCATCGCTTCCGACGTCTTTCGAGTAGTCCTTGGAATAGCGCCAGGCCAATGTGTGGACTCCCCATGGAATGTGAAACGTGCGGTTCGTCCAATCCACTTCACCCGCGATGGTGTCCCATGCCGCGCCATCCACAAGAAATTGGAGCGGGTCCGCGTATTCTGCCGAAACCTTCCAGGAGAAGGAAATCCAACCCGGGCCGGTGACCGTGTCCTCCAAGGTTGTGGACTGGTTGTGGGTGATATAACCGCTGCGTGCAGCGCTGATGCCATCGTGGTGCACAGCCGTCTGGCCAAACCAGCTCGCACTGCCATAGGTTCGAACCGGCAGGGGGATGCCTGTGACGGCAGCCTCCAGACTGACCACGGTCGCCGGGACAAACGTCACCTGATCCAGAAAGCCGGCGTCGAGGTTGCCGGGTTTGTTGTGATCCACACTAAACACCCAGCGGACCTTGTGGGGGCCCCATCCCACTGCGAAGGTTTGGCGTGTAAAGTCCGGCACCAGTTCGCCACTGATACTGGCCATTTCAACACCATCCAACTGGCAACTCAAGGGGTCATAACCAAGCTCCGAGGACACGGTCCAGTAATAGGAAAGCTGTCCGGGGCCATACACCGTTGTTTCGATGTAGGTGCTGCTGCTGAATGGGATCGGCGGGCTCCGCAGGCCGTTGGTCCCATCCTGTGTGATCGCGGCCTGGGGGACCCACGACCCGCCTGAACCTCCCGTTGTCCATTCCCCCTGGGGATACTCCAAGGCAGCCCCCAGTTCCCCGGGTGTCTCTATCGACAAACGGGCGGGATTGCAGGCCACGACACCGGCAGCGTTGCTGGCCACCAGCCAATACCAACCGGTGTTCGTTCCAGAAACGCCGGCGATCTGGAGACTGGGGGTGGTTGCCCCGCTGAAGATCCCGTTGTCTGATACCGGTTCACCGTAGCGAACCCACTGGTAGCTGATGGGGCCGGTGCCGGTGGCTTCGGCGCTAAAACTCACGGTGGCCCCGGCCAAGTTGGTCCGGGAGAGTGGCAGAGACGTAAACGAGGGGAGATCCAAATCCATGAAGAGATATGCCGGAGTGCTGATCGTGATGCCATCAGAATTGGATGCGACCAGGGTGTAAGCTCCGGCATCCGCACCGATCGCCGGGCTGATGGAGAGAACGCTATTGTTCACCCCGCTGACCCGTTCAGTAAGCGCCAGATTCGTTCCGTTCCTGCACCATTGGTAGCTCAAGGCATTCGTGGATGCGCCCTGAAAAACAGCCACCTGGCCGCTGTGGAGGGCAAGCGGGGCCGGGTGCTGGGTGATAACGGGGATCTGGGCACTCACGGTGGCCAGATTCAACAGCAGGAGGGACGCCGCAGGAGCTAAACGTGGGTATTTCATAAACCTGATTTTTGGAATGATGTCGATGTCGGGTGATGGTGTCTGAACGCTCATTTGAAAGTGACTTCACCTGAAGGAGCCAACCCCGGGTCTTGTCCACAAAGAAATCCAACCGGTGACTTCCAGGAGAATACATCCATGCATTCACTATACGGAAGTGGCTGTCGGGTGCAACCAAAAAAGTTATGGAATAGCTTTGGATGATTAGCCTGGATGCTTTTTTGCGGCGTTCTGTTTCGGAGTGGGGGTGCCACGCGGTGGGAAGTGAATTCTCCCATCCGCTTGACAACCGCGGGGGCTTGCAGAATCTGGTGGGAACGATGGAACCATTGGAACCGCCTGATACACATTATTTGTCCGCCGCGCTGGGTTGGCTTGAGCTTGGAAATGCAGCCGAGTCGATCTGCGAGTTGGGGCAGATCCGGCCAGAGAATGTCAACCACCCCGATGTGCTGGAGGTGAGGTGGATGGTTTTGGCCCGATTGGAGGATTGGAATGGGGCGTTGCTGGCGGCGCGGGAGCTGGTGCAGCAGGCACCGACCAGGGCTTCGGGCTGGCTGCACCATTCGTATGCGTTGCGCCGGGTGGCCACCGGTGGTTTGCAGGCTGCATGGGAGGCGCTGCTCCCGGCCTGGGAGCAGTTCCCGAAAGAGCCGATCATCGCCTACAACCTGGCCTGCTACGCCTGCCAGTTGGGGGAGGGACGCCATGCGATGGTGTGGCTGAGGCGGGCCATGGATGTGGGGGAGAAAATGCATATCCGCGCCATGGCGCTGGCGGATGAGGATCTCAAGCCGCTCTGGCCAAGCATCCGGAGGTTTTCATCCCGCGGAAAGCCGCGTCCCAGATCAGGTCAGTAGGTGGCTTTGATTCTATAGATCCAGCGGTTTGTTCCGGCGGATGTCGTGGTCTCCCGGTATCTGACACCCGAGGTGATCGTGGAGAGGGTTGCCGAGGAATCCTGGGTCCATGTTCCGGTCGGGCTTGTCGTTTTCCAAAGCTGGAAGCTCATTCCGGCCCGGTAGTTGGCCACCGTGAAATCAACCTGGATTTGGCTGGCGTTGATCACGGGCGGGAGAAGCTGTATGAACGGGGGCGGGGCAACCACCGGAACCACAAGCAAGGGACCCCAATCCAGTGTGCGTCCGCTGATGCGGGGCCGGACGTTCATCGCGATACTGTTTGTGGCGGAGGGGAGAATCGGGAAGCTGCAGCCGGAGGCGGTGGTGTTTGTGGTGAACCCGACCGTCTGCTCGGCATTTGAGATGGAAATGCTGTCGATGTAGAGCCCGACTCCCGCAGTAGTCTGGGGGAAGTAACCGCCGCCGCCGGTGATGTCATAGACGAACCGCACCTGGGCCAGGGATCCGGCGTAAGGTGCCAGACTGACATTTGTGGTGGTGAAGGAGGTTTCGCCGCTGCCATTCGTGCCGGACTGGCACCAGAGATTGATCCAGCCGACTCCGTTGTTGGTGGTGATCTGGGCGCGGGCAGTCTGGATGGTGCTGGCGTAGCCGAGGCGTTTGGCAAAGGTGAGCCTGCTTGTGGCCCCCGGGCGGATGACGGGTTTTAGCGTCAGGGACTGGGAGGCGGCGACCGGGTGGGCCAGATGGAAGGAGTAGGTTCCCGCTGCCGCCACACCGTTGGTGATCGGATTATACCCGGCGGTGGTGCAGGCGGTGATATTCGTGAGGCCGTATTCGGCCCCCTCGGTCAGCGTGCAGGGGCTCAGAAGGCTGTAGCGGTAATCGTAGTTTGTGGCACCACCTATGGCGCAGAAGCTGTAGGCGTTGGTGTAGTTCAGCCATGCGGGGCTGGGGCCTGTGATGGCGGGGGGGGCGTAGCGGGGAACAAAGTCCACCTTCACGTTGTTCGACGAGGAGACGGTTGCCACAAGCTGTGTGCTCAGACCCGGGGCTGTGAAAGCGATGGTGTAGCAGCCATTTGTCGGCACCGGGATGGCGTAACCGCCGGAAACGGGAGTCACAGCGTAAAAACTGGCGTTGGAGACACTGACGGTGACCCCTCCCAGGCCTTCGCCTACGTCATAAAAGCCGTTAGTATTCAGGTCGTAGTAGGCCACGCCTGTAATTAGCGGTTGCTGGGCCTGCAGAGTGCCGAAGTTTTGTGTGATGAACTGGGGGCCAAAGCCGCCGTTTGTGCCATTCACCACACCCATGCCCACCTCGCGGAAGCTGGCGGTGTGGATGTTGACCCGGTGTCCCGCCGGATCCTGCATTCCACCGACCGAGGTGCTGTTTGTGCCCCAGTCCACATTGAAACCGGCATGGCCGTGGAGGACCGATTTGGCGGCGGCATACACATTCTCCCCGCCCGTGCGGTAGGTATAGCCTGCAGCGTTCAGGCGGTCGCCAAGGGTTGAGCCGGTGGATCCGGTGTGGCCTTGAAACTTGTTTGTGAACATGTCCCCGCTGTGCAGCCGGGCGCAGTTGAGCAACTGCTCGTTCATCGCGAGCGGAGGGACGGGGGGATTGGTCGAGAATTCGGCTTGCAGGAGGGCCAGATTCACGCCGAAGTAGGCGAGGGCGGACTGGATATCCGAATCGGTAGTGGTGGCAAGCCGAAGTCCCTCGGCAGTGGGATTTGCGCGGGAGCGGTTGGCCAGTTCGAGGTAGAGTTGCTCTTCATCCGTTGGGTTGCCGATCGAATAGCGGGTCGGTCCGAAGCCTAAGAGGGTTGGGCCTACCCGTGGGGATTTGGTGTTCTGAGTCGAGATGGTCGGGGGCGCGGTTGGGGGTTCTGTGGGGTCCGGTAGAGTTGACAATGGAAGGTCCCAGCCCAAAGCGGAGAAGGTTGACAGGGAGAAAACCAAAATGAGGGCCCGGAGGTTCTCCGGGCCGGAAATGTAGCCTTCGCACAACCGAAAGCCTGCTCTTGCGCCTTTCATTACTTTACAGGAGTAAGCTAATCTCATGCCACGTCAACCAACTTGGCTGTAAGGGTCCCTTCCCGGGGCGGGAAGGGGGCCTTTTGTGGTCTATTCTGAGTGGGCTTGTGAAAATGAGACAGTCCGGGTGTATCAGATTCGGACGCGGTATGGGCGGGGACGTTTCTGGGGGTGGCAACGTGCATGCGCTCGACTTGTGGGCGCGACTCGGTTAGGAAAGGGTTGTGCGCAAACGACGCGGCAAGGGATGGTTGGTGCTGCTCGCCGGGATGGCGGGCGGGATGGCTCTTTTGTGGTGGTGGCAGGGGAGGTTGGAGCGGAGCCAGGATGAACCGATCCGAGCAGCGGCGAACCGATACAGGATTGATCCGGCCCTGATCAAAGCCATCGTTTGGAAGGAGAGCCGGTTTCATCCCGAGGCCCGGGGCAGGGTTGGGGAGTTGGGCTTGATGCAGTTGAGGGAGGATGCGGCCTTTGAATGGGCAGATGCCGAGCGGGTGGAGGGATTTGGCCATACCCACTGTCTGGATCCCCGGACAAACACCATGGCGGGGACTTTTTACCTCGTGCGCCTGCTGAAGCGTTACGTGCGAACGGATGACCCGGTGCCGTATGCGCTGGCCGATTACAACGCGGGCCGGGCAAATGTTCTGAAGTGGATCCGGGGCGAGGCTTCCACGAACAGCAGGGTTTTCATCGAGGGCATCGGATTTCCGTCCACCCGGGAGTATGTGAAGGGGGTGATGCAACGGCGGCAGCGGTATGAGGGGCAGCTGGGGCCTGTGCCTGGGGCCAAATAGCCCCCAAAACGGCATTGCTGAGGGCCCTGTGGGTTTCGCATGATGTGGGAAGCATGGCCAAGCCGAATATTTCAGACCAAGTGACCCGTGAGCGCTGGGAACAGGCGCAGAACTGGGAGCGCGATTTTTGGGTTGAGACCCAGCGGAAGCGCTCGAAGTATGGCAAGAACCTGATCTGGAAGGTGCTTTCCAAGCTGGGCATGGTATCCCGCTACCGGGGGGATGACTGGAATGAATGGTGGAAGGAGCAGTTCGATGGCTACCGATTTCTGCCGGAGCGGATCCACAATGTCCTGGAGGTCGGCTGTGGTCCCTATACCAACGTCCGCCTGATGCTGGACCGCTGCCGTTTTGATCACCTGGTGCTTTCCGATCCTTTGATCCGCACCTATGTGAAGTTCAAGCTCACCTTCGTTTCCGAGATGTATCAGCAGGCGGCGTGTGCGCTGGATGACCATCCATTGGAGGAACTGCCGTTCGCTTCGGACAACTTCGATCTCGTTGTCATGATCAACGTGCTGGATCACGTTCAGGATGCCCACCAGTGCATGAAGAATTTGATCCGGGTGACCCGGCCCGGAGGATACCTGATCATTGGCCAGGATCTGACAAACGAGGAGGATTTGAAGGCCCACCATGGCAGTGAGGGGGAGGTGGGGCATCCGATCACGCTCGACAAGGAATGGTTTGATCCCTACCTGAAGGAGGGCTTTGAACCGGTGTTGAACAAGTTTTTGACCCGCGAACAGGTTCGGGGCGGGGGGAAGTTCCATTACGGCATGCTGCTTTTCGCCGGGCGCAAGCGGTAGAGCTTTGGTCCGGGCGGCAGGATTGCGGATCAGGATTCATACCACGCAGGGAACACCATCCCTGCGGGATCCCGGGATTCTGAGATTCCCCTGATGAAGGAGGATGCCTGGAACCTGATCCCCCGTGCAAACAGGCGTCCCGTCACCCGCCGTCTCCGATCGTGTGGGGACCACAGGAGTTCCAGGGTGGCCCGGATGCGGCTAAGGGGCCAGTGGAATGCCAGGGATTTGAGCAGGGCACGCTCCAGCGCGCGCTGGTGGGGCCAGAGGTCTGTCCCCGGCAGAAAGTTGTGTTTTCTGAAATATTCACCCCGATCATCCCAGAATTCATCGCGCCAGCCATTGGTGCCCGGCATGGGGGTCCACGGGATGAAAAAGAACTGATCCAGACCGAGTTCGCAAATCAAGTGGTGGAGGGCCTGTATTGTGGCGGGGGTGTCGCCGGGAAGGCCGTAGATAAAGGAGCCTACCGTGAGGACGTGCGGGTGCTCGCGATGCAACAGGTCAAGGGCGGTCCTCGCATCACCCGTGTGGGAGGTCTTCCCCAAACCGGCAAGCCCGGCATCATCCGGCCGTTCAATGCCAATATATACCTCATTCAGGCCTGCCATCACACAGGAACCCAGGGCGCCGCTGGCGGAGTCCCGGACAAGTGCGTCGGCGCGCACCCAGGCGCTTTGTCCCGGGCACAGGTTTTCCCGCAGGAGCAGTTCGGAGAGCTGGCCGGGGATTGCGGGGTGCGCGTTGTAGCAGGGGTCCACCCATCCGAGGTAGCGGCGTCCATGGCGGGTGGAGAGGATCCGGATCTCCTCCAGCAGACGTTCCGGAGATTTGGCGCGATAATGGGCCACCGGCTGCCCTCCCACGAAACGGCCCATCTGGCGCCAGAGGATGCAGAAATCGCAACTTCCGACACAGCCGCGTCCCAGTTCGATGGATGCAAGGTCCGGGTGGTTGCGGCTCCCCCGGCCGTAACGCTCCATCGGGAGCAGGTCGTAGGCTGGAAAGGGCAGGGTGTCCAGATCGGAGATTAATGGCGCGGCGGGAGTCGAAACGACCTTCCCATCCTCGAGATAAGAAATGCCGTGGACTCCGGCGAGGCTGGATGCGGTTCCATCCCTGAGAGCGGGCACCAGCTCGCATAAGGTGCGCTCCCCTTCGCCATGAACAATCACATCCACGAGCCCGGTCCCCAGAGTTTGTGCGGCGGCATGACCGAAGAAACAGCCGCCCGCGATGACCCGGGTGCGCCCGACTGGATCAGCCCCGGCAAAATCGGGCCGGAGTCCACGGGCCAGGCGGGCGAGCCGGAAGGCTTCAACACAACTCACCGCCTCCTCCCCCATCCCGATGTAGGCGGGGCGCAACCGGTGAAGCTCGGCCTCCAATGTTCGCCAGCCCATCTGAAGCGCGGGAGCATCCAGAATGGCCACTCGCAAATCCGGCAGGCGTTCGCGGAGGGCGGCGGCCATCGAGGCAAAGGCCAGGGGGGGCCAGAATGCGGAGGATGGGCCACTGAAGGGCCAGAGCGGGCGTGGTGGCCGGACGAACAGGAACAACTCCTTCATGGGATCAGGATGCCGGAGCCTCGCAACGGACTGCAGAGCGGAGAAGATCTCCAGCCAACCCGCAGACCGAAAAGAGGAGAGCCGCGGCACCACCCATCCCAAGCAGGGTGAGCAACCAGAAAGCGGGTGCCGTGTTTGATTGGGCTGCCAGAGGGATAAGCACAAGCGAGGATAGGAAGGCGATCCAGTAGCGCTGGGCCGGCAGCGGATTCGGGGATGGGCGATGGATGTTCAGAAGAACCACCAGTCCGAAAGCGAACCAGGCTCCCGAGAGGGTCCGAAGGAGTGGGCCCTGTTCCACAGCGTGAAATCCGAAGGGGCCCATCAGGACGAGCAGCCCGGCGTGGCTCCAGAGGAAAGCCGGGGTCATTCCTGGACGAAGGAAGCGCAGGGCAAGCCAGGCAAGGCAGGCACCCGCATACAGGCCGGTGCACCGTTCACAGAAAGGCAGGGGCACGCCGCCCAGAACCCAGATATGATCAGGATTCTGGCCGCAAACAAGCCCGAAACCATGCGTCAACAAGGGATGCATCAGACTTGGCAGGTTCAGAACAGGTCTGAGAGCAGGTTTCTGGGGCCCTGAGGGATGGCAACCCGTTTAATCGTTCGTTTCGGTGAGGACAAATCGATGAAATAGAGAGCGCAATCCTTGGGGTTGGCCCCCTTTTTCCCTGAAAGGTAGGTGGTGCTGACCGCCAATGTTTTGCCATCGTTTGAGATGGAGGGCTGAAAGAAGAAGGTGGTGTCCTCCTTGTCGAACTCTGCTTTCGTTTCAAATAACACCGTGCGGATGGGGGGTGATCCATCCAGAGGGATCTCCAGAAATCCGAGGATGCTCGATTTGTCATCCTTCGACCGGTCGATGTAGGGGGCGTAGAGGCGCTTTTGTGACATGGAATAAGTGAGGAGTCCCAGTTTTTCGGTTTCTTTGAGGGTTGCCTGAAGAGGCAGAACCCGCACTGGTTTTCCAGATTCGAAGAGGTTCAGGACCAGGGTCGGGCCGTTGGTGGTGAGGTAGCCGTATTGACCTCCATCGATGGAAACGAGCACCTGCTGCTCCCCTTGCTGCTCCGATTCAGGAATGGTCACCTGCTTGCTCCGTTCGAAGGTCCTGGGGTTCATGATCCCCATTTCAGTGGTCGTGAAGTAGAGGATGTCCCGTCCGGATCGTGTGGGCAGGACACAACTATCATCATCCCATCCGTCATTGTAGGACATCAGTCCGGTATCAAGATCGAGCCTTGCAAGCCGATTGGTCTTTGCCGGGAAGAACAGATGGGAACCGGAAACGGCCAGCGGCAGCATGAGCCGCGAGGCAGCTTCCTTCGCCGCTATCATGTAGATACGGGTCGGACCCTTGTGGAGGAACGGGACGACCGCCAGATGGAGGCTATCGTCGCTGTTCTTGGGGGAAGCCCAACTGACCAGCACATCCTTCCCATTGTGCAGCCACTGGGCCCGCACCATCACCGGCAGGGTGGACTCCCCGCCATCTTCAACCATTGATGGAACGAAGAGGAGTTCGGATTTTTCGGTCTGCCGGTCGTAAACAGAGATGCCGACCAGACCCGAGGCCGGATCCAAAGCCGTGTAGAGGACTTTCTTGTCATCCGGGCTGAACGAGGTGCAGGCCAGGACGTAGATGAGAAGGGACGCAAGCCCGAACAGGGCGAGTGAACTGTTCCGCAGATTCCGGCATTTCATAATCGTGTATTCCTCCCGCTCCATGCTTTTGAAAGGGTGCACAGGTGGGACCTTGCATGTGGAGATTACACCTGCCGGGCGGTTTTGTTGCATCGAAAAAATCAATAGGCTTGTTCCGGGGCCTGAAATCGATGAAGTGCCCGGCTCTTCCCGGCCCGATGCGACCGGAAAAAGGGCTGACCAATTCCTGCGGGGTGTGTAGGGTGGGGCACCATGCTGAAAGACCGGTCAATGAAGCGACGTGATTTCATGAAGTGGATGGCGGGTTCTGCGGTTTTTGCGCCCGGAGCCAGCCTCCTGCAGGCTGCGAATCCGGCATCACCCTCCGCCATCCCGGACCTGCGAGGCTATGGTTCGGATGTAGGTTCCTTGCTTCCCCTGATTGAGGGTCAGGCGAGAAAAGGGGACTTTCCCCTGTCGTTCCTCCGTCCGCAGGTTCGGAGCCACAGCGCCTGGCGGCGGCGGGCCCGTGCCCGGCTGCTCGACTTGTTGCACTACTCCCCTCCACCCTGCGATCCCCGCCCGGAGGTTGTGCAGCGGGAGGATTGCGGCGATTATTTTCAGGAGAAGGTGTTTTTCAACACCACTCCGGATGTGCGGGTGCCGGCCTTTGTGCTGATTCCAAAACGGGGCAAATTCCCCGCCCCGGCGATCGTGGCCCTGCATGACCACGGGGCCTTTTACCTGTGGGGCAAGGAAAAGCTGGTTGAGAACAGGTCGGAACACCCCTCACTCACGCAGTTCAAACGGCAATTGTATGAGGGGAAAAGCACTGCCAGTGAACTTGCCCGCCAGGGATATGTGGTGGTTGTGATCGACATGTTCTACTGGGGGGAGAGGCGCATGCTCCTTGAGAAGGATGCGGCGGACTGGCGGGAGCGCACTCCCGGAATCACCCCGGAACGGGTTCTGGCGTTCAACCAGCGGGCGAGCACCAGTGAGCCGGTGGTGGGGAGATCAATATATGCGGCCGGGTTCACCTGGCCGGGAGTGATTTTCTGGGATGACATCCGGACGGTGGACTATCTGGTGACACGGCCCGAAGTGGACAGGCACCGGATCGGGTGTGTCGGCCTTTCCGTGGGCGGGTTTCGTTCCTGCCATTTGGCGGCGTTGGATGATCGAATCAAGTGCGCGGTGGTCGTGGGGTGGATGACATCCTTTCCATACCAGTTGAAGCGGAAAGTGCTGCACACGATCGGCCATTCGATGATTGTGCCCGGACTTTACCGCGACCTTGATTATCCTGATGTGGCTGCCATGGCTGCTCCTGCGGCTTTGATGGTGATCAACGGAACGCAGGACAAGCTTTTTGATGCGGAGGGGGTACGTGTGTCGCACGAAAAGCTGGCCGCCTGCTATAAAAAGGCGGGGGTGGGGGAGAAACTATGCCTGCGGATGTATGACACCCCCCACGAATTCAATATCGCGATGCAAAAGGAGGCGTGGGCGTGGTTGAAACACTGGGTCTGATTGGTGTAGAGTGTCGTCCAAATGCACAACAGAAACGAACACAACGCCGGGTGGCCCGTCCTGCACGGTCATCGATTCCTTGCCACTCCTCTTTTTGTTCTATGTCTGCTGGGGGCATGGGCTGGCATGCCCGGTCCTGCAGGTGCCATGGATTTGAGCCGCGCGATGATCGTGACGCCTCCCCACATGCTTGCCAGGGAGAAAAAGGCGGTGATGATGCTGGTCGAGGAGGTGCAAAAGCGGACGGGCATCCGTTGGGAGGAGACCAACGGATGGCCAGAGGGAGGCAAGACGGTGATATTGGCCGGGACAAAGTCGGAAGTGGCCGGCTTGGCCGGTCCACACCAGGCGGAGGTGGCGGGGTTGGAAATGCCTGTGGGTGCGGAGGGTTTCCGGCTCTGTGCGCGGCCGACCTGGGGGCAGTCGCCCGTGCTCCTCGTGGTGGGCAATGATGCGCGGGGAGTGTTGTTCGGGGTCGGGCGGCTCTTGAGGGAAATGCATCTGGGTCGCGGGATGGCAGAGGTTCAGAGCCCTCTTGATATTTCAACGGCCCCCAGGTATTCGCTGCGCGGTCACCAGCTGGGCTACAGGCCCAAGTGCAATTCCTATGATGCATGGGATCTGCCGGTCTGGGAGCAGTATTTCCGGGACCTTGCCGTCTTTGGTTGCAACGCGATTGAACTGATTCCCCCGCGCTCCGATGACGATGCGACGAGCCCCCACTTCCCACGCCCTCCCATGGAGATGATGCAGGGGATGTCCCGGGTGGCCGATTCCTACGGGCTGGATGTGTGGGTGTGGTATCCGGCGATGGACAAGGATTACTCTGATGCGGCAACGGTTGAGGCGGCTCTGAAGGAGTGGGAGGAGGTCTATAGCAAACTGAGCCGGATTGATGCGGTCTTTGTGCCCGGGGGAGATCCCGGCCACACACAACCCAGGTATCTGATGGCGCTTCTGGAGAAACAGGTGAAGAACCTTCACCGCCATCATCCCGCAGCGCAGATGTGGGTCTCCCCGCAGGGTTTCACGCGGGAATGGATGGATGAATTTTTGGCGATTCTTCAGCGGGATCAGCCGGTGTGGTTGAGTGGCATTGTGACCGGACCCCAAGTGCGGATGAGCCCGCAGCGCCTCCGGGAATTGGTTCCCGCGAGGTATCCCATCCGGACCTACCCTGACATTACGCACTCCCGCCAATGCCAGTATCCGGTTCCCTCCTGGGACCGCGCCCTCGCAGTCACTGAGGGGCGGGAATGCATCAACCCCAGGCCTGAGGATGAGGCGACCATCTTCAGGTATTCCCAACCGGGCACTGTTGGGTTTATCACCTACTCTGAGGGGTGCAATGATGACTTCAACAAGGCGGTCTGGAGCGTCCTGGGATGGGATCCCGAGGTGCCGGTTCGCGAAATCGCGAGGCAATATAGCCGCTATTTTGTCGGCGACCGCTACACCGAGAATCTTGCCGATGGGGTGCTGGGGTTGGAGCGCAACTGGCGCGGTCCATTGAAGGAGAACAGGGGAGTGGAGCAAACTCTGGAGAACTTCAGGCGGATGGAGCGTGAAGCCTCGCCCGGGGATCTCAAGAACTGGAGGTTCCAGCAACTTCTCTTCCGGGCCTATTTTGATGCATATACCCAACACCGCCTCAAGGTTGAGGAGGAACGTGAGGCGGATGCGATGGAAATCCTGGGGAAGGCTCGGAAGGCTGGAGCGTTGGACTCGATGGACAAGGCGGAACGGATTCTTTCAAATCTCAATGGTTCCGAGTCGGATCCGCTTAGGACGCGCATTTTTCAACTTGCTGAAGCCATGTTCCAGAGCATCGGGATGCAGTTGAGCACGGGGCTTTATCGTGCCATCAGCATGGGGCGGGGAAACAGTCTGGATACGGTTGATTTTCCGCTCAACAACCGGGTCTGGCTGAAAGCGCAGTTCGAGCGGATCCGCAAGCTTGGAGGGGAATCTGAACGGTTGGCCGCAATCAACCGGATCGCGCATTGGACCGATCCGGGTCCCGGCGGTTTTTACGATGATCTCGGAAACAGTGCGTTGCAGCCGCACCTGGTAACCGGGGCCGGTTTTGGGATTGATCCCGCGAGCTTCAGTTGCCCAAGGGTCAATTTTGCTGATGAACCGCTCACCACCCAACCCGGCGGGGTGGCCGCATCGACGAGACGGAACTCATGGTGGGATCATGCCGAGGCGCTTTATGATGCTCCATTGGAACTGCGCTACACGGGGCTGGATTCCGCAGCCCGCTACCGTGTGCGTGTCGTTTATGGAGGGGACAATTACAAGCGGAACATAAAGCTCACCGCCAACCAGACCATCACCATCCATCCCCTGATCGAGAAACAACTTCCCATTGAGCCGATGGAATTTGCCATCCCCCCTGAGGCGACCCGGGGCGGATATCTCAGCCTGTCCTGGACCGCCGAGCCGGGTCTAGGCGGGAATGGCCGTGCGTGCCAGATATCGGAGGTCTGGCTCATCAGGGAGTCCAAAAAGACGGGCAGCGGCCGCTGAACAATTGAACTAAATCAATCAAGGATATAACAAAAATATGACAAATCAAAATGACAACCGGTCAGGCAACCCAGTGAGGGATCTGCTCAAGGCGGGGAAGCCCGCCGTGGGTATTACGATCAGCGTCAACAATGTGGAACTGGCGGCCCAGGCTGCGGCCTTGGGGTTTGATTTTCTATGGTTGGAGATGGAGCACACCGCCCTCAGCCTTGAGAGTGTCAGGAATATTGTGCTGGCGACGCGGGGGTTGCCGGCCATTCCGTTTGCCAGGCCTGCGGTCAACGCACTCTGGACGGCCAAGCGGATCTTGGACGCAGGGGTGTTGGGGGTCATTTTTCCCTTCACCAGCACGCCGGAGCTGGCCCGGCAGGCGGTTTCAGCCTGCCGTTACCCCCCTGCCGGCAAGCGTGGCTCGGGTGCCGCGATGGCACAGTTCCGCTGGAATGCACCGGATGGCTACTACGACTTCGCGGATGAGAATGTGATGGTGGTTGCGGTTGTGGAGGATGCCGAGGGGCTTTCCCACATTGATGAGATTGCCGCCACGCCCGGGATTGATGTCATTTTCATCGGCACGAGCGATCTCTCCTTTTCACTCGGTTTGCGTGGGGATCAGGAGCATCCCGAACTGGCGCGGGCGATCGGGAAGATTGTGGCTGCAGCGCAACGGAATGGGAAGGTGCTGGGTCGCCCGGCGGGAAGCCCGGAGCAGATCCAGAAGCTTCAATCGGAGGGGTTCTTGTTCTTTCAGGCCGCCACCGACACGGAGTTCATGGCGGCGGGAGCGGCTCAGTTTTTGAAGCCGCTCGGCAAAAAGCGGTTTTTCGACTGGCGCAGCGGACTGTGAATTCGCACCGGATATGAAAAAGGCATCTCCCCCGGCAAAGGGGGAGATGCCTTGCGACATCCATGCGGATGGTTACAAGGTCCAGCCCTGGCGGTAAGTGCGCTTGACGTAGGCGTTGGCCTCGTCGTCGTTTGTCACGCGCATGTTTGCCCCGTCCCACAGCAACCGCTGGTCCGGGTAGCGCACGGCGAGGTTCCCCAGCAGGACCATCTCGGTCAGGGGACCGGAATAATCAAAATTAGAGCTGGCAGGTTTGCCACCCTTGCAGGCCCGCACCCAGTCCAGTTCATGCCCGTCGATCCCCCCGGGGACCCGTTCAAGGGTGGCGGGTGGCATGCCAATTTCCTTGGCCTTCTTGTCGGAGACGATGCGTGGATCCTTGCCGTAGCAGCCGCACATCAGAGTGGCTTTTTCACCGATGAACAGCACGCCGCCATCGGCATCCCCCATCCTGCGGCCCTCTTCGAGTTCCTCCGGGCGGGGGGGCATGAGGCCGCCGTCCCACCAGGTCAGTTTTACAGGCGGGAGGGACCCGCGCTGTGGGAATTTGTAGCGGACGATGGAGGATCGGGGATAGGTTTCGTTCTTGGGTTCGGTCTTCTTCCAGAAGCCTTCCCAGTAAGTGGAGATGCACCCTTCGATGCTGTCAGGGTGCTTTAGGTCCAGTCCGTAGAAAACGCAATCGAGCACATGGCAGCCGAGATCGCCGAGGGAACCGGTTCCAAAATCCCACCAGGCGCGCCACTTGTTCGGGGCATATTCCGGGTGGTAGGGGCGGTAGGGCGCGGGGCCGATCCATTTATCCCAATCCATGCCTTCAGGCAGGGCAGGGGTGTCCTTGGGCCTTTCCACCTCAATACCCTGGGGCCAGACGGGGCGGTTGGTCCAGGCATGCACTTCGCGCACCGCGCCGAGGGAACCGCTCTGGATCCATTCGCGAATCTGGCGGGTGCCATCCCCGGAGTGGCCCTGGTTCCCCATCTGAGTGACCACCTTGTGCTCCCTGGCTGCTTCTGTGAGCTTTCGGGCCTCAAAGACAGAATGGGTCATGGGCTTCTGCACGTAAACATGCTTTCCTGCTTTGATGGCCGCCATTGCGATGACAGCATGGGAATGATCGGGGGTCGCGATGATGATGGCATCGATGTCCTTCTGTTTCTCGAGCATCTCGCGGTAATCCATGTAGGTCCTGGCCTTGGGATACTCTGCAAAGACCTTGGCCGCATAGGTGGGGGTCACGTCGCAAAGAGCCACAATATTCTCGCCAGCGCATTTGCGGATGTTGTTTTTCCCCATGCCACCCACTCCGATGGCGGCAATGTTCAGCTTGTTATTCGGGCTGGTCTGGCCGCGGGCGCCGACCACGTAGCTGGGTACAATGCTGATGGTCGCAAGGGTGCCGGCGGTTCGGGCGAGGAAACTGCGGCGGGGCATTCCACCACTGGAACTATTCGTTGGGGTTTTGGCGCTCATAGATATTTTGTACGGGTATTATGGCAATAGAATGCCGGATTTGAGGCTTTTGAAAACTTTTTTCCGCAGGGTGGGGGCCGGATGGAGATCAGTCGTGGATGGGGACCGGGTGCCCGTTTGAATCCACCGCCACGTAAACAACCTCCGCCTGCGTCACACGGACCGTTTCATGCGGGGTATTGCCACGCTTGGCATCCACGATGACCCGGACGGTGATGGATGTGTGGCCCGACCGGACCCATTCGGTGTAGAAGCTGACGAGATCGCCGACGAAGACCGGGGCGATGAATTTGACCTCATGCATGGCCACCGTGACGAGACGCTTTGAGCATCGCTTGCGGCCCTCCACGGTTCCGGCCTGATCAATATAGCTGAGGATGATGCCGCCGAAGATGGTGCCGAGCGGATTGGTATCCGCCGGCATCATCACGACCCGGATTGCGGGTTGGTAGTCGTCATTCATGTAGTGATCATGGGATTTTTGGTTCCTGTTGGCGAGGGAGTCTTTGTCCGGATATTGGGGTCATGGTTCCGCTTGAGAAGCGGGATCCCATCAACTAAGCTGGGGGCATGCCGATTTACGAATTTCATTGTCAAAAATGCCAGAAGGACAGCGAGATCCTGGTGCGCTCGACCGAATGGAAGGGGGCCAAGTGTCCGCACTGCGGTTCCGCGCGGATCGCCAAGAAGCTTTCCGTGTTTGCCTCCTCCGTGGCAGGGGCGAATCAAGCGAGTGCTCCTGCGTGCGAAGGTGGGAGCGGATCCTGTGGCAGTTGCTGCGGTGGCGGTCCACACAGGCACTGATCAGGTTGGCCGGGACTGTCAGTTGCCATGCGTGGTTTGAAAACTAATCTCATATGAAGAAAATGACGGGAAGCAGCCGGTGGTGGGTGGCGATTGCCGCCGTGTGTGTTCTTTTGGGCTTTGGCCCCAACCTCCTCGCGGGCGGTTCATCGGCACACAGGACTCCCGTCATTTTGGATACGGACATCGGGGATGACATCGACGACACTTGGGCGCTGGAGCTTGTTTTGCAGAGCCCGGAACTGGATTTGAAGCTCGTGGTTGGGGACTACGGCAGGCCCGTTTACCGGGCGAGACTGCTGGCGAAGTTGCTGGAGCGGGCCGGCCGGACTGATGTGCCTGTGGGATTGGGGGTTGAATTCGAGAAGGTCGGTGGTCAGATGTCCCAGGCGGCCTGGCTTGGAGATTACGATCTTGCGAAGTATCCCGGGAAGGTTCATCTGAACGGTGTTCGTGCGATGGTTGATCTGATCATGAAGTCGAGGGAACCAGTGACCGTGCTGGCGATCGGGCCGATGCCGAACCTGGCTGCGGCACTGGTCCTTGAACCGCGAATCGCGCAGAAGGCGGTCTTTGTCGGCATGCACGGCAGCGTGCGGGTGGGTTACGGTGGCAGCACAAACGTCGCTGCCGAATGGAATGTGGTTGCCGCACCCAAGGCCGCCCAGGCTGTATTCGCCGCCTCATGGAAGAAGACGATCACACCGTTGGACACCTGTGGACTGGTCGGCTTAAAGGGGGATTACCATCGGCGCGTGGTGGAAAGCAACCAACGGGCTGCGGTGGATGTGGTGGCGAACTACCGTGTTTGGGCGGCCTGCCATCCTGAGATGAAGGCCGGGGATGTGGATGTCAAGTCCAGCACCCTGTTTGATTGCGTGGCTGTTTACCTCGCCGTGAATCAGGATTTGTGTGTGATGGAGGATCTCAACCTGCGGGTGACGGATGATGGGTTCACACGCATTGATCCAGCAGGCTCACCCTGCCGGGTTGCAACAGCCTGGAAGGATCTGCCCGGTTTTGAGAAATGGATCGCTGACCGGTTGACACGGCCCCGGTGAGGGTTTGCAAGGACGTTGCCGGAGAGAGCAGGGAGCAGCCCCGGTCGGGGCGGCAACTAAAAAACCTCGGCCTTGAGGCCTGTGGTCTTGCGCACGATTTGCGCGATACGGGAGAGGACTTTCAGGGGGAGATGGCCGCTATCCGGATTGCTTGCAGGCCTGGTTGCGGAATAGATCTGCACCAGAGAAATCTGTGCGCCAGCCCGCTTCAAATCGGTGAGCCTCCGGGCGTAATCCTCGATCTCCTCCATCGCCGGTTCTTCGCCATTGATGGAGGGGAACAGGCTCTGGATGACGATGGGATGGACGCGGGAATAATTGACGATGTTCTCAAGAACGCGATGGAAGGGGACTTCGGGGCGGTTCACCTTCTCAATGTATGCCTGGGATCCGCCGTCGAGTTTGGCCCAGACCTCATCGTTACGGGTGAGGAACTTCATCCCCTGCTGGACGTTCGGAAGGTCCAACCCGGTGCCATTGGTGATCAGGACGACCTTGAAGAACGGGGAATCGGAGAGGGCCCGGACGTGGATGACAGCCTGGAGGGCTTCCGTAAAGCGAGGGGAGAGGGTGGGTTCACCATCGCCGCTGATGGCAACGTGACGCAACTGGAGAACATCCTCGGGAAGGTTGCGATACCAGGGGCGCTCGCGGAGCCTGCCAGCCTTGACATATGCCAGAGTCCGCCGCAGCTCCTCCTCCATGACATCGACATCCAGCACCTGAGGCACCTCGCTACCCCGTTGAACTTCACAGTAGATGCAGCGAAAATTGCAATATTTGTCGGGATTCATATTGATCCCGACAGAAAGCCCACGTGCCCGCGCGGAGACAACCACATAAACGTAGCGATTGTCCAGGAAGTCCCTCGGCGATCCGAAGGCGGTCTCCTGCGAGCCGTCCAGTTTGGTGGGACCCCACTTCCTTCGGTCCGCATCCTGAACGTGCCCATTCGACTTGGCAGTTACTTCTTCCACAGTTACACTACGAAATTAGATTTGATTCCCTTACAGGACTACACGGTGTTTGCTAAAAATTGCACATTTTTTGTGCAGCTTAACCTGTGGACGGATGAGGTTCTCTTTTGAACGACCCAACACGAAGCCAAATGAAGACAGTAATCGATGAACTGAGGCGTGCTGCTCTGATCAATACACTCCGATCCTGCCAGCTCTTCAGGGGGTTGCCTGCGAGTGATTTGGGAGCCATCGCAGGAATCTCCCTGCTCAAATCCCTTCGCAAGGGTGAATATCTCTTTCGGGAGGGGGATCCGGCAAACGGCTTCTATGTCGTGCAGAAGGGGGCAATAAACGTGCATCGCGTCAACGCCTTGGGGAAGGAGCAGGTGATCCACATCTTCAGACCCGGGGAATCCCTTGCGGAGGCAACCCTGGCAACGGCCTCCGGATATCCAGCCGACGCCTTGGCGGTGGAGTCAACCCAGGTGTTTCTGGTGCAGAAGGCGGGGTTCATTGAACTGCTGAAGCACCATCCCGATCTCGGGTTGAGGATGCTGGCATCCATGAGCGTTCATCTGCGGATGCTTTTGGGACAGTTGGAGGACCTGACACTCAAGGATGTGGAGACCCGCCTCGCAAACTGGCTTATGCGGCGATGCCCTGAACCGCATGCGGAGACTCCGGTCGAGGTGGAGTTGAACACCACGAAACGCCTGCTTGCGGCGGAATTGGGGACGGTGAGCGAAACTCTGTCCAGAACTCTGGCGAAGTTCCGGGAGCAGGGGCTGGTCCGGGTTAAGGCAAAGTCCGTTATGATCCTCTCCCCGAAGCGCTTGGAACAGTTGCTGAAGCGAAATTTGGGGGAGTGAAATCCCCCAACCTGCGGCTTTTGGTGGACGATATTAGTTCGGGCTCGCTGCTGGTTTAAAAAAATGAATTGCGTCACCCATGCAGTTTGACAGAATAAGTGGCAGTGACGTTACGTCCAATGTTTGTGCGTGCGCTCCGGCCCGAGTCGGCCCCGGGCTTCCGGTAGGAAGGCGGGGACTGTGGCGGGAGTTGCGCCTGATGTCCGTTGAAACTAATAAGAAACCAATATGAAAAAGCTAACATTACTCACCATCGCCCTGCTTGCCGCTGGCGTTGTTTCGATGCCCGCCGCCGATGCGAAGGCGATCTGGGAAAAGGATTGCACCAAGTGCCATGGCGCTGATGGCAAGGGCGAAACCAAGATGGGCCAGAAGGTCGGCGTGAAGAACATGGCCGATGCCAAGGTTCAGGCTGACATGAAGGATGCTGAAATGACAAAGGCCATCAAGGAAGGCGTCAAGGACAAGGAAGACAAGACCAAGATGAAGGCGTTTCCCGACCTGACGGACGAGGAAATCAAGTCGCTGGTTGCGATGATTCGCGAGTTCAAGAAGTAAGCTCGGAGAGACAGCGTGTTTTCACGGGGGGGGCCTTTTGGGCTCCCCTTTTTTTTGAGGACGGCCTTTCAGTCCCACCCGTTTACAGGATCAGTCCAACCTTCAGGGTTTTGATCTGGGTTCGAAACCCAGCAGGTTTCTTACGAAAAAGTCCTTTCTGCGGCGCTGGCCGTAGGGGCTTTCCCCTATTCCGTGACCCCCTCCCGGCACCACCAGCAGTTCAAAATCCTTGTCAGCCTTGATCAGGGCATCGACAACCTGCATGGTTGAAGATGGATCGACGTTGCGATCCAGTTCCCCGACGATCAGAAGCAGTTTCCCCTGCAAGTGGTGCGCCTGGGTGACGTTGGATTGTTCGGCATAGTGCGGGCCGAGTGGCCAGCCCATCCATTGTTCATTCCACCAGATCTTGTCCATCCGGTTGTCGTGGCAGCCACAGTCAGAGACGGCCACCTTGTAAAAGTCCCCATGCGCCAGGAGGGCCCGTGTCGAGTTCTGGCCTCCGGCCGAGCCGCCAAAAATGCCGACCCGCCTGAGATCCATATAGGGATATTTTGCGGCTGCGGCCTTGATCCAGAGAATCCGGTCTGGAAAGCCGGAGTCCCCGAGGTTTTGCCAGCAGACATCGTGGAATTTTTTGGATCGGTTGCAGGTTCCCATCCCATCCATTTTGACAACGATAAACCCGAGTTCTGCGAGCGACTGGTCTGGATAGTAGGGGCGGAAACTCTTCGGTGTGAACGAATCCTGTGGTCCCGCATAAATATCCTCGATGATGGGGTATTTTCGGGATTTTGAGAGCTTCATTGGGCGGTAGATGACACCGAATATGTCGGTCAGGCCATCCCGGCCTTTTGCGACAAAGCGCTCGGGAGGGTGCCATCCCGTTTGCAGCAGGGCCGACCAGTCCCCCCGCTCGAGCTCGCAGACGAGTTCGCCGGTGTCTGCCCGGCGCAACTCATTGACAGGGGGACAATCAACCCGGGACCATGTATCCACAAAGAAATTCCGGTTCGGTGAGTATTCGATGGTATGGGTGCCGTTCCCACGGGTGAGGACGACCATTCCAGAGCCATCGAAATTCACACGGCAGAAATGAACGTGGTAGGGATCCTCGCCGGGATGGACTCCTCCGGCGCGGAACCAGATCTGGCGGGTTTTCTCATCAACCCTGTCCACCCCTCTGACCACCCATTCTCCCTGCGTTATCTGGTTTTTGATCCGGCCACTCCGGACATCATAGAGGTAGAGATGGTTCCACCCATCCCGCTCCGACATCCAGATCAGTTCTCCGGTTTCCGGCAGATGATGGCAGTAAAACTTTCCGGAGTAGTCAATGAAGGTCCGGCTTGTCTCATCGATGATCGTTCGGGTTTGGCCGGTCGCAGCGTCCACGGAAAGAACGCGCAACACCTGATGGCCCCTCTCGTTGTAGAGGAAGGTAAACCGGGTGGAATCCGGCGACCATCGAAAGTCGGAGAGGCTCCAGGGATTTGAAAAGAGGCTGTTGGTGATCCGGATCTCGCTGCGGGCCGGAATATCGAACAGGATGGGTTGATCCAGGGGCAGTGGATCGCCCGGCTTCGCGTAGGAGAGGGTGTGAAGCTTTGGCTGCAGCTGGTCTTTGGGGGAGGATTCGACCAAATAGACTTTTCGTTCCTCCACCGGCGCGGTCTTGATGGCAAGGAGTTTTTTGGAATCCGGAGACCATTCCAGATGGTTGCTGTATTGATTATTGGTGGATCCATCGGTGCTCAACTGGAATGATTCGCTGTTTTCCAGATTCTTGATCCAAAGGTTGTTGTCGTTGATTTGAGCCTGCCAGTGTCCATCGGGAGAACTGTTTGCCAGCCGGTCGGATGGCTTCCGATCCTGATGCTCTCGTTTCGTGAGTGGGGCTATTGGGATATCAATTTCTGCCAGAGTTTGATTTTCATCCGCCTCGAAGGCCCTGATGATAGCCCCCTGCTTGTCAGCCACCAGCCAGACATGTCCGGCGAAGGTGTGCTGGGTCCGGGTTTCTCCCGCCCCCAGAAACCCATAGCTTTGCCGCGATCCTTCCGTATCGAGCCACAGGATTTGAACACTCCCTGGGCTGTGGTTCATAAAGGTGATGCTGGTTTCGGATCCGGTGCGCCTCGTTGCGGGTGGAATATCCTTGAGGCCGATCGAATTTGAAGTTGGCTGGTCGCTTTTCCGGTCGATGAGGGTGTAGTCCTTCAGGTTGCAACGCCAGACCTTGCCATTACACCTAAGTTCCATCAATCGGCCATCTGCGGACAAATCGATGATTTCGACCGGGAGGCGGTTGGGAATGACGTTCGTGATACCTTTGGCGAGCCGGGCGTGATCGAAGGCGGGTTGGCGTTTGCCTGTGCTGGCATCCACGAGGATGAATTCGTGGGTGTTGGCAGCAGTTTGGACACGATACCAAAAGTGGATCTGGTCCGGGAGCCAGATGGCTTTTACGCGGTCACGAAAGACTTTGCCCTCAGTCCGTTGGCGCAGTTCGCCGGCGCGCATGTAATCGGATCGCGTCCCCTGGGCTCCCAAGGGGGGGACGGCGGCAGTCCAGATAATCAGGAGCAGGAAAAGTATGACTCTGGAGGGGGGGAAGACAGCCAAAAGCTGCCGCCTGGCAGCGGGGGTGAGGGACTTTGCATTCATTTTATCAACGGATCGCGCACGCAGGGAGCATGGTGTGAAGGCAGGTCGGGTTCAACGTGGAAATCTTGGATTGAGGAGGATCGGTGGAAGGAAGGGCAACGGACCATGTCGTGAGTGGCTCATTATTAACAGGACACCAGCTGCCGGATCAAATTACATTAGATTAAATTCAGGTCTGAGTAAGGGGACAACAAAATAGGGGTGATATTTGGCAAAAGAAGGGAAGCTTACGGGGGTGGTCTCAGTGATGCTTTCCCGAAGCGCAACTGAAGTGGTTGCGCCGGTTTGCAGTATTTTATTTTATTGCGTTATGCGCCTCTTTAACATGCCTCCGCAGATTGTGCGCCTCTGCCTGGTGACCATCGGCATCGTGGGCAGCTACCTGGTGGCCAGGGCCGTTCTCACGCCGCCCTCATTCAGGGAGTATGGATTTTTCCGCGGGGACGCCCTGAAGGACATCATGGCCCTCCCTCCCCAGTATGGGGGGAAGGTGTCGTGTGACGAGTGCCACAGCGACCAGTTCACAAAGCTCAACAAGGGTGGGCACAAGCGGCTTTCCTGCGAAGTCTGCCACGGACCGGGATATGCCCATACACAGAGTCCTGATGCAGGGATGCACAAGCCTACTTTCACGGTTTGCAGCAAGTGCCACGAGGCAAATCCGTCCAGACCCAAGACACACAAGCAGATTGTTCTGAAAGAGCATTATGCGGGGGGTAAATGCATGGAATGCCATGTTCCCCATTCCCCAGCGGAGGTTCCATGAGCCAGAAACTGAGTCGAAGAAACGTTCTTGCAAAAATCAGCGCCGCTTTGGCGGCGGCTTGTGCCGCTCCGGCTGCTCAGGCGGCGAAAGCCACTGTTCAGAAGGTGCTTGTAGAGTCCGGCGGAGCCAAAGGGTATGACCCCACCAAGCACAAGTGGGCGATGGCGATTGATGCATCGAGATGCATCGGCTGCGGCTCCTGTGCGGATGCCTGCAAAAAGGAAAACCATGTTCCTGAAGGTCACTACTACAGGACATGGATTGAGCGGTATGTCATCACGAAGCCCAAGCCGGGCAGTGACGAAGCGCGCGGGGAGGTGCTGGTTGATTCGCCCGAGGGGGGAATGCACGGGTTTGGCCCGTGCCCTGTGCCGAAGGAAGAACTCCTCCAATCATTTTTTGTGCCGAAGTTGTGCAACCTGTGCCTGCACTCCCCGTGCGCCCAGGTTTGTCCAGTGGGTGCCACGTTCGATTCTCCGGATGGTGCGGTTCTGGTGGACCGCAAATACTGCATCGGCTGCGGTTTCTGCATCCAGGCCTGCCCTTACGGCTGCCGGTTCATGAGCCCGGTGACGCATACGGCTGAGAAGTGCACCCTCTGCTATCATCGCATTACCCGCGGGTTGAAGCCCGCGTGCGTGGAGGTGTGCCCTGTGCAGGCGCGTATTTTTGGCGATCTGAAGAACCCTGTCCCTGATGATCCGTTGCAGACGTTCTACAAGAACAACCGTGTGCAAACGCTCAAGCCGCATCTGGGAACCGAGCCGCGCGTGATGTATGCCGGCATAGATAAGGAGGTCCGGTAATATGGATGTCACCAATGTCATGGCCCATGTGGCCTCGAGCGTCGATGTGACCAACATTCTGGTGGAAGTTGCCCCCCGATTCGAGGGGTATGTCTATCCGAATGAGGCTTCACCCGAGCCCTTGTGGGGAATCCTAATCGTCATTTATCCCTACATCACGGGACTAGTGGCCGGCGCCTTCATCATGGCTTCGCTGGTTCGGGTATTCCGGGTGCAGGCACTGGAGCCCGTTTATCGGTTGTCCCTCCTGACGGCGCTTTCGTTCATGCTTTGCGCCACCATGCCGCTGCTCCTGCATTTGGGCCATCCGGAGCGCTGCTACGAGATCATGATGACCCCCCATCTGACCTCGCCCATGGCGATTTTCGGATTTGTTTATGCGTGGTATTTGATGGCGGTTCTATTGCTGGAATTGTGGTTTGATTACCGGCAGGACTTTGTCGAATGGTCACAGACGGAACCCGGCTTCAGAGGGATGCTATACAGGGCACTGATGCTTGGTGTGACCGATGAATCGGAAGCGGCAGTGAAGTTGGACATGAAACTTGGGTGGATCATCTCGATCATCGGTATTCCCTCTGCGTTTCTGCTGCACGGATATGTCGGTTTCATCTTCGGCTCGATCAAGGCGAATCCCTGGTGGGGCAACGTGTTGATGCCAATCATCTTCATTCTATCAGCGATGGTCTCCGGTATCGCCCTGTGTGTGTTGAACTACATGGTGCTGACGTGGGTCCGGCGCAAGAAGATCGACATGCGTTGTCTGGATATGATGGCCATGTTCCTGTTTTATGCCTTGGTGATTGATGCTGCGGTCGAGGGGTTGGACTGGATCCACCGCATTTACTCCGCGGAGGAGGATTTTTCCGTCATCCGCTACGTGGCCACCGAGAAGCTGTTCTATACGCTCAACATCGGCCAGGCGCTCATGGGGACAGTTCTGCCTCTGCTGATGCTTGGGCTGAATCAAGTCGTCCGCAAGCGGTTGTCGGATATGGCTCGCAAACGCATGTATTTTGCCAGTGCGCTGATGATTGTGCTGGGTGTGTTCGCGATGCGTTGGAATGTCGTGATTGGCGGGCAGCTCTTCTCAAAGAGCCTGCGCGGATTCATGAGCTACAAGATGCAGTTTATCGGAATGGAGGGATGGTTGCTCGGGCTTGTAGTTTTGTCGATCCCGTTCATCATTTTGACGGTGATGATCAAGCTATTCCTGTCGGAACGGTTGCCAACTGCCGGCCATACTCCGCACCCAACTCCCCCGTCGAACTGAACTCCTGCATGGCCCTGTGATGAACCAAAACACAAAAATAACAGTCGTTGTCGGGGCGCTTGCGGTGGCTTTCCTTTCGTTGGCCGCTGGTTTCTGGGCAAATGCCTGGGGGCATCAGGAGGCGCGTGAGGAAATCCCCCTGGTGGATTCCCAGTTCAACACCCCCGACACGTTTCGCCAATCCTACGCGGAGTTGATGCGGATCAAGGCCGATCTGTCCGATTTCGATTGCTATGCCTGCCATGACAAGGGCAAGCCGCCACCCATCCGTTATGACAAGAACCATAACATCGTGGTTCCACAGGAGCATGCCGGATCCATCGTGATGGCTCACGGGTCCCACGACCGGAACAATCTTTGTTTCAACTGCCATGACGAGCAGAACCTTGAACTGTTGCAGACACGTGATGGCAAGCAGTTGAAGCTGTTTGAGAGCACCCGCTTATGTGGAAGCTGCCACGGTCCGACTTACCGCGATTGGGATGCGGGTGTACATGGACGAACGGGCGGCTTCTGGGATGCCAAACCGAATCAGGAGAGGACACGCCTGAACTGCGTGGACTGTCACAATCCGCACAAACCGAAAATTCCCGGACGTCACCCGGCCCCGCCGCCCCACATGCTCCATCCTGTTCGTCAGGTTGAGCACGCAACCACACACTGACATGAACAGTTCAAATTCCGCTTCTGGTGCCGTCCAGACGGGCGATGGAATGAATCGGCGCAGTTTCCTGAGAGCTTCCGCAGTCCTGACAACCGGGTTGGCCGCACTAGCCGCCAGCCTGAAGCCCCTGATGGAGCTTGAGGATTTTCCGACCGCCGAGCGGTTCATGCAGAAGTATTACACGGAACTGACTCCCACCGAGATGGACAAGGTTCTCAAGCGGATCGCTGACGAGACCGAGGCCCAATATGGAAAGAGACCCCATGTGCGGGATCTCAAGCCGATGGATGGGGTCGAGTTTGCCTACTGCCTCAACCTGACCCGCTGCATCGGTTGCCGGAAGTGCGTCCACGCCTGCGTGAAGGAAAACAACCAGTCGCGCAACCCGGAAATCCAATATATTCGTGTTCTGCGTCTGCCTCACGGCTCGATGGACATGGAAAAGGCGGAGCATCATTACAACCCTGAGAAGGTTCCCGAGCCCGGATTTTTCAACATGCCGGTTCAGTGCCAGCAGTGCAAGAACCCGCCCTGCGTGAAGGTGTGCCCTGTCCATGCCACGTGGACCGATACAGACGGAATTACGGTCATTGATTACGACTGGTGCATCGGCTGTCGCTATTGCGAAGCCGCCTGCCCCTATTGGGCGCGACGTTTCAATTTTACCAAGCCGTTCATTCCGAAGGATAAGCTCAACCCTGAGATGGCCTATCTTGGCAACCGTCCCCGTCGGCAGGGTGTGATGGAGAAGTGTCACTTTTGCATCCAGCGCACCCGTGATGGCCGCTATCCCGCCTGCCTTGAAGTATGTCCGGTCGGCGCGCGCAAGTTTGGCAATGTCTTGGATCCGAGCAGCGAAGTCGGAACCATCCTGAGAACCAAGCGCGTGTTCATCCAACTCAAGGAAGAGTTGGGGACATCACCCCGATTCTTCTACTATTTCGACGTATGATTCAAGGAGTCCGAAACTACCTGGTGTTTCTCTTTCGCTGTGGTCGCATCGCGTTCGTTGGCGATTGGCGTTACTATGCCTGGATGGGGATTCTCACGGTCCTTATCCTGCTGGGCATCAACGCCTATGCCAAGCAGTTCGTTCACGGCTTGATCACGACAGGGATGAGTGATCAGGTGTCCTGGGGGGTCTATATCTCGAACTTCACATTCCTCGTCGGCGTGGCCGCTGCGGCCGTGATGTTGGTGATCCCTGTTTACATCTATAATAACGAGGAATTGCACGATCTGGTGATCTTCGGTGAGTTGCTGGCTGTGGCGGCGATTCTGATGTGCCTTGCGTTTGTGACGGTGGATTTGGGAAGGCCTGACCGCTTCTGGCATTTGATACCGGGGATCGGGCAGTTCAACTTTCCGGCCTCCATGCTCAGTTGGGACGTCTTGGTGCTCAATGGCTATCTGCTTTTGAACGTCCACATCTGCGGTTACCTGATTTACTGCCGCTACAAGGGAGAAAAGCCTGCAAAGTGGTTCTACATCCCCTTCGTATTCGTCGCGATTTTTTGGGCCGTTTCCATTCATACCGTCACCGCCTTCCTCTACGTTGGGCTTGGTGGCCGGCCGTTCTGGAATTCAGCGATAGTCGGACCCCGGTTCCTTGCCTCCGCATTCACGGCAGGTCCCGCGTTGATCATTCTGGCCCTGCAGATCATCCGGCGGGTCACGGACTATCGGATCACTGACAAGGCGTTGCTCACCCTTCGGAGCATTGTTCAGGTTTCGATGCTCATCAACGTGTTCCTGCTCGCAAACGAAATTTTCAAGGAATTTTACTCCGGCAATCTGCACGTCGCGTCTTCGAAGTATCTGTTCCTCGGATTGCACGGGCATCATGCCTTGGTCCCGTGGATCTGGACCGCCATCACCTTCAACATGATCGCCATGGTGCTGCTGATTCTGCCTGTCAGCCGGAGCTTGCGGTGGTTGAACCTCACCTGCGTTCTTGCCATTGTCGGTATCTGGATCGAGAAGGGGATGGGACTGGTGATTCCCGGCTTCATCCCGACGCCGCTGGGCGAGATGGTGGAATATTCCCCCTCGTTGAACGAGACCCTGATCTGCACCGGCATCTGGGCGTTTGGACTCCTCTGCTACACGATCTTTTTGCGGATGTCCGTGCCCATCCTGCAGGGGCGTCTCTCCAAGGCCAACGAATCGCAAGGCCCCGGGGAAGCCCCCGGTGCCCCAGCTCATTGAGCATTTCACCACACTCTGTGCAACTCACCGGACAGGACGCACGTGAATCCTTGAACTCTCATGTGCAGCGCAGGGGGGCTGAGATCCATGAAAAACACGGTCCCCGCATCGGGTGGAATGAGTTGCTCCTGATTCTTGCGGACCGCGCCTGTGTCCGTTATCCGTGCGACATTGTTTTCGACAGCACTCCTCTTCAAGCCGGGGAACTGGCCCATCCGGTTCCCAAAGGGGAACGCCCGGAGGATGGATTCCTCATGCATGTCCATCCGTTTTTCAGCACACAGCCGGAGCAGGTTCCGCTGCTGGTTCTCTACCAGATCGTTGTCGTGAATTACGGTATGTTCGCATCCTCCGAGGATGCCGAGGCGTTTGGGTCGAGCGTGCTGGGGATTTCGCAGGACGACTATTATGCGGCGCTCTGCCGTCTGGCGGACCAGTTGGCATCCGCCTGACTGTTCCCGCCCTCCCCGGTTGTCAGTCGCGGTATCAGATCTGGTTTCTCTCCCGCTGCTTTCTCCCATCCCCGATTTTGTTGTGCTGCGAGCATTTTTTGGCGGATTACACCTGTGGTCGTTGAAGAATTTCGCTGGACGCATAGTAACAATAAGTGAATGTGGTGGTGCCACCAAGTACTAAGCCAGACAATTCACAGGCTGCATATTAGAACATAGCAGCCGCAAATCATGTCCATTTGCCAATGATTTGGCAGGTGTTGAGATTTTCGTGGTGTTACAGGAGTTGGGAACTTCAGGGATGAACCCTCGGACCCGGTTTTTGTGGTGGTGAAGGGTGTGTGGGGATTGCAAAAAATGGTGACAAAATAGCAAGGAAAGAGAAGTGAATGCCAAGGTTATGCTTTATTAGTTTTCTGTGTGAGGGCATAAAACCGATGTTTGATCACGGGGGGGATTACCCCCGGATGAGCGGGATACCACTGCGGTGTCAATCGGATGCCAATTGAATTTCGAAGGGGAAATGATCGGTCGTGTTATTGGATCCGCCGATGCGGTTCCCGGTTCGGAAACCAGGACAAACAGAAAGTTGAGAATTATGAAAAAGCTAGCAGCATTGATCGTGGCCGGTTTGGCGTTCTCTGCCCTGACGGCCGGTGCAGCCGATGGCAAGACCATCTATGAGGAACAATGTGCCAAGTGCCATGGCAAGGACGGCAAGGGCCAGACGACCATGGGTAAAAAGTACGAGGCCAAGGATTACAGCGATGCTAAGGTTCAGGAAAAACTGACTGACGCCGCCGGAATCAAGGCTGTGAAGGAAGGCTACAAAAACGCCGAAGGCAAGGTGGTTATGAAGCCCGCGGAAAGCCTTACAGATGATGATATCAAGGCGGTGATCGCCCACCTGCGCACCCTCAAGAAGTAATTGTCACACACGCTGGAATGTTGAGTTCCGGCGATACCCGGCCTGGGTCGGGGCGAGTCGTTCGCCTCGGCCCAGGCGGTAGCCAAATCAGATCTCAGCTTCATCCAAGCCAACAGAATTATCATTTCAGCATCCCATGTCGAATCCATCTCCCGAACCGCCCCCCTCCAGCAGCCAGTCCGCATCCCTCGTCCGCAATTGGATAACCAGTTTGGGTGTTATCATCGCCGTCGGCGGGTTATTCTCGTTTTTCCTCCTGTTGGTGATGGATGCGATTTCTACGAACTCAAATCCGTACCTGGGCATCCTGGCTTACATGATAGCGCCAGGGTTTGTGGTGATTGGATTGGGACTCGGGTTGGCTGGAATTCTGATTCGCCGTCGCCAGGCGATGAAGAGGACCGGTCTGAGGCCACCGCTTAAGATTGATTTCAGCCTGCCGCAGAGTCGGAAGGCGTTTGGCGCGTTCCTGATCTGCGCCACCTTCGTACTGTTGCTGTCGGCGGTGGGCAGTTACAAGACCTACCACTTCACAGAATCTGTGCAGTTTTGCGGCGAATCCTGCCATAAGGTGATGGGGCCCGAATTGATCACCTATCGACAAGGTTCCCATGCCCGCGTCCTTTGTGCCGAGTGTCACATTGGCAAGGGTGCTGGGTGGTATGTGAAGTCAAAACTTTCGGGCACCTATCAGGTGTATGCCACCACTCTGGACAAGTATCCACGTCCGATTCCCACGCCCATCAAGAACCTGCGCCCCGCACAGGAGACCTGCGAGCAGTGCCACTGGCCGGCCAAGTTCGTGGGGAATCTGGAACGGACCTATAATTATTACCTTACAGACGAGACCAACACACAATTCTCGGTTCGGATGCTGATGAAGGTCGGTGGCGCGGACCCCACACATGGTCCGGTTGGTGGCATTCACTACCACATGAATGTCGCAAACAAAATTGAATACGTAGCCAGCGACGAAGCCCGCCAGAAGATTCCCTGGGTTCGGTTGACCGATCCGCAGGGTGTGGTCACGGAGTTTCGGACATCTAAATTTACGAATGCTGTGGATACCGCCGACATGCGGCGGATGGACTGCATGGATTGCCATAACCGGCCGGCGCACCGCTACAAGACGCCGAACAATGCCGTCAACCTGGCGATGACGCTCGGGAACATCGATCCGTCGATCCACTGGGTGAAGAGCAACTCCGTGTTCATCCTCACAAGACCTTACACGAACGAGACCCAGGCGCTGCAAAGCATAGCGACTTATCTGGAGTCGAAATACACGGGTGATGCACGTGTGAAGAAGGTGATTTCCGAGGTGCAGAAGATTTATCAGGGGAATTTCTTCCCTGAGATGAAGGCCAGCTGGGCCGCCTATCCCGATAACATCGGGCACAAGGACTGGCCGGGCTGTTTCCGCTGTCACGACGGTCAGCACAAGACAGCCGATGGCAAGAAGTCCATCACGGCGAGCGATTGCAGCGCCTGTCATACCATTCTGGCTCAGGGCAACGGCCCTGATCTGCTGCAACTGACTCCCACGAATCAGAAATTCAAACATCCGGGAGACGACGTAGATGGAGGCTGTAATGATTGTCATACTGGCGGACTATAATCGGAACGGGGCAGGGGTCCGGCGGGTGGCGTCTACAGCGCCGACGCGGACTCCGGCTACTGGATGGCTGCGAGGCCTGTTCCTCGCGATCCTGACCATGGGATTCATGGTTTCTGCTTTGGCGGCAGAGCCCAAGAATCCGAATGCGTCATGTCTTGAGTGTCACGGGGACAAGGACCTGTGGAAGACGAACGCGGCAGGCAAGGGAGTGTCCCTGTTTGTCGAGGAGGCCAAGTATGCGGCCGGGGTCCACAGGACCAACAGTTGCGCCAGCTGCCATTCCAGCATAACCAGCCAGCACCCTGACGACAATGTGCCGGTGAAGCCGGTGAATTGTGCATCGTGTCATGAGGAAGCAGGCAAGGTTTACGCCAACAGTATTCACGGCGTCAGCCACACGATGGGGGCTTCCGGCGCTGCCAGTTGTTCGGATTGCCACGGCAAGCATGACATTCTTCCAAACAAGAATCCGGCCTCACGCATTTTCAAGCTGAACCTGCCGGGAACGTGCGCCGCCTGCCATAGCAACGCCGGGTTGACGAAGGAATATGAGATGAAGCGTCCGGAAGCGGCTTCCCATTACATGGACAGCATCCATGGCCAGAAGCTGCTGAAGCAGGGATTGCTCGTCGCACCTTCCTGCAACGATTGTCATGGGGGACACGGGATCAAGCGCGCGGTGGACCGGGATTCACCGATCAACTCGTTGAACGTGGCAAAAACCTGCGGCAAGTGCCATCATGGGGTGGAGGAGACTTACCTTAAGAGTGTGCACGGCCAGTTGCTCCTCAAGGGGGACAAGCGGGGACCTGTGTGCACGGATTGCCATAGCGCGCATGAAGTCGAGGCTCCTCGCAACGGGCACTTCAAGATGGCGAGTGATCAACGCTGCGGCAGGTGCCATGAGGACAAACTGACCCACTATCGCGAAACCTACCATGGCAAGGCGATGGCCCTTGGGAAGCCCAATGTCGCCTCAGATGTCGCGGCCTGCTATGATTGTCATGGTCACCACGACGTGTTGCCTCCCTCGAATCCTCTTTCCAGGCTGTCCAGCACGAACATTGTGGCTACTTGCAAGACCTGCCATCCCAAGGCGAATGCCGGATTCGCCGGATACAAGCCGCACGCCAACCCGTTGGATGGCCAAAACTTCCCCTCATTGCACGCGACCTTCATCTTCATGACGGCGCTGCTGGTCGGGGTGTTTGTATTCTTTGGGGCTCATACAGGTGCCTGGCTGGTTCGGGCGGGCTACCTTTATTGGACCGACTCCAAGAAGTTCCGGGAGGCGAAGATCAGTTCCCAGGAGGGGGGCGAGTGGTTCACCCGGTTTGCGCCGTTTGAGAGGTTTCTCCACTTTTTGGTGGTCACGAGCTTCCTGTTGCTGGTCATCACCGGCATGCCGTTGAAGTTTTACTACACCGATTGGGCGAAGGCGCTCTTCCACTTCATTGGCGGTGCTGAGACGGCCAGAGCGCTACACCGTATTGGGGCGATCGTCACCTTCCTATACTTCGGCCTGCATGTGGTATCCGTCGCCGTGAGGTGCTGGGTGGGACGCGGGAAGATGCGCGACCCGAAGACCGGCAAGATACAGTTGAGCCGGATCATCACCATCCTGTTTGGGCCTGACTCAATGATCCCGACACTGCAGGACGGGAAGGACTTTGTGGCCCATAACAAGTGGTTCTTTGGCAGGGGACCGAAGCCGGATTTTGACCGCTGGACCTATTGGGAGAAGTTTGATTACTTCGCCGTGTTCTGGGGTGTGTTCATCATCGGTTCATCCGGGTTGATCATGTGGTATCCGGAGTTTTTCACCCAGTTCATGCCTGGTTGGATCATCAACATCGCCTTGATCATCCATTCGGATGAAGCCCTCCTTGCGGCTGGCTTCATATTCTCGATCCACTTCTTCAATACGCACTTCCGGATTGAGAAGTTCCCGATGGATACAGTCATCTTCTCGGGACGCGTCTCCAAGAACGAGATGTTGCACGAGCGAAAGCGGTGGTATGATCGGCTTGTTGCCGAGGGGCGGTTGGACGATTACCGCGTGCGGGATGAATGGTTGCGATGGAAGAGTATCGCCCGGACCTTCGGCTACATCTTCTTCGGTCTGGGGGTGGTGTTGCTGATCCTCATCATCTACGCCATGGCCACCCGTCTTTTGACGGGGCATTGAGGCGGTTTTTTGGGTTGGGTTGTTGCCGGGGCAGTGGTTGGTTCATCAACCACTGCCCCTCCGCTTTTGTGGCTATTCCCGGTCGGGTGAGGTTTCCACTGCGGGTGGGTGTCCGGGCTTTGAACCTGGGGCGAGGGCAATCTCTGAGATGAGAAACGCGGACCCTGTGGTGATGAGCCCGACGCTGATCCATCCCAGAGTGTGGGGCGAGAGGCTTGCCACGCTTGAGAAGGCGACCAGCGGTGCGACCACCCCGCGAACCCCAGTGAAGAAGGTGTGGACGGACATATAATCCGCGACCCGCCCGGGTGGGGCGAATTTCGTAACCCACAGGCCCCAGGCCACATCAGCACCGGCGTTGGAAATGCCAAAGAGCAGGGCGCCGACCACCAATCCCTGCATGCTCCCTGTGGTGAAAAAAGAGAGGATTCCGAGGGAAAATCCGAGATTCAGCAAAAGCCTGAGTTTGAAAAAGTTCATGTGGTCAAACAGCCAGCCCCAGACGGGGTTGAGAACCAGACGTGCCAGATTCGGAATCACGCCTGTCAGCAGCGCGATGGTGGTGGCGGTGAGCATCCGGCCATCCACAGTGATTCCATATTTTGGGTTGGCGAGGTATTCCACCCGGAGCGGGGACATCATCAGCATGGCGAAGCCAATGAACATCCAGGCGATCAGGGTCTGCCGGAAAACCCGGTCATCCCGGGCAAACCGAAGCGCACGGAACGGGTGCGTTCCGGCTGATGCCGAGAGTGGGTTGGATGGGCACCGTGAGAGGCAGTAGGAGGCTGCCCCGCATCCGGCCGCAAAAACCAGCAGCAGCCAGCGGAACAGTCCGATATGGCTGGTGAGCAGGCGCCCACCGAGTTCACAGCACAGGGCGGCAGTGCCAATGCGGATGATCATGGTCCGGGCAAAGAGCCTGCCCCGCTCGCCTGCAGGGTAATTGTCCTGATAAATCTGTGTGAGGAGGGGAATGGTGGCTGAGGCTGTTGCCATTGCGATGGCCGAGCCGGCCACAAAAACCGGAAGGGTGGGGACCATGGCCATCAGGAGAAAGCTGAAGCCACCCAAGGCGCTCAGCCGGGCTGCGGCCCGGGCCACGGGGAGTTGGGCAGCTTCAACACGCGACACCAGCCAGGGGCTGAGCAGGAGGCCAATGCTGCCTCCCCCTGCGACCAGTGCCTTGGCCAGAGGTCCGGCCCCATACCAGCGGACGGCTATCAGCAGCAGAAAGAGCACACCGGCGGACTCGTTGATGCCCCCCGACAAGGCGCGCCAGCGTTCCCACCGGTAGGTCGTTGATGTTCTTTCTTCTGCCGTCATTTCCGTGGAGCAGGATAACGGTGGCGGTGGCTCAAAGCCATCCCGGTGTGATGCCCGGAGGCAACGATGAACGCGTGATCCGGCGTCAGTTTTGATGCGGAATATGGCGATTGATTCAGGTTCCGGGTGCACAAACCCCGTTTTTTGCCGCTCAGGCGCTCATTGACAATCTTCCTCAGTTTCCTAAAGTAGGCCCAGCAGCCTAGTTCCGGGCCGCCGCTCGGTTCCGGAAACGGGGGACCCATCGTCCGGTGTGGAGCCGGACCGGGGCGAACGGCTTTTTTGCCGGGGCCACTTTCAAGGCCCAGCCCGTCAGCTAACCTCGTAGGCGAATGAAAGGGCAATCTTCCCGGCCGTCAGCACGGCCGTCGTAAGCGCGTCCCGGGTGCGGCTTTTGATGGTCATGGAACAGGCTAATACGGATTCACAGGATCAGAATCAGAGCCCCCGTTGGGCACTGATGCTAGGCTCATTGGGGGTTGTCTATGGGGATATCGGGACAAGCCCGCTCTACGCTCTGCGCGAGTGCTTTTCCGGCGCCCACGGTGTTCCACTCAATCCTTCGAATATTCTGGGTGTCATTTCGCTCATCGTCTGGACTTTGACGGTTCTTGTATCCGTCAAGTATCTGACGTTCGTGATGCGTGCAAACAATCGCGGGGAGGGCGGGATTCTGGCGTTGATCTCACTCATGCAACGGTCTGCCGGCGATGCTGCGGCGAACCGAAGGAGGGATTGGGTTCTGGTGATGGGGGTTTTCGGGGCATCCCTCCTCTATGGGGATGGCATGATCACACCGGCCATCACCGTGCTTGGGGCGATTGAGGGTCTGGGGGTGGCTGCCCCCCAGTTGCATTATTTCGTGGTCCCGATCTCGGTCGTTGTGCTGATCGGCCTTTTTTACTTTCAGCGGCACGGCACGGAGAAGATCGGCAATATCTTCGGGCCGGTCATGCTGGTCTGGTTTATGGTGTTGGCCCTGCTTGGGATTCGTGGGGTGTTCATGGCCCCGGAGGTTCTCAAGGCCCTGAGTCCCCACTATGCGATCCTCTTTCTGGCGGAGAACACCAAGATCGCATTCGTCGTTCTGGGTGCGGTGTTCCTGGTGGTCACTGGTGCCGAGGCACTCTATGCAGACATGGGTCACTTTGGGTTGCGCCCGATCAGGATGGCATGGTTTTCCGTGGCTTTTCCTGCGCTTGTGCTCAATTACTTCGGGCAGGGGGCTCTGCTCCTGTCGAACCCGGCCGCAGTGCAGAATCCGTTTTACATGCTGGCCCCCTCCTGGGCTGTGTATGGGTTGGTTGCTCTTTCCACTGCGGCTGCGGTGATTGCATCCCAGGCGTTGATTACTGGGGCCTATTCACTCACCATGCAGGCAATCCAGTTGGGTTTGCTGCCACGGTTGCGGATCCTCCACACCTCACATTCCACACGAGGCCAGATTTACATGCCGCAGGTGAACTGGTTTTTGATGATATCCTGTCTGGGGTTGGTGCTTAGCTTTCGATCCTCAAGTAGTCTGGCGGCGGCGTATGGGATTGCTGTATCGTTAACGATGTTGATCACCACCTGTCTTTTTTATTGGGCCGCCCGGAATCTTTGGAAATGGCCGGTCTGGTTGTCGCTTCTGGTTTGCAGTGTTTTCATGGTGGTTGAGGTGGCATTTGTCGCGGCCAACAGTCTCAAGTTCTTCCAGGGAGGGTGGTTTCCTGTCGTTGTGGGTGGAATCCTTTGTGTTTGCATGACCACATGGCGCACGGGGCGCAAGATCCTGCGGGAAAGGCTTGCGGGCAGCAACATGCCCTTTGACCTTTTCCTGGAGGATCTGGCTGCCAATCCGCCAAGGCGTGTCCCCGGTACCGCCATCTTCCTTTCAGGCAGCGGGGCAGGAACACCACTCGCCCTGTTGCACAACCTCAAACACAATCAGGTGCTTCATGAGCAGGTGATCATCCTGACCATCCTGACGGATGATGGCCCCTATGTGCGAGATGCCCGGCGTCTGGAGATCGAGCATCCCCAACCCGACATTCACCGGCTGATTGCGAGGTTCGGATTCATGGAGCAGCCGGATATTCCGCTCCTCCTGGATCAAGCGGTGCGGGAGAAGGGGTTGAAGCTGAACATGCAGCGGACAACCTTCTTTCTCAGTCGGGAGACCATCCGGTCCGGAAGGGCGCGGGACATGTCGCTGTGGCGTCGGCAGATCTTTGCCACTCTTTCCCGAAATGCACAGTCCGCCACGGCATTCTTCAACCTCCCTGCCAACCGGGTGGTGGAATTGGGAATGCAGGTAGAACTTTGAGCTGGAATTGGGCCAAAAGGGGTGGTGGCGGGAAAATACTTTCACGGTTCTGCGGACGCGCATTGACAAGCGCGTTTGCGCCGGTAGTTTCATATACAGCCTTTCACGACAAACGTGTGTAGAGCGAAAGCAATTTGTGGCTGAAAAAGACGATTATCTCGTAGATATCCTGGTTGATCTGGGGTTTGTGAGCTCCGATAAGGTCGCTGAGCTGAAGCCTGAAGCGCAATCGGCTGGGGTGGGCTTGGTGGACCTGATGGTTGCCAACAAGCTGATCCGGCCCGCCGATGTGACTCAGGCGAAGGCTGCTCATTTTGGGGCCGAAGTGGTGAACTTGTCCGAGATCAAGATTGAGGATGATGTCATCAGCGCTGTACCCCGGCATATCGCGCGCAAATTCCGCATCGTTCCCGTCTTCAAGCACGATACCAATCTGACGGTTGCCATCTCCGATCCCTCCGATCTGGCCACGATTGACAGCCTTGGGCATTTGCTCCGGGCCGATATCAGCATTCAGGTCGCATCAGAATCCGACATTGAGGCAGCGCTCTCCAAGTATTATGCCGACCGTGGGGGCAACAAGGTTGCCGACCCCCGCCTTAAGGAGGCGATGGAGGAGTTGACCCGGGAGCATGTCGCCATTGAAGCCGGCGGGGCGCAGGACGGTGGAACGGTTGAAGCGGATGCCCCGCTCATCAAACTGGTCAATTCTCTGATCGTCGAGGCATTTAAGTTGAGAGCCTCCGATATTCATCTGGAGCCGCTGGCGAAGAAATTCAGGGTCAGATACCGCATCGACGGTATGCTGCACGAGATGAAGGCTCCACCCAAGCGGCTGCAACCGGCCATCATCAGCCGGTTGAAGATCCAGTCGAACATGTCGATTTCGGAGCACCGCATCCCTCAGGATGGACGTATTCAAACCGCCGCAGGTGGCAAGCTCATCGATCTTCGTGTATCCTGTCTGCCGACGAATCATGGCGAAAGCATCGTCATGCGTATTCTCGACAAGGAAGGTCTGCGGCTCGGTCTTGCCGAGTTGGGCTTCTTCACGGATGATCAGCAGACATTCGAGCGGTTGATCGGTCTGCCGGATGGTATTCTGCTCGTGACCGGCCCCACCGGTTCCGGCAAGACGACGACGCTTTATTCCTGTCTCCACTTCATCAACCGTCCTGACCGCAAGATCATCACGGTGGAGGACCCCGTTGAATATTTGCTGTCGGGCATCAACCAGGTGCAGGTGAATGAGCCGGTCGGGCTCACCTTCAGTATGGCACTCAGGTCGATTCTGCGTCAGGCCCCGAACGTGATCATGATCGGGGAAATTCGCGATCTTGAGACCGCCTCCATCGCAATCAACGCATCCCTGACGGGACACCTTGTCTTCTCCACCCTGCACACGAACGACGCTCCAAGCGCCGTCACCCGTTTGATTGACATCGGGGTGAAGCCATTCCTTGTGGCATCCTCCACGCGGGCGTTGATGGCCCAGCGGCTCGTGCGCAAAATCTGCAAACAATGCGCAGCGCCGAAGACGCCGACGGATGCGGAGTTGAGGGCCTTGAACCTCGACTCCAGCAACACCAAGGGGGCAAACTTCCTGGCTGGCCGGGGTTGCAGCAACTGTTCCAACACAGGCTACCGTGGGCGGTTTGGAATTTTCGAGGTGTTCGTCATCGATGACGATTCACGGAAGCTGATCTACGAGAAAGTGCCTTCCTCCGTCCTGCGTGCCCGTGCCCGCGAGGCCGGCATGCGCAGCCTGCGCGAGGATGGCATCCGCAAGGTGCTGGCGGGGATGACATCCCCCGAGGAAGTCATTCGCGCCACGGTGGGGGATAGCGAGTGATCACGGGTGGAGAGTTTACCACCGTGACGAAACCCTGAAACCTCTGTCGAATGGTTTAAGATGTCTCTCTGATTTAATTGAGGATTTGAAGCATGTCGTATTCGATGTCAGATTTGTTGCAGCTGGTGGTCTCGGAAGGGTCTTCCGACCTCCATATCCGTGTGGGAGCCCCGCCCGTCATCCGGGTTCACGGCATCCTGCACCGTGTTGAGGGTCCGTCTCTCACACCGGAGGCCACTGAGGAGTTGATGCGGAGCATCACCTCCGAGGATCATATTCAGCACGTTCGTGAGCGGGGTGGCGCCGACTTCGGTTTTGCCTTCGGCGATATGGCACGGTTCCGTGTCAGCGTGTTCAAGGAAAAAGGAAACTTCGGGATGGTTCTGCGTCAGATTCCGAGCAAGCTGCTGACGATGGAGCAGATTGGCATCCCCATGTCCGCCAGAGAGTTGCTCTACAAGCCGCGCGGACTTGTTCTGGTAACAGGCCCCACCGGCTCTGGTAAGACAACCACTCTGGCCTCGATGATCAACATCATCAATGAGGAGCGGGATGAGGCTCACATTATCACCATTGAGGATCCCATCGAATATTACCACAAGCACAAGAAGGCGCTTGTGACGCAGCGTGAGATCGGAGTCGATGTTCCGAATTTCGCCGAGGCTCTCCGCCGCGCTCTCCGTCAGGATCCTGATGTTGTTCTGGTTGGTGAAATGCGCGATTTGGAGACGATTGATGCTGCCATCACGGCTGCTGAAACGGGTCACTTGGTCTTCGGAACCCTGCACACCACGGGTGCCGCGAAAACCATTGATCGTATCGTCAACGCATTCCCGACAAACCAGCAGGAGCAGATCCGGATCCAGCTGTCCACGGTGATGCAGGCGGTCATCTCGCAGTTGCTCGTTCCACGGGTGGACAAGCCCGGGCGCGTGGCTATTTTTGAAATCATGGTTAACACCCCCTCCATCGCCGCCCTGATCCGCGACAACAAGACCTTCCGGATCCAATCGGACATCCAGACCGGTGCCAAATACGGGATGGTGACGTTGGATGGATTCCTCATGGAGAAGTATCTGGCGGGGATGATTTCCCGGGATGAGGTTGTCACGAAGGCGCAGGATCCGATCACCATTCAAGCCAAGCTTCAGGAAATGGAGCTGGCGCAATCTGTCGGGGCAGACGCCGGGGCGGTTGCCCAAGGCAAATCCCAGAAGTAACGCTTTAAGTTATGGCGGACGATGTCTCAAATCCACTGCTCGCGCTGGTCAAAGATCAGGGGCTGATCGACGACCTCCAATTCGAGGAGGTTCATGCCGAGTTCAAGCGAAGCGGGAAGCCCGTATCCCTTATCCTGCAGGACTTTGGCATCATGGCCATGGAGGACATCCTTCAGGCGATGGCCAACCACCTGAGCACGGATGTGGTGACCATCCGGGAGCGGGACATGACACCGCAACTCATCCAGAGTGTGCCGGGCAAAACGGCACGCACCTATCAGTGCATCCCCGTCGCACTGGTGGGCACCACGCTCCAGATTGCCCTGATGGAGCCGCTTGATCCGGGTCGGATCGATGAACTGGGTTACATCCTCAAGGGTAAGGAACTCCAGATTGTCGTTGCAGATCCTGCTGCAATCCAGAAGGTTCTGGAGAAGTTTTATTCGGATGGCGGGGATGATGGCGAAAGCATGTCCGAACTCCTCAAGGAACTTGGGGGGGATGAGACGATTGCAAAAGAGGTTGAGGTTCTAGAGGAAACGGACGATGCAAGGGTCATGGAGAATCTGGCCAACGGGGCGCCGATCGTGCGTTTCGTGAACCTTGTGGTCTTCCAGGCGGTGCAGGATCGTGCGAGCGATATTCATTTCGAGCCTTTTGAAACTGAATTCAGGATCAGGTATCGTGTGGACGGTGCCCTGTATGAGATGTCCCCGCCGCCGAAGCACCTTGCTTTGCCTGTGGTGTCGCGCATCAAGGTCATGGCGAACCTGAATATTTCCGAGCGCCGTGTTCCTCAGGACGGTCGTATCAACATGCGCCTCGGCGGCAATCGTTCAGTCGATTTGCGTGTGTCCACGCTCCCAACCCAGTTCGGCGAATCGGTCGTGCTTCGCGTGCTGGATCGTTCCGCCGTCAATCTTGAGATCGAATCCCTCGGGTTGCCCAAGTTCATTCACGAGTATGTGAATGACGTCATCCTGCGTCCAAACGGGATTTTCGTTGTCACCGGGCCCACGGGTTGCGGCAAGACGACGACGCTCTACTCCTGCCTGCGCCGGGTGAATACGATTGATTCCAAACTGCTCACCGCCGAGGATCCCGTCGAATATGATATCGAGGGCATCATGCAGGTGGCCATTCACGAAAGCGTGGGGCTGACCTTCAGCAAGGCACTCCGGTCCTTCCTGCGTCAGGATCCCGACATTATCATGGTCGGTGAAATGCGCGATCTTGAGACGGCGCAGATTTCCATTCAGGCCTCGCTGACCGGTCACTTGGTGCTCAGCACGCTTCACACCAACGATGCTCCCGGTGCCGTCACCCGTTTGATTGATATGGGTGTGGAGCCGTTCCTGATTTCATCCACCCTGATGGGTGTGCTCGGCCAGCGGTTGGTTCGCCGTGTGTGCAGGGATTGCCGCACGCCGTTCGAACCCACGGAAAGCCAGTTGAACACGCTCAACCTCTCCCCGCACGATCTTGGCGACAAGGTCTTTTATTACGGGCGAGGGTGCGGCACCTGCAATGATACCGGCTACAAGGGCCGGAAAGGAATCTTTGAACTGATGGTCATTGCCGAGGCGCTCCGCACCTTGATCAATGAGCGCGCGCCGACAGTCGTGCTGCGCCAGAAGGCGGTCGAACTCGGGATGGTCACCCTCCGCGAGGACGGTCTGCGAAGCATTTTTGATGGAGACACATCCATCGAGGAAGTCGTCAAATATACATAACCGAAGGATCCGGTATGCCTACATTCAACTATGTTGCCATGGATGCCAATGGCAAGGAGACCAAAGGTACGCTCGAAGTGGCGAGCCAGAACGAGGCCATCGCCCGGGTGAAGGACATGAACCTGTTCCCCACGAAGATCGTGGAGGCGGGGAAGCCCAAGTCCGGGAAGGATGACAAGAAGTCAGCCCCGGCCAGGGCGGGTGCCAAGCCCAAAAAGAAGGGCCAGATCAACCTCAACATCAAGATTCCCGGTCTTGGGGGTGGTGTTAAATCCAAAGTTCTCACCACATTCACACGGCAGCTGGCCACGCTGGTGGATGCCGGTTTGCCGCTGCTGCGCGGTTTGCGGGTGCTTGAGAAACAGGAGCGTAATGCGACTTTGAAGGGAATCATCGCCGAGCTGGCGCTTTCGATCGAGGGTGGCAGCACCTTTTCCGAAGGCTTGGCCCAGCATCCCAAGGTGTTCAACCGCCTGTTCGTCAACATGGTGAAGGCCGGCGAGCTGGGTGGTGTGCTTGAAGTCGTTCTGAACCGTCTTTCCGAGTTCATGGAAAAGGCGCAGAAGATCAAAGGCAAGGTCATCGCCGCGATGTTCTACCCGGTGGCGGTGCTCGTGGTTGCGACCGCGATTCTGCTGATCCTGATGGTGAAGGTCGTTCCTTCCTTCAAATCAGTGTTCGAGGGCATGTTGGAAGGATCCCAACTTCCCGCCTTCACACGGTTGGTTCTGGGCATTTCCGAGATGATCAAGGATCACATCGTGATCACCTCCGGCATCATCTTCACGATCTGGGTGATTTTCATGCTGTGCATCAAGACAAAGCTCGGTCGGCATCTCTGGGATAAGTTCAAGCTCAAGGTCCCCGCCGTGGGACCCGTTGTGAGCAAGGTTTCCATCGCCCGGTTTACCCGGACGTTGGGCACTCTGGTGAGCAGCGGTGTGCCGATTTTGCAGGCCCTGACGATCGTCAAGGAAACGGCCGGAAACGTCATCATCAGTAATGCCGTTAACGCCGTCCATGAAAGCGTGAAGGAGGGTGAAACCATTACCGCCCCCTTGGAAGCCTCCGGAGTGTTTCCCCCGATGGTCATCAGCATGGTGGACGTCGGTGAGCAAACCGGCGCACTGCCTGAAATGTTGCTGAAGATCGCGGACAACTACGATGAAGAAGTGGACAACGCCGTGTCCGCGATGACATCCCTCCTGGAACCGATCATGATCGTGTTTCTGGCCGTGGTCGTCGGCAGTATCGTCATCGCGATGTTCCTGCCCCTGATCGAACTCATGAACCGTGTCGGTGATTCCGGCGGTGGCGGCAAGAAGGACGAGTAACCGCTCCTGTGGATTTTCAAACCCCTTCTCCGGATCTTCCGGGGGAGGGGTTCTTTATTGGGGGGGGAAGCCGTGCACCGATGACGGGCCGGAATGAAAAAAGGTTCAAAACCGGCAAAAAGCCTGTTGACAGTTGGAGGGCTGTGGATGTAAATACAACGTAGTGACAAAGCATGGGCAAATAAAAACCGTCATGGAGGTGGGGGTTTTGGTTAAGTCAGGAATTTTGACTCGATTGCACTATGGAGTTTGACTGGAATAATCCGCCGTTTAATCTCGATAGTTCTCTGACGTTGCAGGAGATAGAAGAGTCGTTTGAGGATCCGTTTGCGGTGAAGTTGTTGCCGGATTCTCCGAGGTTCGCTGTTCAGGCGCGATTTTTCAATCTGGGCCTTTCCGCAAACGGGGCCGGGATTTTCAGCGTTTACCGGACGAACGGCAGGCAGGTCCGGGTGATTTTTGCCCGGCCATTCCAGCCGGAAGAGAGATTTTTTTACCAGCGCAAGTCGGATCAGATGTTGAGCCATTAAAGCCGAACGTATCATGCGAACCATATCCAGATGGGAAGATGTGCCGATCTTCGACAGCGAGGGATCGGAGGCGGACTTTTGGGTTGAGAACAGGCCTGATCTGCGTTTGATGGAGAGTGCAGTAGTTGGCGCGTCAGAGTCGTCGGAAAGCACGACCATCACGTTGCGGATGGATCCGCGGATGCTGGCCCGGATCAAGCGTGTGGCCCGCTCGAGGTATATCAATTACCAGAGCATGATCAAGCAGTGGCTCAGCGAGCGCATGGAACAGGAATTGAGGCAGAGCGGCAACATCAGGAGCATGAATTCATGAAGGCAGATATTTTTCAGAGCGCCCCCGGGAGGAACCGCCGGGACGGGTTTACGTTGATTGAACTGCTGGTGGTGATCGCGGTCATTTCGCTGCTCGCCGGGATGCTTTTCCCCGTTACCGCTGCTGTGAACCGGGCCAAGATCAAGGCCAAGGCACAGGGGGAACTCGCGAAAGTTGAGGCCGCGATTCAGGATTACAAGATGAAGCTCGGCCACTATCCTCCCGACAATCCGGGCAAATACCGTTTGAACCAGCTTTACTACGAGCTTTCGGGAGTGTCTGCGGGTGCCGGTTTTTTCCGGACGCTCAGTGGCAGTTCACAGCTGGCCACCGCCGATCTGGCGTCGATTTTCGGGCCGGATGTTGGCGGGTTTGTAAATGCGAGTGCTGCTGCGGGCGGGGATGAGGTTTCAAAGGCCAGGAGCTTCCTGAGTGATTTGAAGGGAGACCAGTTTCTGCTGGCGACCCAGGCGGGTGGGCTGACCGTTCTACCCAGAATGGTGCTCGGCACATCGTTGGATGGCCCTTTTGTCTGTGAGGGAACGGGGGGCAAAAAGCTGAATCCCTGGCGCTACAACTCCTCCAGCCCGACCAATAATCCGAATTCATACGATCTCTGGGTCGATGTCCTGATCGGCGGGAAGACCAACCGCTTCAGCAATTGGAGCCGTCAGCCGACCATCGTGAACACGCCGTGAGTCCTGCACCAAAAATTCATACTATGAAAACCCTGAATTCAGCCGGTCGCCGTGAAGGGCGGGGCTTTACCCTGATTGAGTTGCTGGTCGTAATCAGCATCATCGCGATTCTCGCGGCCATGCTTTTGCCTGCGTTGTCGAGGGCGAAGAGGCAGGCACAGATCAACAAGGCCAGGACTGAAATTGGCAGCATTGTGAACGCCATCCGGGATTACGAAGCGGCCTACAGCCGGTTCCCGGTTTCGAAGTCCGCAGCGGATGCCAGCGCGTCTGAGTTTGTTAAGAAGGGGCTGACCTTGAAGCAGGATTACACCTACGGCACGAGTGGGATCAAGCAGATCAAGACCCCGGCGGGATCCATCGCCATTGATCCGTTCAACCCTAGTAACGGCGGTGCCTACAGCACCAATAACGCCGAGGTGATGGCCATCATCATGGATATGGAGAGCTACGGGAACGGGGCGGCGACGGTGAACAAGGGGCATGTGAAGAATCCCAATCGCACCAAGTTCCTGAATGCCACTGTTGTGAGTGATGCCGTCCGGCCCGGGGTGGGTTCGGATGGGGTTTACCGCGATCCCTGGGGCAACCCCTACATCATCACCATCGACCTGAACAACGATGACAAGGTTCGTGATTCCTTTTATTGCCAGTCCGCTGTTTCCAAGAAGAACAACGAGACCGGCCACGACGGCCTGTTCAACCCGAACTTCGGGAAGCTTACCGACGATTACGAGATCAATGCCCCCGTGGCGGTCTGGTCTGCAGGGCCTGACGGCATGGTGGATGCGAACACTCCGGCCAACATCGGGGCGAACAAGGACAACGTGGCGAGCTGGAAACCATAGCAACCAAGTGAAAAACGTGATTCCAACATTCGGCACCGGAAGGGGGGCACGGGGGTTCACGTTGCTGGAACTGCTGGTGGTCATTTCCATCATCGGCATTCTGGCGGCGATCGCCCTGCCGAACATTGGCAAGTTCAAGCCCAGTGTCACAGCGGCCGGGAGTCGTCAGTTGCTGGATGCCATCGCAAGGGGCAGGCAGTTGGCAATCAGCCAGCGGACAGTGGTTTACATGGTGTTCGTTCCGACCAATTTCTGGCTTCATCCCGCTTATCAAGCCCTTCCAACTGTCGAGAAGGAAAAGGCGCTCAAGCTCCTTGATAAGCAGTGCATTGGCTACAATTTCGTTTCGCTCCGCAGCATGGGAGATCAGCCGGGGGCACCCACCGCCAGATACCTCGACAGTTGGAAGACCCTGCCTGATGGGGTGTTCATCCCGAGGGAGAAGTTCGGACTTCGGAATGCCAACCAGCCGGTGATGAAGATTTACACGAACGGCCCGCTGCCGGGGCTGACCCGGTTGCTCGCCTTCAATGTTCTCGGGTTCAGCATCTCCAGTTCCATCCCGTTTCCTTCGGAATCAGCCCCCTCTGCGGGAGGGCAGGAACCCTGGGTGCCTCTCCGTTATATTGCATTCAACCATCTCGGCCAGTTGGCCACAGGGGTGGATGAGGATATTCCCCTGGCTTTGGGTAACGTGAGCTTTTCCAGAAATCAGTCCACGAAGGAGCCGACCCTCCTTCCCCCCGTGTTCAATGAGTCGCCGCCGGGAAATGCCACGAACATGTTCCATCTGGTGCACATTGATTGGCTTACCGGCCGCGCCCGGGTTGAACGTCAGGAGATTCAATGAACCTACCGACACACATTTTTCGTTCATTCAGGCCGGATTGGGTTCGGGCAGGTGCCGTCCAGGGGCGAGGGCAATCGGCTTTCACCCTGATCGAAATCGCGATCAGTCTTGCGATCATCGCCTTTGCCATGGTGGCCATCATCGGCGTGTTGCCCGTGGGCATGTCGGCACAGCGGGAGAATCGTGAAGAGACGATCATCAATCAGGATGCAAGCATCTTCATGGAGGCGATCCGCAGCGGTGCCCGGGGGGTGGATGATCTGACCAATTACGTGGTTGCCATCACAAACATCATCACGGAATTTGACGAGAACCAGAAATTTGTCCGGGATCTCCGGGTCTGGCACACATTCAACGATTCATCCGTCAGGCCGAAATATCTTCTGACAAACGGATTCCGCATCATCGGGCTGCTTTCAACGCCTAAGATCATCCCGATTGATCCTACCCCGCCCGCGACAGCAGGGGGACACTACAGCAACTATGTGGTGGGAATCTTTCGCTCGCTCAGTGGTCCGGCAAGTGACAAATACCCCCAGACCAACGCTGAGGTGCATGATCTGAGCTTCGCCTACCGGATGATTGCCGATGTCCTCCCCTATTCCGAGTTCGACACCAACTGGGCGTGGTCCGGTGATCCCTCGATTTCCGCCGACACGGTCGAGATCGCGTCCCGCTCCAATTACTGGCGGGAGGTCAAGAATCTCCAGACCAACCTGTGGGATGTGCGGTTGACCTTCCGGTGGCCCATCAAGCCGAATGGCCAGCCTGGCAACGGGCGTCAGGTCTATCGATCCATGGTGAGCGGGCATCTCATCAAGACCAACGATTCTGTCCTGACGGCTTATCCGCTCTTTTTCTTTGAACCCCGTAACTACGTGAAGGCGCCGTGAGATCAAACACATACCATACCGGTTCCGGCGGTTCGGACAGTCAGATGCATGGGCGGCGCGCCGCCTTTTCTCTGATTGAGATCATGATCACGTCGGCCCTGCTGTCGTTCATTGTTCTGGGCCTGCTCGCCATGTTCAACCAGACCCAGCGCGCCTTCCGCAGTGGCATGACGCAGACTGATGTGCTGGAATCCGGCCGTGCCGCGCTGGACATGCTCTCCCGGGAGTTGGAGCAAATCACCCCCTCACAGGAACCCTACACGACCAACTTTTTTGCGGAACCCACCGTGCTGTTCAGCCGACCCATGGTGCAGGATTTGGCGGGGTCGAGTCTTGCCCGGACGAACATGGTTCAGAAGTTCTATTTCCTCACCCGGTTCAACACCGAATACGATGGGATCGGTTATCAGGTGATTCCGGAGTATCCCAACGCCGGAGTCGGTTCCCTGTGCAGGTTCTCGGAGGGGTTGCCAACGCGTTTCGGAGCTCTTTACCTCAGCCGCGACTTCTACAACGCCCCGCTTACTAATTTGAACAGGATTGTGGATGGGGTGGTTCACCTGCGTGTGCGAGCGTTCGACACGGCCGGCCGGTTGATCGCCGAGGAGTTGAGCCGTTATCAGGATCCCAAGACACTGCGGGGCGGGGTGCCCGAAAACACGATTGTTTCGACCAACATCTTTGTGGGCGGGGACCGGATTCAGTGCGATCAAGCGGCCATCTACATGATGAGCAACGCGGTTCCTGCATTTGTGGAGTTGGAAATGGGGGTGTTGGAACCGCAGATCCTGCGCCGTTGGCGCTCGATATCAGCCCCTGAGGCACAGTTGGAATTTCTGGCCCGCTACGCGCCCAACGTTCACATTTTCCGCCAGCGGATTCCCGTTCGTAACGTCGATTTCTCCGCATACCAATGAAAGTTAACAGTCTCAGCGTGTCCCGGCGCGGGGTGGCTCTGGTCATCACCCTGGTCCTGCTCTCGGTCATCACCTTCATGGCGATCGCCTTTTTGGTGTTGAGCCGTGGTGAGAAGAGCAGCGTCACCACCACGACCGAGCAGATGATGGCCAAGCTGGCTGCCGATACAGGAGTCGAGCGTGCCAAGGCTTCTGTCATGGCCCCGATCATCACATGGGGAAATGAGTATCGTTACGACCTCATGGTCTCCACGAACTACATTCGTCGTGGCGGCTATAATCCGGCGACAGCGGCCAACCGTCTCAATTACGACAACGTCAGCTACGCCTATGCCAATGGAACTCCCGTGACCGGGAACGATTTCCTGAGTGTGCTGACCAATCTGCTCTACAGTCCCCGCGTTCCTGTGTTCGTCTCCACGAACCGCGCATTCGCCCCGGATTTCCGTTACTACCTCGATTTGAACCGCAATCGTCGCTACGACACGAACGGCTACCTTCCCGCAATGAGTGGTGACCCTGCAGCCGCTTATTATGACACCAACGGGGTGAAGACCACCACAACCCTCGCCGGGAACACTTGGACCAACTTTTACGTTGGGGATCCGGAATGGATCGGTGTTCTTGAGCGTCCCGGTTTTCCCCACTCCTCAAGCAACCGGTTCGTCTCGAGATACGCCTACATTGTGGTTCCAGAGGGGAAGACTCTGGATTTAAATGCGATCCACAATTATGCAAAGGGAATTTCCCCCCAGACCATGAGCGGCTCGGATGGGGATGGGTTCCTCCGCAATCAGGGAGTTGGCCCCTGGGAAATCAATCTGGCGGCATTTCTGGTTGATCTCAACACCAACCTCTGGCCGTTCCCGGCGAACAACAACACCGGCTCCCGTTATTTTTACGGATCCTCCGGCATTGATCTTCAGAGGGGCAACACGGGTGTGGCCTTTGAGGATTCCCTCTTTCTGCTGCGATATCGTTACGGAGTGAACATGGAGCAGAATCTCCTTCCTGTGCAGACCCTGTTTGGTCCCCGGGGGGCGGTCGCATTCCAGACTGATTTTGTGGATGGTTACACGGGCGGCCCGCTGATGACGAATAATTGGTGGCCCACCGGTTCAAATGATCGGGATGCGTCGAAGGTTCGCCGCCGTCCGTGGTCCGGTGCGGAGTCCCCCAACCGGTTTTTCACCACACAGGAACTTTTTGACGATACCCGGATTCTTTCGGGGACTCCCCGTCCACAGGTCACCTTCAGCGACCGGTTGCGCTTTGCGGGCACAAACGACAATTCCTACGAGCGCTACACCTTCTACCGCATGCTCGCGCAGTTGGGAAATGATTCAGCCCCGGAGCCGCCCGGCAGGATGAATCTAAACTACGACAATCTGACCAAGTATGACACGAAGGGGATTGCCGACACCTCGGGTCGCGCCAGTGTCACAAATTATGTGCCTTGGGATTCCACTGGCATCACCTTTTTCACCAACGCCGCTTCTCGCTTGCTTGCGAGCGCCGGTTTCACTTTCGGGATCACCAACATTCAGATTTACCCGACCAATTACTACACGCCGAGCGTCCACCGGTTGCTGCAGTTGGCGGCGAACATGTTTGATGCGACAACCAATCGGATTTACGGGAGCAGCACGAACGAACCGGGATTACCCTCCGTATTCCGGCCGGTGTTTGGCCGTGGGGTTTATGGCGGGGATGACATTTCCATTGTTGGCTATGAGCCGGTGAGGGATGCACTGATCGTCACCGCTCCCCCGCCCATGCTGGATGTCTTTAAGGCGGAAGACAGACAAGTCATCAACTCCTGGGATAATAACAGCATGGTTTACGGTGTTCCGCTGGTGGTGGGAGCGAAGAAAGGCCTTCCCAACTTCAATGAGTTTGCGTCGCAGACCATCATGCAGGTGACCCGCAAGCTGGAGTTCATTCCTGATACGGATGGCAAGGTGGTCCGGACGAACCAGATGTATGAGATGGGGATCTCGAACGTGTTCGGGTTGGAGGCTTGGAACTCCTACAGCAATCCGTTCCCGCACGGGCTTCAATTGTTTGCCCGGGCGGAGGTGTTTGCTTACATGACGAACAACCAGACCGGCCAGATTCTGGTCAATCAGGTTCACCGTCAGGGATACACGAACTTTATCGCCGCCAACACTTGGACCGGATACAGGGATCTCAGCCGGGAGCAGTATTCCTTCCAGGTGCCGCTCGATCCCAAGACCAATATTCAAGCCTTTCTACCCTACAGCACATGGATCAACGCTCAGCAGATCTTTGTGCCGTTGACTGGGATTTTTGAGCAGAGCGCTGGATTTCCCACTCCCCAATTATCCCTCAAACTGCGGACCCGGGTATGGTTTGCGCTCAGGGATATGGCGGCCAACCGGATCATTGATTATGTGATGCTGGATGGGGTCGAGAATGCCGTGGATGTGGCTTCCCTGCTGTCGGCAGGAGGGGAGTGCGGGGCGAATTTTGTCGTGAGCGCGAAGCCGGGGAGCATGTGGTGCACAAACACCGTGCCCGCCGGAAACCCGATGGTGCCCCACTTCGGGATGCGCAATCAGATTGCGGCCGGGATAGGGCAGGTTTTGCTTTCTGAGGATCAGTGGAAGCAATCCACCCCCTATCTCCCCGGGGGGAATCTCCGGAGTGCGGCCCAGAACTCATTCCGGAACAAGCTTATCAATCCGGCCTATGCCAAGGGAGGCGGCCGGTTCTATGCCCCTTACAACCCGGTTCGCACCGTCTATCTGAACACCTCCTGGCAGGCCAATGATCCGCTGGTTCACTATACCATCGGGGATCTGGTCGTGATGCTGACGACCAACAAGTATGAATGGGATCATACCATCAATCCCCCCATCGCGAACATTCGCCATGTGAATGGACGTTACGAGCCGTGGACCGAGCAACTTGCGGCCGGGAGCACGAGCCCCACCCGCTTCATGCTGGAATTGAAGGACCCGCTCGTCACCCGTTCCGATGACTGGGATTTTCCGACCAACAAGTTCCCGAATGTCGGGTGGTTGGGTCGGGTGCATCGCGGGACGCCATGGCAGACGGTCTATTTGAAGTCGCTGCATGTTGGGGCCGGGATGTGGAAGCAGTGGACTGGAAACCCGTTTCAACCCATCAATTATGGGCAGTTACCGACGAACGTCTTTGCTTTGAACAAGCTCTATGACGACAGCGTGCTGACGTTGCCGGCCCGGGATCGGGAGCTTTTTGACCAGTTCACGACCTCATTCAGTGAATCGGCCTCCCGGGGGCAGCTCTCGATCAATCAGACCAATCTGGCCGCCTGGAGTGCGGTTTTGTCCGGGGTGCTGGTGCTTTCCAATACGGTCACCGATGCGCAATTGTCCAACGATCCGTTCCTGCGCCCGACGAATACATGGTTCCCGGTTCAGCCAGTGGGGACTTATGACTGGACAAAGAATTCGACCAACTGGCCTGCGGTCGCGCGGATTGTAAAGGGGATCAACGAAAACCGGGCCAATCTGACCAATTTCAACCGGGGTGTTTTTAGCAGGCTCGGGGACATCCTGATAACGCCCGAGTTGACTGTGGCATCGCCCTTCCTGAACACCTCGTCGGCGGTCCAGAGGCAAAGGGCTGTGAGCGATGCGGCCTACGAACGCATTCCGCAGCAGGTGCTGGGTCTGTTGAGGGTGGATCCGGAACCGAGATTTGTCATTTACTCCTACGGACAGTCGTTGAAGCCGGCCGACCGTTCGGTTGTGACGAGTGGAAGGTTCCTGGGAGTGTGCACCAATTACCAGGTGACGGCCGAGGTGGCGACTCGGGCGGTGGTGCGGGTTCAGAATCCAACCACGCAACCGAAGGTTGTGATCGAGAAATACAACGTCCTGCCGCCTGACTAGCGGCGGGGTTGAGCAATTTACCCTGACCCGATGCACCCATTTGAAGATCAGTTTGTGGAACCTGCGAACCGTTGCGAGTCTTCCGGGGGCTCGCGGGCTCGCTGTGTTGGCATCGTTGAAGTCGGGCCCGGATTCGGAAGTCCCTTCAGGATGGCTGAGGGTGTGTTGATTAATTTGGAAACACGGCACTAATTTTATGCGCTGGCGATCATTGATCTGGTTGTTTGTGAGCGTGGCCTGCTTATGCGGTGCGCTCTATTTCTGGCAGTTGGGTAACCAGTGGTCCAACCGTGCGGGCGGTGCTGGCACAGAAAAGGGGAGGGTGGCAGCGACACGTGGGCCATCGGGGCTTTCCCTCACAGGGGGGCAGCCGGTCCGTTTGTTGACCGGGCCGGGCAACCTGAACGCCCCGAAGCCCGAAGCCCAGTCGAAGAAGATCCGCGATTCGCGTCTGGCTTTTCGCCTGAGCAACACCACCCGGACGATGAAGGAACTGGTGCGGAGCGATAGTGCGCTGCTCCTTGAGAATGCCTTGATCGATACAGCAAACCCGGCAGAGCTGGCCATCCCGTCTCATTTGAAGGCCCAGGGCGATCCCGGCAGTTATATCGTTCAGTCCCGGGGAGTCACAACCCCGGCGTTCCGGGAGAAAATTGCACAGGCCGGTGCCACCATCGTTTCCTACATTCCCAACAACGCCTTTCTGGTGAGGGCATCCGCAGACGCGGCAAAGCAACTTGCGGCCGATGCCGGGACTCTCGCGGTCGTGGCCTACGAGCCGTTTTTCAAGCTCAAGCCATCCCTGCTCAAGCTTGCGGCCCAGAATCAGCCGCTCCCTGAGGGCTCTGAACTCAACCTGCTGCTGTTTCCGGGAACACGGGATGCGGCGGTGGGACAGCTGCAGAAGTTGACCTCCAGCCTTACCGGGCCTGCGGTTGTGTCAAAGGGCTCCTCCGTTCTGGAGGTTGTGAGTGAGGATCAGACCCCGTTTGGACCGATGTTGAAGGTGCGGGTTCCTGTGGACAGTCTGCCGAAGCTTGCGGCAATGAGTGTCGTGCAGAGCATCGAATGGTCCCGCCGCAGGGTTCCGGCCAATGACGTGAGCCGCACAACCATTGGTGTCTCCTCGGATTCGATCGTATCGACCAACTATCTGGGTTTGACCGGTGAAAAAGTGCTGGTGGGGGTGACAGATACAGGCGTGGATACGAACCATCCGGGGTTGGTGGGGCGCGTGAGCTTTGATGTGCCGACCAGTGGTGTGGATTCCAACGGGCACGGAACGCATGTGGCCGGAATCATCGCTGGAAACGGCACGAACTCCCTGACTGTCTCGAATGCACTGGGATCCCTGATGCCTCCCACTGAGGGACAATTCAGAGGTATGGCACCCGCCGCCAAGCTGTTCTCCATGTCCTCAGACCTGATCTTTGGCCCCGGCTCGGATACATATCTGCAGGAGACAGCGAGCAGGACAAATGCATTCATTTCAAACAACAGCTGGCACTATGAATTCGACAGCGAGTATGACCTTGCGGCTGCAAGCTATGATGCCGCCGTGCGGGATGCACAGCCGGGGGTGACCGGGTCTCAACCACTCCTGCTGGTCTTTTCGGCTGGCAACAGTGGCGGCGGGGATGACGTGGGGCTGGGGGGCGAGCCGGAAACCATCCATTCACCGGGCACCGCGAAAAACGTGATCACGGTGGGGACCGTGGAGCAACTCCGGGGAATCACGAACGAGGTGATCAACCACTGTGTGACATCGGATGTGGTGACGAATACAGCGGATGCAACGAACGTGACGGTCACCGTCACTGTTTGTGACACCAACACCCCGTGGGCCGGGAGCACCGATTCGACGAACGAGATCGCTTCGTTTTCAAGCCGGGGCAACGTTGGTGTGGGAATCGAGGGGGAATTTGGCCGATTCAAGCCGGATGTTGTCGCACCGGGCACCTTCATCATCTCGGCCCGTTCGACCACTTGGGATGAAGGCGCTTACTACAACCCGACCAACTACCACTACAATTTCTACACGGACGAGGAGGTTGCGCAGGGAGCGATGAACCTTTATGGCATCTGGGTGCCGATCAATGCGGTCGCGGTGGACATCTGGACCCGGCCGACTGTCAAGAACCCGTCTCTCGATCAGTTTGCCATTTATGTGAGGCAGCCGGACGCCCCGACGACCAACACCTACGATTTCGTTCGCACGAACCACGTCTCCATGCCCCCCGATGGCGGGGCGAATCTGAATCCCCGGGATGCCGCCTGGTTTTACGGGGTGGGCACCAGCTACACCCAGGCTGTGGCGTATAACATCACCGAGCGGATCACCACCACGAACGACAACGGAAATTACTTTCAGGTGCTGAGCAACATGAACTGTCAGCTCGGATCCTGTTACCGGTATGAATCGGGTTCGAGCATGTCTGCGGCATCGGTGTCCGGGACACTGGCGCTGATGCAGGAGTTCTTTGAGCAGCGGTTGCACGTGACCAACAGTCCCGCGCTGATGAAGGCCCTTCTCATCAATGGCGCGCGGTCCGCCGGCCGGATCTACAGCCTTTATCCGAAGACGGAGATGAACTTCCAGGGTTGGGGCAAGGTGAGCCTTCCGAACAGCCTGCAGGGGTCGCTTTCAAACCGGAATCTGAAGGCCAGTTCCATGCTGGCCTTTGACCAGTCCCCCACGAACGCTCTCGCAACCGGGGAGTCGTTCACCTTCAAGGTGAAGGTGGACTACAAGGCGCTGACCACACCGTTGAGGTTCACCCTCGTTTGGACCGATCCCCCGGGTAATCCGGTGGCCAGCACAAAACTGGTCAACGATCTGGATCTGGTCGTGACCAATCTCGACTCCGGGGATGTCTTCTACGGGAACGACATCTACACAGGAAACGACTTCAATCTGGCCTGGGACACAAACTCGGTGCCGAACCGGGATGTCGTCAACAACGTCGAGAATGTGTATCTGCCACCCATCGTCGGGACGAACTATTCCGTGACGGTGCGGGGAGCCCGGGTGAATGTGAATGCCGTCACCGGACACACCAACGATGTGGTTCAGGACTATGCGCTGGTGGTTTCCAGCGGGAACGGGGATGTCGTGGACGCGTTGACACTGGTTTCTGTGGATCCACTGGTGACGTTGATTGAACCACTGGTGACAATCATTACCAACAGCATGCCCCAGGGAGGCGCTCACAAGGTGACAGGTGGCGTTCTCAACCAGCAACGGGTGGGTGCGCACGCCCCCATTCTCGGCACGAATACAGCCCTGCTGGACATGCCGACCAACGCAGTCCTGACCATCGGAATGACCAACCAATGGCACTTCTACGCCATAACAAATGAGGGGTCGTTCACGAATGCTGCTTTCGGGACTTTCTTCCCGCCCACCCTTTCGCTTCCGAGAGTGGGGGTTCGGGAGCCGACAAAAGCCAACTCGACGCGCACAGAGTCCGATATTGACCTGTATGTCTCGCAGGATGCCGGACTCACAAATCTGGACGGGGCGGTTCTAGGCAGTGCCTTCAAGAGCCTGGGACGGGATGGCACGGAGACGATTGTCCTGACGAACGCGGAACCGGGCGTTTACTACATCGGTGTTAAGAGTGAGTCCCAGTTGGCAGGTGAGTATGGCCTGCTGAGTGTTTTCAGCGAGGAGCCGTTCAGCAAGGATGGAGCGTTGCTGACCTTCCCCAACCCGGTGGAGATCCCCGATGGGACTACGGCAAAACCGGGTGGTGTTCAGATTTTTGGCATTCAGCCTGAAGGGTATCTGGTCCGACGGGTGATGGTCACCAACATCCTCTCCCATGAGATGATGGGGGACCTGATGGGGAACCTGAATCATTCCGGAAAATCGGCATGGCTCAACAATCATTCCCCTGAGAGTGCCGTCACGAACCGGATGTATATCTACGACGACTCGGACGAGAAAGATCATGAGGGGTCCATTCGTTCTGATGGCCCGGGGCACCTGACCGAGTTTGGCGGTGCAAAGGGTCAGGGGCAGTGGATTTTCACCCAGTTTGACAGCGCACTGACCCACCGGGGGACGAACGAGCTTCTTAATATTTACCTCGAAAAGCAGGAGGACCTTGAGAAGGGGTTTCTTGCAACGATCAATGGCCACAGTTGCAGGGAGGATTTTCTGTATGTGGCGCCTGAGGCAACGAACCTCACAGTCCGGGTGCGGATGGAGGAGGGGGATGGGCCTGTTTCTGTTCAGGTTTGCCGGCAGGGGGACATCACCTGCCACAGCATCCTGATCACAGGGATCACCAGTTCCAACGATTATACGGTTCTGATCATCAACGGGACGACCGATCCGCCGTTGAATGCGGGCATGTATGTGATCCGGATGTGCAACCAGGGTGGCGCACAGGCAAAGGTCTTTGTGCAGGCCACGATTGAGTATGACTACAGCGGCCTGATCCCGGTGAAGTTCACATCCACGGAGCCTGTGCCGATTTTGGATGATGCCGTGACCTATTCAACGATCACGATTCCGAACAAGGATCGGCTTATATCAGTTGAGGCAGGCATCCGGGTGGATCACCCACGGGTCTCCGATCTGGCATTCACCCTGATCAGCCCAACAGGGACGCGGGTGCTCCTGCAGGAAAACCGTGGTGGAGATAGTGCCTCGCAGATGGGTGGGGACATGTTCGCCACCAACATCATACCCGTCTCCTCTTCAGGCGGGGCAGCAGCAAGCACGAACACCGTGAACACGGGGCTTATCGCCGGGAACCTGACCATCGACTGGACCTTCTATTCCATTCCGGACCGGATGGTGGTTTATTACGAATCCAACGTTCTCTTCGATACCGGGATGGTGAGTGGCAACGGGACAACCAACCTGACCTTCGGTCCCGGGGCATCCACATTCCTGACCGTCGTCATGAATCCGGGGAACAATCCGGATCAGAACACGGCCTGGGATTACACGCTGACCTCCACGATGGCGGAGTATCTCTATACGATCTTCACAGAGGACACGAACAAGACCTTGATGCCGATCAAGTTTGCCGAGGTTCCCTATACCAACGCCAATTACATCGGGACGAATCTTTTGTTCACAAACGGCATCTATTATCTGCCTGAGGAGAGCCTGGCAAAGTTGCAGGCTGAGCAGGCGCAGGGGGACTGGCGCCTGGAGATTGAGGACCGCCGGGTCGGTGCGTTGGCCCCGAAGCCAAATCTGATCTCCTGGGAGCTCCTGATGCGGTTCGAGAACCCGGTGCCTGCTCCGACGGTTGTTTCGGCCGGGACAGCCATGACAAACACCGTGGGGTCGGGTCAGATCAAATACCTCATTGTGAACGTTCCTGACTGGGCCAGTTTCTCCACGAACATGCTGATTACGGCCACGGGAGATCTGAACCTGTGGTTCAACCAGACCGCACGCCCCACCGGGACCAACTCGGGTGACGTGTTTCTTTTTGGACCCAAGACCAATGACGTTTACACGCTCAACACGAATGCTGCTCCCATCCTGATCCCCGGAACGTTCTATTATCTGGGAGTTGAGAACACGAATGCCACATCCGTGACGTTTGTGCTTCAAGTGGATTTCAACATGACTCCGCTCACGAACGGGTTGCCCATCGCCACCACGATGGCAGCCGGGGATCCTCCCCGATATTTTTATTACGATGTCGCAGCGGATGAGACTGCCATGTCCTTCACCCTGGATGGTCTGAGCGCCGATGGCTCCCTTGTTTTGAGGAAGGGAATACCGTTCCCCACCCCGCAGGATTATACCTATGGGAGTTTCAACCCGGGTTTGGGCAGGGAGGAGATCATCGTCACCACCAATTCAGATCCCGTGGTGCTCTCTGCGGGACGGTGGTATCTGGGTGTTTACAAGGTCAACGGCGGCGGCATGGATTACACCATCCTGGCCACCGCCTATACGAATCCGATTCCCACGATCGTGACCCTCTACAGCGGGGTGCCTTATTCGACTGTGAACCCGGGTGGGACCCAGACGAATGACTATTACCGGTTCGTGGTATCACCGAAGGCCGCCCGGTTGCAGTTCGACGTGCTGAATCCCACCGAGAATGTGGTGCTTGTCGCCCGGAAGGGGTTGCTGCCTCCAGACCTGGGCTCTTATCAATACCTTAGCGACAACACAGGATTCCGGGTGGGTCCGGTGGATGAAATGATCGTGGTTTATGATTTCACGCAACCTTTTCCCGTGGCTCCCGGTGATTGGTTCCTCACTGTTGTGAACCTGTTCGGTGATCCCGTCTCGTATTCTGTGAAGGCAACCGAATGGCAGGTTTACGGGACGAACTTCGGGATTGTCGGACAGACCGTTCAAGGTGATCTGGCCAGTGGCACATTCCAGTTGTGCCTGACATGGTTGTCCGAGCCGGGCATGCGCTATTACATTGAGGGGAAGGCGGACTTGCAAAGTCTGAATTGGCGCCCGGTCACCCCCACGCTCACCGCTGTGGATCAGACCCTGAGCTACTGTTTCAATCCGATCGGGACCGGTTGCACCATCTTCCGGGTGAGGCAGGGGCTCGCACCGTTGCCGCCTTTTCCGGCGGTTAAGCCCCCGGAGACAAACCCCAGGTTAGCGGACCCAGCTCCTGTTCGGTAGGCGGGGTGGCGGGTGTTCCTCATGGGGAAGGGTGTTGACCGAGTTCCCGCCTTGGTGGTGGGCACGGTCATGTTACCAGCATTTTGCGGGGGTGGTTGACTTTCGGCGATGTGGGGATGCCGCGCCGATCTTTTGGTTGGGGCGGTTCCAGATCCGTCACCTGCCCGGTCCGTGGCGATCGGGAACGTTTGTCACTCGGAGAGGAGTTTGTGGCAATACCAGAGCATTCTGGGGAGATGGAATGGGCCTTTCCAATGGTTCCCTTTCAGGGTTGAGGTGACGGTGCCATCCCGTTGCAGGTAGCCATACCATTCACCGTGCTCGGAATCGCTGAAGTGGCGGAAACTCCAATCGTGAACCTTCCGGTGCCATTCGGCATACCGGGCATCCCCTGTCAGCTTGAATGCGAGAAGCGTCGCGATGATCGTTTCGTTGTGCGGCCACCAGAATTTCATGTGGTGCCAGTATTCCTGGATGGGCAGGTTCTTGAGGTCGCAGAAATAAAGAATCCCGCCATGCTGCCGGTCCCAACCCCGTTCCCACATCCAGTCGAGGATGGTGAGACCCAGTTGGATGAGGCGGGCACTGTTTCTAAGCCTGCCCTCGTGCATGATGAACCAGGCGCATTCGATGGCGTGGCCGGGATTGAGGAGTCGGCCATCAAAATGGTCGAGGATCTCCCCGTTCGGGCCGACGGTCTCCATGAGTGCCCTGAGATCCGGCTTGAGGAAGTATTTTTCGATCTGTTCTATGGAGTAGTCGATCCATCCTGTGCAAGTGCGGCCATCAACCATCCGGTCTCCAAGGTTGGCACGGATTTCCTGGGCCGTCACAATGCCGATCATGTGGGAGCCGATTCCCTGCTGGGGTCGGGTCGGCTCAAGTTTTGGCTGCATCACCCCGGGAGTGAAGCTGTAGCGCAGGTAGGTGGTGAAACGTTCGAGAGCTTCTGCGGTGGCCCCGGGTTCCGGTTCCCCATGGGATGATGCGGTGGCTCTGGCGACAGCCGCACTGGCGATGGCACCGAAGCTCTCGCTGTAAACGTAGCGGCGCATTCGCAGCGGTTTTCCATCCCGGGTGACCAGGAAATACATCTTGCCGCTTTCCGAGACACAATGGTTGCGCAGAAAGTCGTGGCAGCTTGTTGCGGCCTGAAGCCACTCCGGTCGGCGTTCGATGGTGTTGTAGAGGGTGGCGAACATCCATGCCGCCCTCCCTTGGAACCAGACCGACTTGTCGGTGTCAACGATTGAGCCATCGCGGTTGAGGGATGTCATTATCCCCCCGTGCGCAGGATCAATCCCGTGCCTGAGCCAGAAGGGTATGACGTTGTTCAGGAGGGTGCCCTGATAGGTCTCAGCGAGAGACAGATCATCCGGATGAACGGCAGGCGGAGTGCCCGCCCCATGCTGGGGAGAATCGGGGTTCACTGGTGCTTTTTGGTTTTGGCGAGGGTATCGAGCTCGGAGAGCTTCAGGTGCACGCTGGCAACGTAGGGAAGCTCGTTTTGAGTCCAATGCCCGTAGGTGGTGGTAACAAACGTTCCGTCCGGGAGACATTCCACACCGGGATAGGCGCAGTCGCCAGACTTGGTATTGTGCATCAGCCGGACCCGGTATTGACCCTCCCTGCCTTTCAAAATGTCGTCAAAACGGCCGACCCAGCCAATCCAATCGCCTTTGGTGGCGGATTCGAGGGTGGTGTCGCGGAAGGAGATGAACAGGCGTCCATCCGGCGCGTATTTGCCGCAGTGGCGGTCGCCGGTCAGGGCCGCCGGGAGTTCACGTGGATTGCTCCAGGTGACGCCTTCATCCTCAGAAAAGATGACGTGGGAGTTTTTGCGCCGGGAGTTTTCCCGCATGAGGACGGCGATCCGTTTTCCATTCGGGGAGCGAATCCAGCCCGGTTCGCAGAGATGGATGTCGGAACTTTTGTAGAGTGCCCGGGGCGTTCCCCACGTGAGTCCTCCATCGTCCGACGTGGTCTGATACAGGGTAAAAACGACCGGGCTGTTTTTGACCGGAGCCGGTTGGAAGAACCGACCATCGTCATGGAACATGGCGAGGTAATGGCCCGGGCCGGTCTTGATCGGCTCAACGAAGCCCATGACGACGATTCCACCCCAATTTCCGGCGGGGACCAGCTCACTCCATGTCATGCCGTCATCCTCGCTGTGGGCGATGCGGGCCGGGTAAAGGCCGGACCAGAGGATCAGCCTCTTTTTCCCGGATGCATCAACGACGCGGTGAATGGTGGGAGTCTCGAGGCTGGTCTCCCAGGACTTCGGGGTTGGCAACCGGCCACTCCAGGTACGGCCCCCATCGGTGCTGCGCTTGTAGAGAATCGGCCCCTTTCCATGTCCTTTGGGATAGACGCAGAGGATCGTTTTGCCGTCCTCAAGCAGGACAGTTGTCGGGTGGCCCAGATACTGACCGGGTTCGCGATCGACGATGACCTGGCGGTTGGTCTGATCTGCCAGATCCACAAGCGGGATCGTGTATCCACGGGTCGGTGTCTGCGCCGGGGCACTGAACGCCCAGAGAAGAAAGAGTAGAACCGGGAGCGTGGCAGGAAGGGGAGGCTTATGGCTTCTCATAAAGATCGTGATGTATTTTGGAAGGGAGTGCGGATCAGGACGCGCTGGTCACTGGTTTGATCCATTCAAAAAACCCCAACTGTTCGAGGTCCTGCCTGAGCCGGGCGGTTTGTTCGGTGCTGAGGTTCGAGTTGGGGAGGCGCGCCGGCCCGACATCCACCCCGAGCATCTTCATTACCGCCTTGGCGGCACTCAGATAGCCGTATCCGGCAAGGAGGGTGATCAGGCGGACGGAGCGGAATTGTGCATCCCTTGCGGCATCAAGTTTTCCGGCTGAGAAGTTCTGAAGCAGGTGATGGTAGATCGGGGCGGCGAAATTGTAACTGCTGCCCACGGCGCCCGTTGCTCCAAGGGCGAGAGCGCCGAGGAGGAATTCATCGACCCCCCACGGGATGTCGAAGGCTCCGCCCTGCTGGTGGAGGCAGGTTTGAAACGATGCGAGGTCGTAGTTGGTGAATTTGATGCCGTTGAGGGTGGGGACCTGGCGCGCTGCGGCGTCGAGGAATGCGGGCATGGAGAATTGGACACCGGTCAATGCCGGTATGTCATAGAAATAGAAAGGGGTTGAAGGGGCCGTAGCGGCGATTGCGGCGCACCATTGGACCAGATCCGGAAGAGTGCGGGGCTTGAAATAGGAGGGGGCGAGGGCCGATATGGCGAGAGCCCCGCATTTTTCAGCATGGGCTGCCAGTTCCCGTGCATCCATGACGTTGTTCGAGCCGACATGGACGATGAAGCGCAGGGATGAACCCTTTGTCACATTCGCCCAGCGTTCCGCCATAAGGATGCGCTCGGCGGTTGTCAGGGAGTGGCTTTCTCCAGTGCTTCCACAGATGAAGGCGGTTTGAATGCCATTTTGAACGAGGTGTGCCGCCTGCTTTTCAACAACCGGCAGGTTGAGGGCTCCGTCGCTGGTGAAAGGTGTGTGTGTGGCGGCGATGAGGCCGGGTAGTTTGATTCGTTGCATGTTTTAAAAGGGGATGTGTGTTATTGGGTTTCGAGGTCGCTTCGCGGCTTCAGCGCGAGCATCAATAGAGCTGCCAGACCCAGTCCGGCGGCTGCGATTTGAAAAACAATGGCCAGATTGAAGTGGGTGTCCCGCAGGATTCCACTGAGGTAGATGGTGGCACCGCCGACCAGACAACTGATGCAGTTGAGCAGGCCGTAGCCGGTGGCACGATAGCGTGAATCGACGATCTGGCACAACACGGGCATCATGTTGGCATCGGAAAAGCCGCGCGCCAAACCAAAGATGACGAGCCCTGCGAGGGCCACAGAAAGAGTGTTTGAGGAGGCGGCGCAAAACAGGGCAGGTGCGGCGGCGCAGAAGCCAACGAAGGGGACAAGGGCCCGGGCTTTGACGTTCCGGCGGCTCCAGGAATCGGCCCAGATGCCCCCAACCAGAATGCCGACAAAGGATGCCGCCTGGACATAGCCGGTTGCGGAGAGTCCGGCCTGACCCAGCCCCAGTTTGAATTGCTCCCGCAGGTAGGTTGGAAGCCAGCCATTGATCCCCCAGTAGGCAAGGGCCAGAAGGCCCACATGGCACAGGAGCACAAGGAATGAGCCCTGCCGCAGCAAATTGCCGATGGCTTTGATTGGGCTCTCCCGGCGGGCAGGGGATGGGGTGACGGGCGCATCGGCTTTCCGGGGTGAGCCGGGCGAGTCCCGCAATCCGGCGAGCAGCACAATCGTGTAGCACACACCCGTGGCACCAAAAATGTAGAAGGCCGACTGCCAGTGGTAATGCTCAGCGATATAGCCACCAAGACCGCCGAGCGCCGCCCCGGCATAGACGCCGCTCATATGCAGACCGGTGGCGAGGGAACGGGTGGGGCCCTGATGGTAATCTGCAATCAGGGCAAGGGCCGCAGGAATGTAGCAGGCCTCGCTGACACCCATCAGCGCCCGGGCGATGAGCAGTTGCTCGAAGTTGGCCGCATGCCCTGTCAGCCAGGTGACTGCCGACCAGACAAACAGGCTTAGAATGATGACACGGGACCGGCCGCAGCGGTCGGCGAGGTAGCCTGCCATGGGGCTAAGGACCCCATAGACCCATAGAAAAACGGAAGTCAGAAGGCCGAATTGTGCCTCAGTCATGGGGATGCTCTCCTTCACAGCATCCCTCATGGTGGTGATCATGAGCCGGTCCAGATAATTGAGGCAGGCCACAAACCAGAGCAGGCCGACAATCAGCCACGCGCGGGAGTGGGTTGGGCGGGCATCGCTCATTTGGATCGCTCCGTCGAAGGATCCGGGCGCAGCATCCAGACCTGCGGGGATCGCACACCGGGACGCATCTCGCCGCTGGGCAGGACCCAGGCTCCGTTCCACTCGACAGTGGGAAGGGTGGCCCGCGAGGCTGGCACCTCGCCGAATGAAACCCAGTTTGTGGAGGCAAGGTCCAGAGCCAGAATGTGGCTTGGAAATCCGGGGTGCTTCTCAGGAGTCACCTTCCCGGCCAGAGAGCCATCATCACCTCCGGCTAGCAACAGCATGGAATGGATGACCGGTGCGGGAGAGGGTGCGGCGACGCTTGGTCGCGGGAGGTTCGGAAGCGGGTGCCATCCGCTGGAAGGATCGTAGCGCCAGGCATCGAGCAGGTAGGCGCGTGAAATCTGACCGTTTTTTGGTCGCAAGGCCGCACCGCCGATCAGGTAGAAACTGGCATTTGCCGCAGCAGCAACTGGGAGAATTCTGGGTTCGCCGGGGCAGGGGGGCAGTTCCTCCCATCGGGGATTGGGTCGGCTCAGATCCAGGGCAAAGAACCGGCTGGTTGCGGCCTGCTCCCCGGGCTGTTCCGAACCGCAGCAAAGATAGGCAGTTGACCCCAGGAACGCTCCCGCGCCGTTGGCCAGGGGGATTGGCAGCGGAGGGAGCGGCTTCACACTGAGTTGATCCCCCGTGATGGAGAGGATGAACGTATCAGGGTGGTGGCGCTCGGAATCGCTGCCGCCCACACAGAGGAGGCCCCCGGGGGTGGATGCTGAAAATCCGTAACCCAGCGGGCGGGGAAGCTTGCCGATGGATCGCCATGATCCGGTTTCCGATTTGAGTGCCCAGACAGCATCGTGCCAGACTTTGCGTCCCCCTTCCCAGGGCATCCTGTCCGGGAAATTGGCTCCCCCGGCCACGATCAGTGTGCCATTGCAGGTCCCGGCAAATGCCCCGGCCACGCCGTTGGTATCCGGGAGTGGCGGGAGCTGGGACCAATGGAGGCGGGCCCGGGTCGGGTCTGGCTGGGGCGTGTCGGAATTAGCCGGGCCCGCTTCTAGACACATTTGTGCGCTGGCGATGGTGGTGGTGGCAAGCATTGTCAGGGTTCGAAAGGACATCGTGCGCTTCAGCTCAGTGTGTCTGCGATATGCGGAGCCGAAAGTAGCCGCTTTTGTTGGTGTTGGCAGCAGGAATTTCAACCGGGGTTCCCTCCGGTGGATTCGTGATGTTCGCAAATTGGACCCAGGAACCGGTTGTGATGCCGGTGCGATTTTCGACGATGTAAGTGCGGTTCGTGGCGGGCTGGAACCAGAGCATCGGTGTGCTGTTGGTTCCCGGGGTGATCTTGAACTGCGGGCGGCTTTCACTGTTGCCCGGTTCGGTTCCCGCCAGGAACTCCTCCTGATTGCTGTATCCGTCGTGATCGGGGTCGGCTCCGGGACCCGAGATGGACGGGTTCATGAGTTGGGGCGGGGTGAACCTGGATGCCTTCCACTCCTCAAACGGCGGGAGGAAATCGTTGCCCGCAGTGATTTCCCGGATTGAACGCCATGTGAAAGAGAGGCTGCCGTAGGGGTCCTTTTCAAAGATCAGACCAATCTCCCCCGAGGCCAGACGGGTCACGGATGAGTAGGCGGATCCAGCTGCATAGACCTGATTGCTCACCGGCCATGTGGATCCTTCGTCGTAGCTCAGGTGGAAGCTCATGTTGACCCGGGATGAGATGTGGGTCGCGCTTGCGTGAAGGATCCTGCTCCGGTCGCCATCATTCGTCGTGGTGAGACGATAGATGTTCCCCTGGCAGCCGGGATCGGGAAGATAGGGGGGGATGGTTGTGTCGGAGAACGGGGTGCCCCAGGTGATACCCGCGTCCTGGCTCCGGCTGAAGGTCCTCCGTCCGGAAGTCGCAAAATTGTTGTCCCGCATGGAGGCGATCAGCCCACCCCCGGCTGTTTCGGCCATCTGAACCTCCCCGCCCCCGATGCCTGAGATCCCGCCGCGTTGCCATGTTGCGCCATGGTCATCGCTGTAAATGCAGAGGGAGGAGGATGTGGCGGCGTAGATATAGACCGGGAAAATCAACCGGCCTGCGCGGGGACCGCTGCTCATCTGGATGCCGTTCCCAGGGCCTGCCAGAAATTCGCCGGTGGCTGGACGCAAGCCCGGATTGGACCGCTCCAGATCAATTGCTGGGGACCACGTCGCTCCGTCGTCGTCACTGTTGCGCAGTTCCAGCTTGATCCTGCGGCTGCCGCTCACGCCGCCGTTATCGTACAGCGTCCATATCCTGCCGGTCACCTGATCCACCAGCATGGCAGCATCCCCGGCCGCCACGCGCTGGATGGAGGTTGCGCCGTAGAATGGATAGTCATCCACATCAGCGGGGTCGCTACCGTAGTTGGCGATGATCTGGAGAGGCTCCCAGGATCGCCCGTTGTCAAAACTGCGTTTGCAGACGAGATCGAGGGGAGTGGGGATGTCCCCGCAACTGCCGATGCGTCCATCGGCGACGGCGATCACAGTCCCGTTTGTGCTCGTGACGATGCCCGGGATGCGGAAACAGGTGTAGCCGGACTCGCCTGCGGCGAAGATCGTGCTGAAGGGGGGCGCGGTGGATGCGGGCAGGGTGTTGGTGTCATCCACCACCCCCGTCCATTTGGAGGAGAGATAGGCTTCAATGTTGGTACGCGTGGCATCCGGAAGGGCAGAGTCGAACACCAGCAACTCAGCGACATCCGCCTTGATTCCGAGCGCCTGGGAGGCGTTTGCACCGACCATCAGTCCCGGCATGGCTCCGTTCGTCGGGAGTGGAACATCCCCTGCAAGGACCCCGCCGATGAAGTGCTGAAAACGGGCCCCCGCCGGATTGGTGCGCACGAGAAAAGAGTGAACCTCCCAGAGGTTGGTCGAGACCGGGGCAGTGGGGGTTCCCCCGTTTGAGCCATAGGCAGTGGAGGTGCTCCCGGAAGTGGCGACATGCCAGTAGCCCGTTCTTACCTGCACACGGGTCAGTCCGGGTGTGTAGGAGGTGGCGTCGAACAGGAACCCCTGCGTCCGGGCATCCATCACGCGTGCCATCGTGATCAGGGTGCGGTCGGTTGAAATGATGCCGAAATTTGCCTTTTGCGCCCAGATGCCATCGGTTCCCTCGAAACGGACCGCCCCAGCAGGGGTGCCATCCGGCAGGCGGAGGTAGGACTTTTTGGGTGCGCCCGTTAGTTGCGCAAGATCCCGAGCTGCCTGACTGATGCCGGTGACCGTTCTTGAACCGGAGTTGGTCCACCGCGTCACAGTTCTGAGGTCCGAGGCAATCTCCAGACCGTCATCACCACGGAACCAGGCATAGACGATGGAGGGATCGGGACTCCGGGACTCGGGGTGCCACGTTAGCGCCATTCGTGAGGTCAAAGTGGAACGTTCCTCATCGGAAAGTTCCCGGTTGTAAACAAGTATTTCTCCGATATCGACAGGGAGGAATCGCTGGGCCTGGGCGTTGGCGCCAATGATGAATCCGCCGAGACCGTTCTGGTCCGGATCCAGAAAATTGGTGATGGCGAGCCCATCCACCCAGTGCCGCACCCGGGTGCCATTGTTGGTGCGGGTGAAGTCGAACGCGTGAACCTGCCAGGAACCGGTGGTGATGGGGGTGGTGGGGGAGTCGGCATTGGCGGCGTTGGCAATGGGAGGGGCCTGCAAACCGGCCTGCCAGGACCCATCACGCACCTGTGCGCGGGTCATGCCGCTGGATGTTGATCCGTCGAAAAGGAACCCATCCGTTCGGCCGGGAAGGCGGAGCGCGAAGAGGATTGTTCGGGAGTTGGTGAGGGCCCCGAAGTTGGCGGAGGTGCTCCAGGCTGCCTGTGTTCCCTCAAGGCGGATGCAGGCGCGCGACAGTCCCCCCTGAAAGATGCTGCTGGCGAGGACGGGTTGTCCAACGATCTGCGTGAGGTCGGCGTTGGTGGCGCCATTTGCCAGATTGTCCCACCGGGAGACCGGCAGACCTGCTTTGGGAACCACCCCGTGGTCACCGCGATACCATGCGTGAAGGCCGGTTAGAATCGGGATCGAAGAATTTGTCCAGACCCCGAGCGAAAAGGATTCCGAGGCCATGCGCTCACCCATGATGAGGAGACTGTCGGCATCGTAGTGGACATTCAAGCCATCCAGATTATGGGTGGAAAGACCTGCCGATTGGGCAAAGCCGATATCCTGTCTGGCGGCTGCGAGTGCCAGCTGCTTCTGGGTTGTGACCAGGCGATTGCCGGAGGAATCACTGGCGATCTGCCCCAGAATTCCGACCATCGATGAGGCGTTGGGCAGGTCGCTCCGCAAGTTTTGGAGCAGTTCGGAAAATCGGTTTCCCGCTTCGGATGCCTCGGTGGCGTCGTTGCTCTCACCCTGCAGGTAGAGAAGTCCCGCGACCCGGCAGTCTGTGAAACCAGCCGGCAGTGTTGTGGTGGCCTCAAGCGCTGTCTTGACCACCTTTTCATACGTATGGTGGTCCGCGTTGGTCTTGTTCCAGAAGGAGTTGCCCCCTCCGCCCCTGCTTGCCTTGATGATGCCGAAATCCCTGCAACCTGCATCCCAAAGCATTCGTGCGAAGCCCACTTCCGGTCCCCAGTGGTTCTGGCTCAGGGCGTAGTAGCCACCCAGCTGCGGGCAGATGTTGGTCCAGCCAGCCGAGGTGCCCAAGGCAAGATCCCCCGCGATTGTGCCATCTGCAGTGTTGTCCCAGAAAAAGGGGATGGTCCCGTCTGCCGCATGCGCGGCCATCCGGGGCAGCAGCATGTTCGTCGTGGTGGTGGCCGGGGTCCCCAGGCTGTTCGACTGCCCGGTAAGGATGAACAGGCTCAGGGTGCGGGCTGCAGCAGGCGTCGTGAGCAGGCCTGCCATCAACAGCCATGGCAGGAGGCTCCGGTGGTGCGGGACCGTTGGATGGGTGGCTTTGGTTGTCAACGTCTGGAGTGGTTTGGCGGGAATCTGCGCCGATTAAATACCGTATAGTTGGTGTGGCACCCGGGCCATGCTATTCGCAGAGTCCTGCCGGCCTGATGCGGATGTTTATCCGGCAGGCGGGAGGCATTTTGATGAGCTTTAGTGACACCCCGCAGCGATGAACCATCGCTGCGGGGTGGTTTTAATTCCGGTGCCGGTATTCCGCATGCTCAGGGCATCGGCGGATAGACCAGGCGGATGAACACCGAGGGGTTCGCGGGGGTGACCGGAATCACAGCCTGGTTCGTGGTGGTGGATCCGGGCCAAGCCGACCAGTTGGTGGACAGGCCGGTGGTGAGGCTGTTTGTCTGAACCTGCAGTTGCCATCCGATACTCGACTCAGGCCAGCTGATCTCCAGATTTTCACCGTTGCGGTGGGCTGCAAGAGTGGTCGGTAGGACCGGTGCGCTTACGACGGTGATGCTGCCGTTCAGGGCGAGCGTGTTCGACCACCCCAGACCAAAGGGCAGGGAGGGCAGGGCGATGTTGGTGAAGGCCATGCTGAGCGGGCTTCCTGAGAACAGCTGGAAGGTGTCTCCTGCCTGCAGGGCCTCGCCACTGTTCGTCACGACCAAAGATCCACTCAGGGAAACGGCTGCCAGCCCTGCCAGACGATCACTGTTCACCGGTGTGGCAAGACGGTCCAACTCAATCAAGGTGGTCCCTTTGACAGTCGCCGGACCTGAGATGGTCAGCGTCCCCAACCCGTTGCCCGGGGAGAGGATTGTTCCTTCGTTTAGCACAGCTGCCGCGTTGATCGTTCCTGATCCGCCAAGACCGCCCGGAGAGTTCACTGTCACCACGCTGGTGAGGCTGCCGTCCACCAGCAGCATCCCGTCCGATACCGTGGTCGGTCCCGTGTAGGTGTTGATGCCACCCAGAGTTTGCCGTCCGCTCCCGATCTTGGAGATGCTGACCAGACCGTTGCCGTTTTCGATCACGCCGGCGTAAGCGGCTGTCGTTCCATTGGTGCCGGAGAGTCCGACGGTGAGCGTGACCGGGGTTGCGGAACCGTTTCGCACGAGACCGGAGTTGTTGCCCCCATCTCCCAGACCGCCGATGGAGGGACTGAACCCGTTCAGGTCAAGAGTTCCGGAGGACACGGAGACGATGTTTTGGGAGCCGGCGCCGCCACTGACCCCGATGGATGCCGTGCGGTCCAAACCGAGGGCGCGAATGTGGTTTACCCGCAGTGTTCCCCCGCTGACCAGGACCAGGGGGAAGTTGTTCGTGGCTGAGATTTGCAGCGTTCCCGTTCCGGCCTTCTCGATCGTGGTATTACGACCATCCTGATTCGTGACGATTCCCGACACGATAATCCCCATTGTGGCGGTGAGGTTGACTTCGGTGGTGGTGGCGGCACTGTCGCCGATATCGAAGGTGCGCGTTGTGGGGCCTGAGGATCCTGATCCCATAAAGGGGGTGGAGATCAGCAGCGCGCCGGGATCGTTGGCCGCGTCATAGATGAGGGTGGATGCCACGCCGACGCCCCAGCCGACGTTTGTCGTGGCGCTGCTGTCCTGGAATGTGGTGGTTTTGCCCGCAACCCCGCCGAAGGTGATCGGCCCGTCGAACAGGATCACCGGGCGTCCGATGCTGGCGGTGCCGTTGGTGAAATTGGGGTCATAGGAGGCCTGGCCGTTGATATCCACGATTCCATCCCGGAGGGTGAACGGCTTGGCAAAGTAGCCGGAAGTGCCCGATGTGGTCGCGCCCCGGCCCAGACCGGCGCCATGGCCATAAACCACCTTGCCAGCGTTGATAACTGTGCCGCCGGTGTAGGAGTTGGAGCCGCGCATGTAGAGCGTTCCCGCGCTGTTCTTGGTGAGCGAACCTGCGCCGATGACCAGGTTGGTCATGGCAAGGGTGGTGCCTGTGGCGACGTTCACTGTGCCGCCTCCCGCCGCGAGAGTGATGCCGTTGTTGGTGGACAGATTCACGTTTGCGAGCGTGGCCAGAGTGCCACCGTTGAAGGTGATGCGGTCCGCAAGGAAGGTGGGTGCCAGACCGAGCGCCGAGACATTGGTGATGGCTAGGGTTCCGTTGATGAGGCTGATCCGGCCCACAAAGTCATTTGAAGTGACCAACGAGAGGGATCCTGTTCCGTCCTTGATGAGTGTGCCGCCTCCTGAAAGCCGGCCTGTTCCGGCGAAGGTGTAATCGCCCGAGGCATTCACCGTGACGCTGGCGGGCTGGAGCACCGTCGTGATGTTGATTGCGGGGCTTCTGGATCCGGTGTCGTCGAAGGTGACGTTGTCGTTGTTGAAGAACACATCGGGTGTGGCTCCGTTGATCCAGTTCATCGTTGCGGCATCCCAGTTGTTTGCGGTGTTGTCCCCCTTCCAGACCAGGTTTCCATCCCCGATGACCACAAGTTTCAGCCGGTTCGGGCTGGAGGAGGTGTCGTAGGCGAGGGTGTAGGACTGCCGGACGCCTGATGTCGGGAGACCTGCGAGTGCAAAGTTGGCCACGGTGCCCTTGAGAGAGCCGTAGACTTCGAGGAGCGTGTATGATCCGCCTGAGAGCCCTGCGGTGTTGTTAATCTGCACCGTGGTGATGCCGGAGGGGGACACATCGCCATTGATCATCATCAGGTCACTGCTGGCGGTGTTGATGTCGAGCAGCAACATCCCTCCGCCTGAAAGGTTGAGGTTGTTGTTGAAGGTAAGGGTGTTCACCGAATTGGATCCGCCGGGGACGATCACGCTGCCGGTGCCTGCTGTGATGGATCCGTTGATCGTGGCGATGGAACCGTTTATTCCCGAGGATCCGACGATTTTCTGGTTGGTGTTCAGGAAGAGGCCGGAGGGAAGAGCTGAGACATCGAGAGTGGCCGAGACGAGGGAGACGCTGGTGGGAGGGGCCAGAAAGATCACCGGGCTGTTGCTCAGGGATGCTCCGGTGGCGAGGGTCAGTGTGCCCATGCTCACGATTGTATTTCCAGAATAGGTGTTTTGGGCACCGAAGGTGATCGTTTGTGCCTCAGCACCCGCCAGGGAGCCGCCAATGCGAACGCTGCCTGTTCCGTGAATCGGGTTGTTGACCTGTAGGGAGTCGGTCCGCAGGAATGTCAGGGTGCCATTGTTGGTGATGACTGCGCTGCCGAGGGTTCCTCCCGTGGTGAGGCCCAGGATGGCCGTGGCAGCACTATCCCCGGGAGTTCCTCCCACCCGGACTTTTGCTGTGCTGGAAATCGTAATGGTTCCACTCAGCGTGTTCTCGGCGGTCAGGATGAAGCCCAGATCGGTGCTGGTCATGCCCGTGCCGGTATCCGCGAACACAAGGTTCCCGGAGCCGGAAATAACCCCCTGCAATTTCAGGTAACGTCCGGTGCCGGAAGTGTTCTTGTTGTCGATGGTCGAAACGAGACCGGGCGCGACATCAATGGGAGTCGTCCAGGTCCAGTTGCCCTGCCAGGGGGCCATGGTGCCGCCGCCGAGGGTGATTGAGTTGCCTGTTCCCCATGCGGAGCGGCCATTGCGGATGTTTTTCGCCAGAACACCCGATCCGATGGTGAGGCGGCCGGTGTAGTTGGTGTTTCCGCCTGCGTCATCAAATCCAACACTTCCTGAGCCGCCCGGTTGCATGCTGACGAGGGCGGTCCCGGTGCCGGAATTCGTGAAGGTGAGCGCGGCGCTGCCGTGGAGCCCGCGACCTGCGTTGATGCGGTTCAGGTTCAGTGTCCTTCCACCGGCGATGTCCCAGACCTGATCGGCCTTGATCCAGACGCTGGGGTTGAGGGTCAGGTCCACGGTCGCCCCTGCCATATTGAGGCCTGCAGCACCATTGGTGAGCCAGACTGCGGGGAGGTTTGTTTCGATGGTGACGAGACCGGCCGGATTGGCGATGCGCAGGCCGAGCCAGTCGAGATTGTCGCCGAGTTTCGCCGTGTTGGTGGTGGCGACGGTGTTATCCCAGACGGCCACATCAGCGGCGGTTGGGGCAACCCCGGCCGCCCAACTGGCGGGCTGGTTGAGGTCGGTGGTGTTGTTTGCCTTGAGCACATCGGCGGTCCAGCCCGACGGGGCCGTTGCCAGAAGGGCAAGGAGCATGGGGATGCGGCTTGATTGTTTCATGGTTGCTAGGATTGGGTTGATGTTGTGCTATGAATGAATGATTGATGTAGTGGGGGAAATCTGGATTTGCGCTGGCCGGACCCTCAGCGCCGGGGATGTTCATTGGCGCCGGTCCATGGTGTAGCTGTTGGTGGACCAGACGCCGACGCCATAACGCATCAGGCTGGCATGACCATCGGCGAACACCGTATTCCAGCGGTTGTCGCGAATTTTCGTATGCCGGTATTCGAGATCGGGCGCCAGGGTGCCGTTCCAGACCGGGAAGAAGGCCCCATTCTCGGACATCACAACCATGCGGGTGACGCTGCGGATTTCACTGGCTTTGACACTGGGGTTTTCCAGTCCGTCTAGAATCTTCGTGATGGTGTATTGGGCCTCGTAGGGGCTGGCGCCTCCGTGGGTGTTAGCGCTGTAGGAGGATCCGTAGGTGGTGTAGCTGTTGTTGGTCCCGCCACCTGTCAGGGGGCGGTCATTCGGACAGAGGGCGCTTTTGATTTCGGAGTTCGTGGTGAACTTGCCGAGGTACTGGTTGAGGGGCCTCTTCGTGGCATCCAGATTGAGGTAGCCTCCCGAACTTCCGGCCCGTCCCAGCCAGCCATACATTGTCCCGTTGATCTTCGGGGGGAAGGTGTCCTGGTAATCATGGATATACATGGAGACGGCGAGCCCCACCTGTTTGAAATTATTCAGGCAGGAAACCTGCTGCGCTTTCCCCTTGGCGTGGGAAAGAGCCGGCAGCAGCATCGCTGCGAGAATGGCGATGATCGCGATCACGACAAGCAGTTCGATCAGCGTGAAGGCTTTCGCGCCCGAGCGTCCCGAGTTCACTGTATTATTGGTCTTCGTAGGAAAAGTGATAACCCGGGACGCCCCCCATCCAAAGGGGAAAGAACTTGTATTTTATCCAGACAAGTTTGGGGTGTCAGCCCAGGGTGTCCCCTTTGACGAAGCGGGGCATGAGGCGGTTGTCGGTCGGGGCCAGTCGGCCTTCGCGGGCGAGATCCGTGGCAAGTTTTGAGACTTTCTGGGCAAAAGCCCGGGGGTTGGAGGAATAGCGGGCCACCGAGGGGATGGCATGGTCCAGAAAGAAGTCGTCATCGCGCGAGATCAGAGCCACATCACCCGGCACCTTGATTCCCTTGCGCATCAGGTGGCCAAGGGTTGTGAGTGCGTGCATGGGGCGCGAGACGAGGATGGCGGTGGGCGGGTTTGGTTTCCGGAGCAGTGAGTCGAGTCGCGTGCAGATGCCTTTGACAGTCCCATCGTGCCTCAGGATGGTTCCGGCCTGGGTGCCGATGTCCCGGCCGTTGGCAGCCTCAAGAAACCCCTGTTCGCTCTCCAGTTCTCCGCCTGTGCCGGTCTCGGGGTTTAGCAGGACCATGTGCGTGTGGCCCTTGGCCCTGAAGAGGCCTGCGGCGTGGCGGCATGTGGCTTTGTAATCGGTATCTACCCCCGGCAGTTCGATTCCGGGATGGCGGGAGCCGGTGATGACGCAGGGGAGCTTCTGATCCGCGAAGTGCTTCTGCATCTGGTGCGTGCTCTGGTAGAGGACCCAGGCGGCGGGGCGGACGCTGCCGGTAAGCTGGTTGAGGTGGTGCGGGTTCCTGGTGGTATAGGCAATCCGGTTGACGTGGATTTCCAGGTGGAAACCGACATCCCCAAGCTGCTCCCGCAGACCGTCGATCCAGAACACAGCAAAGCCGGGAAGGGCTTGAAGCGGGGCGGGGGTGAGCAGGATGACGCGGTTCTCCTGGGCGGCGGTCGGGGGGGCCTTGTCCGGCAGGATGATCTCCCTGCGGCGCCCCTGTCCAACCCGGAGCAATCCCTGCCGCTCCAGTTGGGAAAGTGCCCCGCGAAGGGTGACACGGCTGACGTGGAGCAATCCGCACAACTCATGCTCCCCCGGGAGTAGATGCCGCCACCGGCCCGCAAGCATCTCCTCCTGAAGAATGCGGGCGGTCTGGGCCACCAGCGATGAACGCTGGGGGACATTTCGCAGGAACGGCATACGACACTTTCAGCCGTTCCCCCTTCTCCCGTCAAGGAGACAATCTGCTGAGTGCGTAGGCCGTTATGGATGACTGCGATGGAATGTTCGTAAAGTCTCGCTGCTCGAACGAATAACTGCCCGACAGGCGTTCGTGGGCCGATTCGGCCACCGCTATCGTCCCCCCTTCCGTGAGGGAGCCGATCAGAAATGCCTCGCGGACGGTTTCTCCCCAGAGATCATAGCTGAACTTCTTGCGGCCAATCACCCCGGCAACAATCGGTCCGGTGCTGATTCCGATTCGGATGCGGATGGATGTGCTGTAGGCGTTGTTCAATCGTGCGATTTCCGCACAGAGATCCAATGCCAGAGCTGCGCTGGCTTCGCAATGGTCAGTGGTCGTTCCCCCCAGGCCGCCCGCGGCCATGTAGGCATCCCCGATGGTCTTGATTTTTTCCAACCCGTGCTTTTCAACAAGCCCGTCGAATGCCGAGAAAATCTCGTCCAGCAGGCAGACTACCTGCTCCGGGCCAAAGTGGGCGAGAAGCGAGGAGAATCCGACAAGGTCTGCGACGAGGACCGTGGCATCGGGGTGGTGGTCGGCTATGTTGACCTCGCCCGCCTTCATTCGTTGGGCGATGGCAGCAGGGAGAATATTAAGGAGCAAGCGCTCCGAGTTCTCCTTTTCCTCATTTAATTGCAGGAACAGGTGGCGGGTTTGGACAGCGTTCCTGACCCGAAGGATCAGGTCCTGAAGATCGACAGGCTTGTTCAGGAAGTCGTTCGCTCCGGCTGCGATTCCGACCATCCTTTCCTTCCGCTCGGACAGGGCGGTGACGATCAGGACGGGAATGGGAGCGGTTCTTGGATCCTTTTTCAACCGTCGGCAGACTTCAAATCCATCCATCCCGGGCATCATCACATCCAGCAGGATGGCATCGGGAAGGCGTTCCGCCACCCGTTGGAGGGCTTGTTCTCCGTTCTCCGCCTCCACAATTTCGAAGTCCCGGGCCTCAAGGGGGTCCCTGAGCAGGGTGCGGTTTTGTTCATCGTCATCGACGATGAGGATCCTCCCATTGGGGCGTTGGGGGGTGGTTTGGGCACCCGGTGATGTTGCCGCTCCAGGAGAATTGGGGCTGGGATTTGCAGTTTCCATTGTGATCAGGGTTATGGTGTTTGGGGGCGGCGTGCGTTTGCGGCCTCGACGAATTCGGCGATCCGGGCAGTGAGAGTGCGGGTGTTGATGGGTTTTGAAAGGTAGCCGTCGCAACCCGCATTCAAGGCGCTTTCCTCGTCCCCCTTCATTGCATGGGCTGTGAGGGCGATGATCGGTATGTTCGCGGTCGGCGGGTTGTTTCGCAGTGCGCGGGTGGTGGCGAGGCCGTCCATGCCGGGGAGGCTGAGGTCCATGAGAATGAGATCCGGAAGGATGGACTCAGCCAGTCGCAGCCCCTCCTCGCCGCTTCTGGCCTGCGAGACTGTGCAGCCGTGGGCTTCAAGGAGGTCTGTCACCAACTCCAGATTAATGAGGTTGTCCTCCACCACCACCACCTTGCGGATTGTCGGGTTGCTCATCTTCAAGATCCTTTTCTCTCTTCAGTCATGCCCGGCTTGGGTGCTCCCGCTGTGGTTTGAGCCCCTCCGGTTGATCCATCCGTGGGTGTCCGTTGTTCGACAGCTTTTTCTGGAGTCGTTGTATCCAAACGGTCCAGTGCTGCGAGCAGGCCATGCTTGTCGGTTTTTGTTGTGACAGAAAAGACCTGTCCCGCCAGCTTCGCCTGTTCCTCTTCGCTCAGCGTGATCCCTGTATGGATCAGGACCGGGATGGATCGTGTGAGAGGGAAGGTGCGAAGTTGCTGCACCACCTGTATTCCATCGTAGTCCGGCATGTTCAAATCCAGAACGATGATGTCCGGGGGGGAGCTGATGGCAGATTTGATACCTTTGGGGCCGTCGGAGGCGAGCAGGACCTGATATCCCTTGTGCAGAAGTGTGATACCCAACAGGTCTGAAAAAGTGGATTCATCATCAATGACGAGAATGGTCTTCACCTCCTTGACAGTCAAATCGTCCGACTGCCGGATCGCATCCCTTAGCCGTGCTTTGGGGGGGGATGTGTTCCCCTCCGTGACGAGGCGGAAACCGAGTTTTCCATCCTGATCCACCAGAAACAACACGACGGGGATGCCCGGGGGTATGCGGGTTCGCAGTTGCTGGGGGCTTTCCGCAGCCCGGGTTCCATGAGTTTCAAGAATCTGGGCGTCCACGAGGACGGCGCAAGGCCGTTTGTGCTTCAGGGTGGGGCTGATACTCTCGACTTCGGAGACGCTGGTCACCCCGTAGCCGGCTGTTGTCAGACATTCTCCCGCCAGAACCTGGCGTTGGGCATCATTTGTGACCATGAGGACCAGCGGTCTCAACACGTCCTCGTTCTGGCCCGGCATGGGTGGGAACAGTCCGGATTTTGGCGGGGCATTCAGCATGGGAAGCATGAAAATGAAGCGGCTGCCCTTGCCTTCAATGCCCTCGCTCTCGACCCAGATCACTCCACCATGGCGCTCAATGAGCCGGCTTGTCAGGGCCAGGCCGAGTCCTGTTCCCTGCTGCTGGCGCCCGTAGGAGGAATCCACCTGCTCAAACTCCAGAAAGATCCGTTCATGATCCCGTTGATGGATGCCGATTCCCGTGTCGATGACCTTCACCATGAGGCATTTCCCCGTGGGTGCAAAGAGATTGGCAAAGCCGGGGTAGCTCCGGGGGTTGGTTTCAACCGTTATGATGACTGTGACATTGCCCCCCTCCGGGGTGAACTTTATGGCGTTGCTTAGGAGATTGTAGAGGATCTGTTTGAATTTGGCCTCATCCGCCAGAAGCGGGGGGATGTCCTGGGGGGCCTCGACCTCGAGGGTGATGCTTTTTTTGCTCGCCAGGGTTCGCACCACAGCCTGTGCATTGGCCAGGGCATTGGCCACGTTGAAGGATGTGCGGTCGAGTTCCACCCGTCCCGACTCCACCTTTGAGAGATCCAGAATGTCGTTGATCAATTGCAGGAGGTGTCTGCCGCTGATCAGGACGTTGTTGGTATAGCGCAATTGGCGGTCGTTGAGGTCGCCAAAGGTTTTGTCAGTGAGAATTTCCGAAAAGCCGATGATGGCATTCAACGGTGTGCGGAGTTCGTGGCTCATGTTCGCCAGAAACTGGCTCTTGGCACGATTCGCTGCCTCAGCCACCTCCTTGGCTTGATGAAGTGCGGCTTCCACTCTTTTCTGCTGAGTGATGTCTGAAAGCAATCCGTCCGCGCAGAGGATGTCGTTGCGGAGTTGTGTTGATGGCACCCGGCTGCGGAGCCAGATCCAATGGCCATCCCTGCGGCGAAACCGGAAAGAAAGGTCAATGGGGTCCTTGTTTTTGAAGAGCCGCTGGTAGGCCAGATCCACATTGGCAAAGTCGCTGGGGTGGACCCGGGCTCGCCAGGATGCTTTTCCTGCCGAAACCAGCTGATCGAGAGTGTATCCCAGGATCTTCTCGACGTTGTCACTCACGTAGCAAAGCTCACACTTGGCGTCGACGGTCCAGACCACGTCCGGAATGTTGGCGACGAGGGAACGGTATTTCTCCTCACTGGCGCGCAGGGCCTGTTCAGTCTCCTTTCGCTGGCTGATGTCATCTGCCATCGCACGCTCCACACCCCGGCGCTCAGCTGCTGCGGAGGCTAGAAGGAGGTTGATAATTGCGAGCACCCCCACATAGCTGCCCATCAGCATGAGGCTCTGGCTCTCGCTGGAGGTTTCAAAAGGCCCGCGGCCATCCAGGAGTGAATGGATCGCCAGAATCGCCACAAGGAGCGTGCCGACTGTTGCCCCTCGTGGTCCGAATCGCAGAGCCCCCCATACAAGAAACGGGAATGGCAGGTAGGCAATAGGGTAACTCTGTAATCCGTAGGAGAACCAGGAGTCGAAGGAAATCAGGGTCCCGCATAGCAGACCCAGCCCGCAGACTGCCGCCTCGATGACAAGCCTGCGATTCCACCTGAACGTGGCAGGGGTGGACCATACCATGACGAACGGGGCGATCACCAAAACCGCAAGTGAATTCGGAACCCAATAGATGAGAATTTCGGAGAACAGGTCACTCCAGAGGATGATTCCAGTTGCTGCAAGGGCCAGAACACAAAGGGCGGCGTTGACGATGGCACCCACACTAATGCTCACAATCGTAAAGGCTGTAGCGTCTATCGTCCGTTCCATGGAGGGATTGAATGCGACGCCCCGCTCAAGCAGGAACTTGCATATGATTGCCCCAAGCGTGTTCCCCAGCAACGTCCCCCAGACGGCGAGGTTCGGTGGAATTCCCGACATCAATGAACACAGGAGGGATCCTATTGCCACGGCTGGCCAATACCGATAACCCAGCAGGAGGATCGCTCCCAGGCCGATTCCAGCTGGGGGCCAGATCATTGAGACCCCTCCGGGGTGGGATGATGCTTCCCTCCCGGCCAACCCACCCAAAAGGCAGGCGGCAGTCACAATCACCGCACGGGTGATAGGTGAAAGTTTAAAGGTGCTGGACCAGTTCACGCAATGTACAAGGTTGGGCTATTTTTTGTGCCAATTCAATCTTGTAGCAAGTCCTGTTCCCGGAGATTGCCCGGTTGGACCTGCCCGTCCAGGAGGTCGGGCGGAGGCTTGGGTGGCAGCGCTGCGCTGGGTTCTAAAGAGATGTCGGTGCACAAGTTGTACCGGACCTTTTCGGGTTGCAGTTCCAAAACAGGGCACTCATGTTAACCAATTCAGGACACAGGGCATTGGCAGGTTGCGAATCAGGATGGGGATTTCCTGACTTGTAATTTGGGGAACGGGCCCGGGGGACCGCAGGATGATGTTTTTCACGGTTTTCGTGTTTACTAATGCGGCTTTTTTGGCTTACTTTTTGTTTAAACAGGCATGCAAAACGAGTTTACTTTGAACTGGAGACGACGCCATTTAATGGTGGTGGGGTGCTTTTCCATGATCAAGTTCCGTCTTTGGGGCTGGGGAGGCTTTTCAGAAAGGCTCCTGCATTCCCTCCAATTCGGGGTTGGGGGCATCCTTCCGGGAGGGGGATTTTAAGCGTGTCGGCAACTCTTGATTCGGCGGCGTTGAAAATCCCGGAATTAGCCGGGGGTGGAAATTTCCTGCACGCCACCTGTGACAAGGTGGGGTGCTATCATTGCGGTGAGCCTTGCCCGGATCATTCCTTTAAGCACGAGAGAAAGATTTTCTGTTGCCAGGGGTGCATGATTGTGCATGACCTGTTGAATGAGAACGGTTTGGATCAGTTTTATGACCTAAGCAGGCACCCAGGGGTCAAGATGCCTGCGCCAGGGCGGAGCGGTCGTTGGGACTATCTCGATGATCCGGTGGTGCGGGGGAAGTTGTTGGATTTTGATGATGGGAAGTTGTGCCGGTTGCGGTTGCATCTGCCGGCCATCCATTGTGTTGCCTGTGTGTGGTTGTTGGAGAACCTGTTCCGCCTGAATCCGGGGATCGGGGCAACAAAAGTGAATTTTCCGAGGCGGGAAATTTCGTTGGCGTTTTACTCGGAAAAGATTGCGTTGAGCGGTGTTGTGGGTCTGCTGGCGTCCATAGGTTATGAACCCAGGCTGACTTTGGGGGAGTTGGAGAAAAAGCCTCAAGAGACCCTGAGAAGAAAGTATTGGCTGCAGCTGGGGATTGCCGGGTTTGGTTTCGGCAACATCATGCTGATGAGTCTGCCGCTTTACATTGGGCTGGACAGCTTCAGCGGTCCCATGTTCAGGCTCATCTTCGGCTATCTCAGCCTGCTGCTTGCCCTTCCCATCGTTTTCTACAGCGCTTCGGACTATTGGCGTTCAGCGTTTCTCTCATTCAGGCAGCGGCGGATGACGTTGGATGTCCCGATTGCTGCCGGGCTGGCGGCACTTTATGTGCAAAGTGCCTACGAGATTGTGGGGCGGGTGGGGGACGGATACCTCGACTCTCTGGCAGGGTTGGTTTTCTTCCTTTTGTGCGGGAGGGTATTCCAATTTCGCGCGCAGGAGCGGCTTTCTTTCGACCGTGATTACAAGTGCTTTTTCCCATTGTCCACCACCCGGCTCGGGTCTGCGGGGGAGGAGAGCGTTTCCCTTTCGAATCTGGCTGTGGGGGATCGGTTGGTGGTGCGCAACAGTGAGTTGTTGCCTGCGGACTGCCGTCTTCATGCCGGGGATGCCTGTATCGACTACAGCTTTGTAACGGGCGAGAGTGAGCCGGTTTCCAAGGCTGCCGGGGACTACCTATATGCAGGGGGGCAGCAGAGGGGAGGCGGGATCACGGTCGAAATAGTCAAGCCGGTGTCGCAAAGCTACCTGATTTCCCTTTGGGACCATGAGGCTTTCCGCAAGGAGCGGCACAACACTTTCAACTCTTTGACGAACAGGTTCAGCCGCTGGTTTACCCGGGCCGTGGTGCTTGTGGCTCTGGGTGTGGCCTTGTATTGGATCGCGTGCGGGAACACGGGCAGGGGGTTGAAGGCGTTCACGTCCGTGCTGATTGTGGCATGTCCCTGCGCCTTGGCTCTTGCCGCCCCGTTCACTCTCGGGACGGCTCATCGGGCACTGGCTGCCATTCAGGTTTTTCTCAGAAACGTCCAAGTGTTGGAGCGTCTGGCCCAAGTCGATACCATTGTTTTCGACAAGACGGGAACCCTGACCATGGCTGATGCCAGTGAAGTGAGTTTCATAGGGTTCAAAGCGGCCGGGCAGAACGAAACAGACCTTACAAGCAGGGAAAAGGGGTGGGTTGCTGGTCTGGCCCGGCAATCGACGCATCCTCATTCCAGCCGAATTCACCGGTGGATGGGGATCGCAAATCCTGCTGCTCCCGTGGGGCGGTTCGCCGAGATTCCAGGGTGCGGGGTTGAAGGATGTCAGGATGGGGTGTGCGTCCGTCTGGGGTCGAGGCAGTGGCTTGAGACCCAGGGGATTGTCATCCCTGAGCAGACGATTCCGGCCGGGAGCGTGGTTTACTTTGCGGTTGATGGGGTGTGTCGTGGAGTCTTCGTCCTTGCCAACCGGTTGCGCCCCGAGGCCCGGGGAATGCTATCCGATCTCGGTCGCAGTTATGAACTGGCACTTCTGAGCGGGGACAACGCGAGGGAGCGGGAGCGGTTTCGGGAGCTGTTTGGAGATCGGGCCGGTCTTCAATTCAACCAAAGTCCGCTAGATAAACTGGGTTTTATCAAGGGCTTGCAAGATTCAGGCAAGGTGGTCATGATGGTGGGGGACGGGTTGAACGATGCCGGGGCCTTGAGGCAGAGTGACGTTGGTGTGGCGGTTGTGGAGAACGTAGGAGCTTTTTCTCCGGCAAGCGACATTATTATGGATGCAGGCAAAGTGGCAGGCCTGACGGATGTGCTCAGGATCGCCCGACAATCAGTGAAAATCATTCACTTGAGCTTCGGGCTGTCGATAATGTACAATGTTGTCGGCGTGACGTTTGCCGCAGCCGGAGTGTTGTCGCCCTTGATTGCAGCGATCCTGATGCCGCTGAGTTCCGTCTCGGTGGTGGCGTTTGCGTGTGGAATGACCAATAGGGCGGCACGTCCGCTCAGATCCTTTGTGACCGAATGTCCGTAATTGTCATATTAATACTGGCCAGCCTGAGCATTGCCGGGACGTTTCTGCTTGGATTCGTCTGGGCGGTTCGATCGGGTCAGTATGAGGATACAGAGACTCCATCAATGCGGATTTTGATGGAACCCCTGAGACAGCAATCCGAATCAAAAATAATCAGCAAAAACAATCGACTAGAATGAGTGCAGCAGCGAAAACACATGAGAGTGCGGGCCGAACCGGCCCAATGGAGACGTTCAAGTATGACAATCACGTTGTCCGCGCCTTTGCCATCGCCGCCGCGATCTGGGGCTTGGTCGGCACCGTGGCTGGATTGCTGGCAGCCTGCCAGTTGTTCTGGCCATGGCTGAATCTGGACACTCCGTTCACGACGTTCGGCCGGATACGTCCCTTGCATACGAACGCCGTTATTTTTGCCTTTGTTGGTAACGGCATGTTCTGCGGCATCTACTACTCGCTGCAGCGGCTATGCAAAGCCCGGATGTTCAGCGACACACTCAGTTGGTTGAACTTCTGGGGATGGCAGGCGATCATCGTTTCTGCTGCCATCACACTCCCATTGGGGTTGACCAGCAGCAAGGAATATGCGGAATTGGAATGGCCGATCGATATCGCCATCGCGCTGATCTGGGTTGCGTTCACCGTCAATCTGATGGGGACTATTTTCAAGCGCCGCGAGAAGCATATGTATGTGGCGATCTGGTTCTACATCGCCACCGCCATCACGGTGGCGATGCTGCATATTTTCAACTCATTGGAGATGCCGGCCAGCCTGTTCAAGAGCTATTCCGTGTATGCCGGCGTTCAGGATGCCCTTGTTCAATGGTGGTATGGGCACAACGCAGTGGCATTCTTCCTCACGACGCCCTATCTCGGCCTCATGTATTATTTTCTGCCCAAGGCCTCCGGCCGCCCGGTGTTCAGCTATCGACTTTCCATCATTCATTTCTGGGCGCTGATCTTCATCTACATCTGGGCGGGGCCGCACCATTTGCTCTACACCGCCCTGCCGGATTGGGCACAATCTCTCGGCATGGTTTTTTCGGTCATGCTTGTGGCCCCCTCCTGGGGCGGCATGCTCAACGGATTGCTGACCCTGCGCGGTGCGTGGGACAAGGTGCGTGAAGAGCCCATGCTCAAGTTCATGGTGGTCGCGGTGACGGCATACGGAATGTCCACCCTGGAAGGCCCGACGATGGCCATCAAGAGCGTCAACGCTCTCTCCCATTATACGGATTGGACTGTCGCCCATGTGCACACCGGGGCGTTGGGGTGGAACGGTTTCATGACCTTCTCCCTCCTGTATTGGATGATCCCCAGGCTCTACAACACCCGCCTGTGGTCCACAAAACTTGCGAATTACCACTTCTGGGTCGGCCTTCTCGGCATGATGTTTTACATCGTCCCCATTTATGTCAGCGGCATCACCCAGGGCCTGATGTGGAAGCAGTTCAACGCCGACGGGTTTCTGCAATACCCGAACTTTTTGGAAACAACGATCCGGCTTCTCCCGATGCATCAACTGCGGGCAGTCGGCGGGGTGTTATACATCACTGGAATAGTGATCATGCTTGTGAACCTGTATCGCACCGCCAAGGCGGGCAAGTTCATTGGCGATCAGGAAGATTCCGCTCCAGCCCTGCTCCGGGGTGCAAATCAGGAAGGAATGAAGGACGGACACCGCTGGCTCGAAGGGGTGCCTGTGACCTTCACCGTTCTGGCGGCTCTTGCAGTGGTTGTGGGTGGACTGGTGGAAATTGTGCCTCTGTTCCTGATCAAGGAAAACGTGCCGACTATCTCAAGTGTGAAACCTTACAGTCCCCTCGAAGTGCTGGGCCGGGACCTATACATTCGTGAAGGTTGCGTCGGCTGTCATTCCCAGATGGTTCGGCCATTCCGCTCCGAGACGGAGCGCTATGGGGAATATTCCAAGGTTGGCGAATACGTCTACGACCATCCGTTTCTCTGGGGTTCGAAGCGGACCGGCCCGGACCTGCACCGTGTGGGTGGCAAATATCCGGATGCTTGGCACTACAACCATATGGAGAACCCACGGAACACATCTCCAGAGTCCATCATGCCGAACTATTTCTGGCTGCTGAGCCAGAAGTTGGACACAACCGTGGTTGTGGACCGGATGCATGCACTCCGCAAGGTTGGTGTTCCCTATACCGATGACGAGATCAAGGGCGCGGCCAAGAGCATTGAGGCACAATCCAAGAAGGTCGTTGCCAATCTCGCGGTGGGCTCCATAACAAATGCCCCCGCAGACCGCGAGATCGTCGCCCTGATCGCCTACCTGCAGCGCCTTGGCACCGACATCAAGGCCATGCCCACGAATGCGCCAGCCGCACCTGTGGCCACTGCCATAACTCCTGCCCGCAACTGAAAGGAAAATGATCCAAAACGTATTAAGGACTTTCGGCGGCATCGATGTTTACGGCATCCTCTCGTTGAGTCTTTTCATTCTGGTATTCAGCAGCGCCATGGTCTGGGCGATGCTCCTGAAGAAAAGCCATCTTGAGGCCATGGCCCGGGTGCCGCTCGAGGACGAAACCAAGAACTCCCCATCCAAAACTGCAACACATCATGAGCAATAAACCAAAGGACAATCAGGAAGATCCCCTGCTGTTGGATCACGACTATGATGGGATCCGCGAGCTGGACAATAAGCTGCCACGCTGGTGGGTCTATCTCTTCTGGTGCTGCAACATTTTCGCCCCGTTCTATCTGGGCTATTACCACCTGTTCGCCAAAGGTTCCATAGCGGAGGTGGGCCAGATGCGGACGGAATATGCCGAAGAGATGCGGATCGGGGATGCGATCAAGTCGAAGAGTGTCGCTGAATTTGAGGGAAAGGTTGACTCACTTGAGCCGTCGAAGGATGCCGCCATTCTTGCACGGGGTCAGGCAACCTTCCGGTCCAAGTGTTCCCCCTGTCATCGGCCGGATGCGGGCGGTTTGGTCGGTCCGAACCTTTGCGACGATTATTGGATCCATGGTCCCAAGTTCGCCGACAACGTGCGCACCATTTGGAACGGATTTGAGTCCAAGGGCATGCTTGCCTGGAAGAAGCAGGGCATGAAGCCTGCCGAAGTGATCGAAGTCGCAAGCTACATCTACACGCTGCGCGGGAGCAATCCAAAGAATCCGAAACCTGCTGAGAATACAGCCCCGGTCAAGACGGGACCCAGCGAGTTTGAGTAGGTTCGATGCCCCTTAATAGCCCATCGCCTCATATCAGGCCCTCCCAGTCAGCGGATAAACCGGGAATAGCCGCCAACAAGGCGGCATGGGGGGACTTTCGCAATCACATTGCAACTGCGGACCGGGATGGGAGCAGAAAGTGGGTCTATCCCACCAAGCCTCGGGGGAGGTATTACAGGGCGCGGCAGTGGTTGACGTGGGTGATGTTGCTGGTGATGTTCGGGGGCCCGTTCGTCAAGATTCAGGGCAACCCGCTCCTGATGATCAACATCGTGGAGCGCAGATTTTCGGTTCTGGGAGTCATTTTTTGGCCCCAGGACAATCTGATCTTTGCGCTTGGGTTTCTCCTATTCCTGACCGGGATTGCCATATTCACAGCCGCCTTTGGGCGGTTGTGGTGTGGTTGGACCTGTCCACAGACAGTCCTCATGGAGATGGTATTCCGCAGGATCGAATATGCGATAGAAGGGGATGCCAGTGCCCAGAAGGCGTTGAATCGGGCACCTCTGAGCGGGACAAAAATTCTGAAGAAAGGGAGCAAGCACCTGATTTTTGCCATCCTCTCCTTCGTCATCGGCAATGTTCTTCTGGCCTATATCATCGGCTGGGACTCGCTCAAGCTCATCATCACAGATGGTCCCCTCCAGCATACGACCGGGTTGGGCTTCATGTTTCTTTTCAGTCTGGTTTTTTACGGGATTTTTGCACGATTCCGGGAGCAGGCCTGCACCTTCATCTGTCCTTACGGTCGTTTTCAATCCACTCTTCTCGACGAGAACAGCATCGTGGTTGCATACGACCACAAGAGGGGTGAGCATCGAGGGCGGGCCCGGAGGCATGAGCCTTGGGACCAGCGCCGCACCCACGGCATGGGGGACTGCATCGATTGTTTTCGATGTGTGACAGTCTGCCCCACTGGAATCGACATCCGGAACGGGACCCAGATGGAGTGTGTGGCGTGCACCGCGTGCATTGATGCTTGTGACGAGGTCATGGACAAGATGAAGCACCCACGCGGACTGATCCGCTACGCGTCCCTCAACGGGATCGAAAAGGGTGAAAAATTGCGCGTGACCCCGCGTCTGATGGTTTACTGTGGACTGCTTGTGACACTGGGTTTGGGGTTGACGGTTCTCCTAATGACCCGCAGCGACATGGATGCCAGCTTCCTGCGCAACCCCGGGAGCCTCTTTCAGCAGGCGGCTGAAGGGCGCATCAGCAACATTTACCAGCTCAAGCTGACCAACAAGACTCACAGCAGCAAGCGGGTCGAATTGAAGCTTGAGGGGATTGAAGGTGTAATCTCGATTCTTGGTGAGGACCTCCTCGTTCCGGCGGAGCAGCAGGCTGAGGTGCCAGTGATTGTGGAGATCGCCCCCGGAAAACTGCAGTCGGGCAGCACCCCCTTGCAGGTGGCGATTTACGTGGATGGCAAGCGTGGACAGCTTGTCAAAACGGGTTTCATCGGTCCCAGAAAATAATCATGCCTAGCGCGACTCAAAATCCAACCGTCCGCCCTCCGCGCAGTCTCTGGCCTGTTTCGATAGTGATTTTTTTCATCTTCGTCGTGATTGGTCTCGGATCACTCGTTGCCGTATGCACGATGCACAAGGAGGAGTTGGTCCGGCCTGATTACTATGAGCAGGAGTTGCGGCACCAGGGGCGGATGGACCAGATTGGAAGGGCTGGAGCACTCTCCACACGACTTTCGATCGCCTATGATCCCGAATCCAGGGCGATCCAGCTGGAGTTTCCCAGTGCGGCGTTCGGGCAGACGACCACGGGACAGGTGGAGTTGTATCGTCCCTCGTCTGTGAGCATGGACCGCATGTTCAAGATTAATCCCAATCTGGGGAGAACTCAGGTCATTGACGCCTCCCGAATCAGTTCCGGACTCTGGAGAGTTCGGGTTTCCTGGGTGACGGAGGGACAGACATTCATGGTGGAGGAGAAGTTGGTGATCCCCGCGATGGTGAAGTAAATGGATTTATACGCGGCACTGGTGCTGGGATTGGTGGGCGGTCTTCATTGCGCGGGCATGTGTGGCCCTCTTGCGCTTGCTCTGCCGGGGAGGGATCGTAGCGGGGCGGCATACGTTTTGGGTCGGCTGGCCTACAATTTGGGGAGGGTTGTGACTTATTGCGGGTTGGGTCTGATTTTTGGGGTTGTGGGCAAATCGTTTTGGATGGCCGGAGTACAACGTTGGGCCTCAATCACACTGGGGCTGCTACTGATCTTCGGGTTGTTCCTTTCCCGAAAACTCGCATTATCCAAACCTGTGGTCCTTCTTGTCCAACGCCTCAAACTGGCCATGGGAGGCTTGCTCAGGCGGCGGTCTCTGGTCGCATTGGGCCTTTTGGGTTTGCTCAATGGGCTTCTTCCCTGCGGACTTGTTTACGTCGCCTGTGCAGGTGCAGCTGCCACCGGGGGTGTTGTCTCGGGGTTGGAATACATGGCAGTTTTTGGGCTCGGGACGGTGCCTGTAATGTTCGTAATCAGCGTTTCGGGCAAGCTCATGCCGACTGCGCTCCGGATCAGGCTGGTCAGGGTGGTTCCTCTTTCCATAATCCTGCTGGCGATTCTGCTGATTTTGCGCGGGATGTCGTTGGGAATTCCCTACGTCAGCCCTGATCTTTCAAGTCAGGATCCTGCCTGTTGCAGTCACTGAGCGGTTGGCCGACTCTCACCCAGCGCCACCCTTTTCAAGGGGTGGAGGAACTCAAATTCTCCGCCTTCCAAGTCATCGCCATGCGGATGCGTGTTCTGCCGCTTGGATGATCGTAGAAGAGGAATTCTTCAACGGGGCCAGGTGCCATTTTCCGGTAATCGGCCAGCTTGAGGGCTGCCTCGGCGAACCCATCCGGTTGACGGGCTGCGTTTAGTCCGAAAATGTCGGCCTCGGATTCCTGAACTCGGATGAAGGTGTTAATGGCCGGGGTCAGGACGAGCATATATGCCGAGAAAAGAACCACAACCAGGGGGAAGGTGGCCACGTCGGCGGGGTCCTGAATATTCCATTTGTGTTTGTAGCGATCGAACAGGGATTGCAACGACCAGCGCAGGAGGTAAAAGCCGATGACCACCACCACACCAAAGAACAGAATCATTTTATATACATGATTCAGGGCGTAGTGTCCCATCTCATGGGCCATGACCGCCTCGATTTCCGGGAGGGAGCATCGCTGCAGGAGGTTGTCGTTGAGGGTGATGCGTGTCGTGCCGAGCATTCCGCTCACATTTGCACTGATCCTCGTCGTTTGTCTCGATGCGTCCATTTCGTAAACCCGGTCAGCCGGGATGCCGTTCGCGCGGGCCAGACGGAGAATCGGATCCAGGATTTTGTGGTCCGACAACGGCTTGTAGGCGTTGAAAATGGGGGAGATGTAAACGGGTGCGATCACGGCACCCAGAATGAGGAACATCATTGTAACGGCCGCCCCTGCGGCAGGCCAGATGCGTGGAAGCCGACGGACCACTGCCATCAGAACCACAAGAAAGAGGGAGCCAAACACAAGGGTCAGGATGAGCCCCTTGCACCAATCCAGCATCCAGTCGCCGAGGGTGTTCGTCGCCATTCCATACTGGTGCTCACGAAAAAAATCGGTGTAGAGACTCAGGGGAAAGCTGAGCAGGGCTGAGGCAAGAAAGTAGAGGACACCATACCCGGCCGTGTGAAGCGGCTTGAACCGGGTGATCTTGCGGGTCAGGTCCCGCATACGGGCCGAGGCGGAAGTGCCGAGCAGCAGCCAGGCGATCAGAAGGCCGTTGAGGAACTGCCAGAGCTGGATCCAATAGCCCCCCTCGAAATAGGCATCGCTTTTGGCACGTTGTTCCTGAGAAAGCCGGTTCAGGTATGTCCGGGTTGCTGATTCGACGTCGAAGGCCATTCCTGCGGGAGGAGCCGGTGTGGCAGGCTGTCCATGGCTCGAAAAGCTGAATAGCAGCAGGCACATCAACAGTGCGACAACCTTGAATTTAAGAACAATGCTCATTTTGAAACGGTTATGTTTTTTGGTTCGCGCGGCAGGATGATCCGTGTTTCTCCGGGCTTGATGGAACTGAACTCAACCTTGATTCTGCCTTTTTCGTCGGCCTCAACGGTTCGATTCTCCTTGCGATTGCAGACAGTAACGGTCGCCGGTTTGCTCGGCTCGAATTCAAAAACCACGGTCTTGAGTTTGGGGACGGCTAGAGCGAGCAACCCCAACTTTTTCTTGATGGCGGCATTCAAATCGTCAAGCGCCCCCGCGTAGTAAGTGGCGGATTCATCCAGCAGGCCCGGGTAGCGGATGCTGACCCCCATGCGGATCGAGATGGCTCCCTCGGGCTGGTTGCTGGTTACGGGGGGATTTTCAGACCGCAACTCCCGCGTGAGGGGGAACTCCAGAATCTGTCCGTCCGCACCCAGCTTGATTGGTATCGCCCCCCGGGAGGAGTTAACCTCCAGCTTGAGGAGTGAGAGGGAAGTCCCGTTGGTGGACAATCTCACCTTCAGGTTGGGGATCAGCTTGTCCTTTCCCTTGAGCAGGGCGAGATCATCGAAGGTCTTGGCCAGTGTGTTATAAGGGATGGATGCGTTGGCCGCCATGGATCGGTCTCCACCTGAGAGGAGCATTGACAGGACCAGCGCCGCACAGAGCAGGGGCGGGCACAACGATCCAGTTGGGTTCCTGCGACCAGTTATTGCATGTCTGATTTTGCTCATGGTGAAGTCACGCAAGCTTACGGGGTGATGTCCCAGGGGACAAGCCCGTTGCGGTTGGCTCGATTGAAATTGCCCGGTGTGTCAAGCTGCCGCTGTCCCCGTGAGACATGGCGAATCTTCTCGTCGGAATCAGGGTTGCCGGTTAGAATTTCCCCATGTCTGAGCATGTCATCGGCATTATTGGCGGCAGTGGACTTTACCATATTGAAGGCTTCACCAGTCAAAAATGGGTCAAAGTGAAGACTCCGTTCGGTCCTCCTTCCGACGAACTACTGACGGGCGAACTTCACGACCGCCGGGTGGTTTTTTTGCCCCGCCATGGCCGGGGACATCGCATTTTGCCCTCTGAACTGAACCATCGGGCCAATCTTTGGGCCATGAAAAAGCTTGGGGTGGCCTGGGTGATCAGTGTGAGTGCGGTGGGTTCCCTGCAAGCAGCTTACAAACCTTGCGACATCCTTTTCCCCGACCAGTTTTTGGATCGGACCAAACAGTCGGCCGCGCACACTTTTTTCGGGCGTGGCATTGTGGGCCATGTGCCGTTTGGTCGTCCTGTTTCCGAAGAACTGAGGGCGATCCTGCATCAGAGTGCCCGCAGCCTCAAAGTCCGGTGCCACAATGGCGGGACCTATGTGAACATGGAGGGCCCCGCATTTTCGACCCTGGCGGAATCGCTGACCAATCGCAAGGCCGGTTATTCTGTCGTGGGGATGACGAACCTCGGGGAGGCCAAGTGCGCCCGGGAAGCGGAGATTGCCTATGCAACGATGGCGATGATCACCGACTACGATTGTTGGAAAGAGGACGAGGCGCACGTTACGGTGGATGTCGTGATCGCAAATGTGGCCAGGAATGGGGCGAATGCGAAGCGGATTATTGCTGATGCGATCCCGAAGATTCCTCTTGAGCCGACCTGGGATTGCCATTGTGTCCTGAAAAACGCGATCATGACGGAGCGCTCCTGCTGGCCTGCGAAGACCATCAAGGAGTTGCACCCGATCCTTAAGAAATATCTTTGAGCAGCCTATGGAATACGAAGCGGTGATTGGACTGGAGACACACGTCCAGCTTAAGACAAAGTCCAAGATGTGGTGTGGTTGTGCCAACGAGTTTGGCGCATCCCCAAACACGAACGTCTGCCCGGTTTGCCTCGGCCTGCCGGGGGTGCTACCCGTGGCGAACGAGGAGGCGTTGCGGTTGACGACCCTGACCGGTCTGCTCCTCAACTGCACCATTCCACGCCGTGCGAAGTTCGACCGGAAGAATTATTTCTATCCGGACATGCCCAAGAACTACCAGTTGACCCAATACGACCAGCCATCCACCAGCACCGGTTGGGTGGATTTTGAGCATCAGGGTGGCATCTCCCGGGTCCGGATCACGCGGGCCCATTTGGAGGAGGATGTGGGAAAGAACAGCCATTTTGACCGCAACAGCGGTGTCGATTTCAACCGGGCCGGGGTTCCATTGATGGAGATTGTTTCAGAGCCGGATATCGACGGGCCAGACATGGCCTGCGCCTACCTTAATGCGCTGAAGGACATCCTTGTTTATGGAGGGGTGAGTGATTGCGACATGGAGAAGGGGATGGTGCGGTGCGATGTCAACGTGAGTGTCCGGCCGAAGGGGACCAGGGGGCTTGGGGCAAAGATTGAAATCAAGAACATGAACAGCTTCAGCGGGGTGCGGAAAGCGCTGGAGTATGAGATCCCCCGCCAGATAGCGGTGGTTCAAGCCGGGGGTAAGTTGATCCAATCCACCCGGCGCTGGGAGGATACCACCGGGATTACGGAGGAGATGCGGACGAAGGAGGACGCGCACGATTACCGGTATTTTGCAGAGCCGGATCTGATGCCGTTTGAACCGACGGAGGCATGGCTTGCGGAGGTTTCCAGGTGTGTTGTCGAGATTCCGCTCGCGCGGAAGCAGCGGTTCATGCGGGATTACCAGCTACCGGCTCCTGATGCTCAGGCCTTCGTCTGGGATCGTCCATTGGGTGATTACTATGAGGCGGCTGTCGCCTCGGCAAAGAATCCCAAGGCCCTGGCAAACTGGGTCATCAACAACCTGCGGGCCAAGCTCACCGAGTCTGGGTCCGCACTGGACCAGCTGAAATTCCCCCCTGCAGCACTGGTGGAGTTGGTCGATCTGGTGGACTCGGGCAAGATCAGCGGCAGGATTGCACAGGATGTTTTTGCGGAGATGTTTTCCACTGGATCGAATCCTGGGAGGATCGTGGAGATCAAAGGGCTGGCCCAGGTCAGTGACAGCGGTGCCATTGAGACCTTCTGCGATCAGGCAATCGCTGCGAACCCCGGTCCCGTGGCCGATTTTCTGGCTGGCAAGGAGGCTGCGTTGAACTTCCTAAAGGGGCAGGTGATGAAACTCAGCAAGGGCAAGGCCAATCCGGCGCTTGTTGGGGAGGTTCTGACCCGAAAAATCAAGGGTTGAATCTGTTCATCCGATGAAGCGGACAGTGGAATTCAGAGCCACCAGGGCAGTGTGGGCATTTGTGGCGTTTTTGAGTCTATCCCGAATTCATGCTGCCGCTGTTATGGCTTGCGCAGGCAGGCCGGGTTAGTGCATAAAGAGTGGCATGGATGCTCCCATCAAAGGCATAAAGCGTATTTTCCCTGAAGAGCCTGTGACTCTGACTCCTGCCCAGTTGCATGAGTTGTATAACAAGCTCAGGGAAATGAATCATGATGTCCGAGGGGTGCTGGCCATAATAGCCGGATCTTTGGAAGTGATGCGGCTCTACCCTGACAACGCGGCCCGCTTTGTGGGCAGTCTCGGGCTTCAGCCCCAGCGCATCGAGGAGAGCCTCACAAAGTTCGCAGCGGATTTCGAGCAGCAATTCGGAATCACGAAGACTCCCTCCGACGGGTCGAACCAGTCGAAGAGGTCCTCCTGATCCGATCCCGAAGGATCGGAATCCTTTCAATGGCGAGGCCCCGGCAGGTCCCGCTATTCAACTCTTCCGGCCGATTTTAGACCGTCTGCGAACCGAGTGGCGGGGCTGTTTTCAGATATTCATCCATCGCCGCCGCCGCCCGCTTTCCATCCCCCATGGCGAGGATGACTGTCGCAGCTCCGCGAACGATATCGCCTCCGGCGAACACGCCCGGGAGGTTGGTCATCCCGTTTTCATCGACAACAATGTTGCCCCACTTGTTCAGTTTCATCTCAGGGCATGTGGCTGTCAGGAGGGGGTTTGCGCGGGTTCCAATTGAAACCACCACAACGTCGCAAGGGATTACAAACTCCGATCCGGGTATGATTTCAGGGCGGGCCCGGCCTGAGGCGTCAGGTGCTCCGAGTTGCATGCGGACACACTTCAAACCTGTCACCCACCGTTTTTCATCGCCGATAACCTCAACCGGTGCAACGAGAAATTCAAAATCGATCCCTTCCTGCTCAGCGTGGTGGATCTCCTCCGCCCGGGCCGGCATTTCCTTGCGGGTCCGGCGGTAGACGATGATGGAGGCCTCGGCACCAATGCGTTTTGCGGTGCGGGCAGCGTCCATGGCCACATTGCCTCCTCCCACGGTTGCGACACGTCGCCCCACCAGCACAGGTGTGTCTGCCTGGGGAAACTGGTAGGCGGACATCAGGTTGACGCGGGTGAGGTATTCATTGGCAGAATAGACTCCCTTGAAATTCTCCCCCGGAACGTTCATGAATACGGGCAGACCCGCCCCGTTGGCGATAAAGACGGCGTCGAACTGTTCGCGCAACTCCTGAATGGTATAGGTCCTGCCGATCACGGTGTTGCAGACGATCTTGACGCCCGCCTGCTGAAGGCGGGCCACTTCATCCTCCACGATTGCCTTGGGAAGTCGAAATTCCGGGATGCCATACACGAGAACGCCACCGGGCTTGTGGAGAGCCTCAAAAATCGTTACATCATGGCCTCGGCGGGCCAGTTCCCCCGCTGCGGTCAATCCACCGGGGCCAGCCCCAGCGACCGCCACCTTGCGTCCCGTCGGTGCGGCGACCTGCATTGGCACCTGTTCGCGGTTGCCGCGTGCCCAGTCTCCGACGAAGCGCTCGAGATAGCCCACGGCGACGGGCAGTCCTTTGTTCCCACGGATACACTCAATTTCGCACTGCGTTTCCTGCGGACAAACCCGCCCGGTGACGGATGGCAGGGCGTTGTCGTTTAGCAGTGATTGTGCGGCGGCCGCGAGGTTGCCCTCAGAGAGTAACTCGAGAAACTGCGGGATGTTCACCATTACGGGACAGCCGGAGACACACTTGGGATCCCGGCATTGCAGACAGCGCTCAGCCTCAAGCAGGGCCACTTTCTCCTGCAGTCCAAGATTTACCTCGCCAAAATTTGTGCTGCGCTGCAGGGGGTCCTGTTCCGACATCTTCTGCCGGTCAATCTTCATCCGCTCGCGTGCGGTATATTTGTCGCTCACAGTTTAAATAGGGTGTTTTCTCTTCTCGAGGGGAAAGCTGTTAGTGCAGGCCCACCTTGCACTGTCCTGATTCGCAGGCATGGGTTGCCCGCTGTTCGAACTCGCGGTATGTCCCGAGCCGATCCATCAGCCCCTCAAAATCAACAAGATGGCCATCGAACTCGGGGCCATCCACACAGGCGAAGAAGGTCTGGTTGTCCACAGTGACGCGGCAGCCGCCGCACATTCCCGTGCCGTCCACCATCACCGGGTTCAGAGAGACGATGGTATGGACCCCCATGGGGCGGGTAAGGTTCACCACGGCGCGCATCATTGGAACAGGTCCAACCGCGTAAACAATGTCAATACCCCCGGCGGAGAGCAATTCTTTGGCAGCCTCTGTGACAAAACCCTTGCGACCGTGGCTTCCGTCATCCGTGCAGACCGTGACCTCCCCCAGTTGGCGCAACTCCTGTTCAAAGATCACCCATTCCTTTGAGCGCCCCCCGATGATGCTGTGAACGGAGACTCCCTGACGGTGAAGGCCCTGGGCGATGGGGTGCACCACGGCAGTCCCCACGCCACCCCCCACACAAAGGGCACGTCCCTTTTCGATGAGTTCCGTTGGCTTGCCCAGAGGGCCTGCAATGCCCGTGATGAATTCGCCGGGCTCCATCGCAACCAGATCGCGAGTGCTCTTGCCAACGGCCTGAATGACCAGGGCGATGGTCCCCTTTTCCGGATCGGCATCCGCGATGGTCAGGGGTATGCGCTCGGCACCCTCGGCGCGGTGGACAATGACGAACTGTCCGGCCTGGCGTATCTTTGCAAGGCGCGGGGCCTTCACGTCCAACCGGGTTACATTCGGGCTCAGGCCCTGCTTGGCGATGATCTCATGCATGGTTACTTATACTGGCTCAAGCCCGACAAGCGGGATCAGTGGATGAAATATCGGTCAGAAGCCCCATAAAAGTCAATCGCGTAAGCGAAAAATGGGCGATGACCCACTCAAAAAGGGCCCCCCGTTAAGAGCCGGGGCTGCAGCGCATAGGTCAGCGGGGAATCCGGTTGGGAACGCGCCGGCCGCCGTTTTGGAACCAGAGACGCCAGACCATCATAAGGGCCTCCTGAACGATGTTCCCGGACATTTTGGAATGTCCATGAAACCTATCCGTAAAGATGATGGGCACTTCGACGACCTTCAGACCCTGACGCCACAGGCGGTGGGTCATTTCAATCTGGAAGCTGTAGCCGTTGGATTCCACCTGATCGAGATTGAGCGCCTGAAGAGCCTTGCGGCGGAAGCATTTGTAGCCACCAGTAGGGTCTGTAAAAGGCATTCCGGTGATTGTCCGTACATAACAAGCGGCCCCCTTGCTCAGCATCAGCCGACTCAGGGGCCAGTTGATGATTCGAATGCCATTCAGGTAGCGGGACCCAAGAACAAGATCCGCATTCTTTGCCGCCTCCAGAAACATGGGGATGTCATCCGGATTGTGGGAAAAATCCCCGTCCAATTCGAACACGAACTCATATCCGCGCTCGAGAGCCCACTTGAATCCAGCGATATAGGCCCGGCCCAGACCGTTTTTTTGCTTACGGTGCAGGACGTTGATCGCCGGATTCTTTGATGCAAGGTCGTCAGCGATCTTTCCGGTCCCATCGGGAGAGTTGTCATCCACCACCAGAAGATCGACAGGGGCGGGCAAATTCAAAAGGCGTTGGGCCAGCGGGGGAAGGTTCTCCCGCTCGTTGTAAGTTGGCACCACCACCAGGGTCTTGTTCATTTGAATTTCCAAGAATAAGTAACGCAACCCGGACCTGCAAGACAAGCCGAACTTTGAGGCGACGATTTTTGGGAGGGTGTGTCGGGTTCCCAAACCACTGCAGCCTGGGAGGGAGGGACCGTTTCGCGGGTGGGGTCGTGGTGTTGTTTGCAGGCTGGAGATGCACAGGTCAACCTGTCTGGTAGCCAGTTTACCCCTATACATGACGTGAACCTCTTGCTATCATATAAGAACATATGGCACTCGACGATTATCTACTGGAAGCGGAAGAGAAGATGATGAAGACCGAGCATGTTGTGGTGAATGAGTTTGCCGGTGTGCGCACAGGCAAGGCATCACCATCCCTGGTCGAGAACATCATTGTGGAGGTTTACGGATCCCAAATGCGCATTAGGGAACTGGCTGGCATCACAACCCCGGAGCCGAGGGCTTTGGCGATTCAACCCTGGGATGTCAATTCGTTGCATCCGATAGAAAAAGCGATTCAAAAGAGCAACCTTGGCCTTTCCCCGTCAATTCAGGGCAAAGCGATCCGTATTTTCTTTCCCGAGTTGAGTCAGGAGCGCCGTCAGGAGTTCGTCAAGATCATCCGCAAGATGGCAGAGGATGGCCGGGTGGCAATCCGGCACGTGCGACGCGACACGATGGACCAGATCAAGAAGCACGGCCATGACAGCGGAACCACGGAAGATGATGTGAAGCACGCCGAAAAGGAATTGCAAAAGCTTACAGATGACTACATCGGAAAGTTGGATGCACATCTGGCCGGAAAAGAGAAAGAGATCATGACGGTCTGACCCGAAGGTCGGGGTTTTCAGGCTTCTCTTCCATGGTTCGAGTTGCCCGCCCCCCCGGGGCGGGTGTTACGGCCTTTGCGGGACGGGTTTGGTGGAGGGGTTTGTGGGTGTTGTGCCCGCCCGGGGGGTGGAGGGGACCTCAAACCGTATCACTGTCTCACCGGTTTTGGCGTAGCCCAGGCGTTCGCGAATCAGCCTCTCCATGGCCTTTTGGTCCGAGCCAAGGGTCTGAATTGAGGACAGGAGCTGCTTACGGTTTTCTTCCGCTTTCTGTGTTTGAGCGTCGAGCAGCACAATCTGCTTGCGCATGCGTTCGTTGGTTCGGATGAGGGGGAGATACCAGACGCCAACGAGGAGCAATCCTGCGATAAACAGCAGAAAAAGCACCAGCCGGGTCAACTTGTCCCAAATGCCGAGGTCCACTTTCATTGCGTTCATTAAATCAGGTAACGGCTGCGTGATAAAGGGAGAAAGATGCGGGTTAGCCCTTTCAGGCGGGGCAGGGTGGGAAGATTCACCGCCGAACTCAGCAATTTAGGTTGTCTATCACATCCAAAGCGGGCAGATTATTACAGAATGATTAGAGCGGTGCTCCTGATTTTTGAACCGGTCGCCACCTGGGAGAAGTTGTTTCGTACCCGGCCAGGCGTCGGTGCTGTTTTTGGGATCAGCTTTTTTCCATTACTGCTGGCCGTGGCTGCGCTTGAGGGATATGGCATCAAACGCTGGGGGAGTTGGCAGACAGAGTTGGAACGAATGAAGACGTTCCCACAGAACGAGGCTGTTGTCGTTGCTGTTGTTCATCTGCTGTTGATGACTTTGGTGTGTTTTCTGGCCACAAAGGTGATCAAATCAATGGCTGACACCTTTCATGCGCGCCAGACTTACGATCAAGCTTTCGTGACTGTTGCCTGCAGCATGCTTCCGCTGCTGCTCTTCTCCCTTCTTAATGTTTTTCCGTTCGTTTCTCCGTGGGCAACATGGTCGGTTGGAATTGCTTTCACCGTTCGGGCACTCTATCACGGGATTCCCAGGTTGATGGATCCAGATCCGATTCATGCGTTCGGTCTTTTCATTGGCAGTGCTTTGGTGATCGCTTTCGCAACATCTCTGGTGCGCTTTTTTATTTATTACTACGTCCGGGGGAGTTCACCTCTCCTGACGGATCTTGTCTACAAGCTCTGCTCAAAGCTGCATTTCTAGTCCGACGAGCAACCCTTCGAGGGTGGCTCTGACGTATGGCCCCGCTCTCGCCCGGGGATACAGGTCCCTACATGCGAGGGGACTTCTGTTTTCACTTCTGATCTCATTCCATTGATCGCCCGATTTCCGGGTTGATCTTGGTTCAACCGTCGAAAAAGTTTGGTGAGGAGGATCTTAGGGGGTAGGTTCTAGCCTGTCGCACCGAGAACAACCCGCCAAGATCGTTACGGTGGAGGGTTTTCGTGGTAATGTTTGTCCGGGTTATGGAAAAGACACGATTGATCGAGAAGGAATCGAAGCGCAGCAAGGACGATTTGATCGTCATTGGTGGTGCGGGTGGGTTTATCGGGGGTGCCCTTGCCCGCTATTTTGTGGCGAAAGGGTTCAGGAACATTCGTGCTGTGGACAAGAAGCCGCTACCTGACTGGTATCAACGTGTGGCCGGGGTGGAATGTCTGTGTCTCGACCTGAGTCGGGAGAGAGATTGCGATCAGTCCTGTGAAGGGGCTGTCGAGGTATACAATCTGGCTGCGGACATGGGGGGGATGGGCTTCATCGAACGATTTCGGGTGGAATGCCTTCGCAGCATTTTGATCAACACACACCTGATAGAGGCAGCCTACCGGGCCGGTGCCCGCCGATATTTCTTCGCATCCTCGGCTTGTGCCTACAACACCCTGCTCCAGCAGGATCCCCAGGTGACGGCTTTGAAGGAGAGTGATGCTTACCCTGCGATGGCGGAACGTGGCTACGGCTGGGAGAAACTGGTGAGTGAGATGTTTTGTCAGGAATATTGGGCAGAGCGGGGATTAAAGACAGCCATTGCCCGTTTCCACAATGTTTACGGGCCGAATGGAACCTGGGACGGAGGGCGTGAGAAGGCTCCGGCGGCTATTTGCCGGAAGGTGGTCGAGGCGGTGGAGAGTGGGTCGAACCGGATCAAGATCTGGGGCGATGGAACCCAAACCCGCAGTTTCATGTATATCGACGACTGCACGAAAGGGATCGACAAGATCATGCACTGCGATGATCTGATCGGGACTCCGATAAATCTGGGTTCGAGTGAATTGGTCTCCATCAACGAGTTGGTGGACAAGGTGGAGCGGGTTGCGGGTGTGAAACTGGAGCGCGACTACCAGTTGGACGCCCCACGCGGTGTCGCCGGGCACAATAGCGACAACACGTTCATCCGGCAGGTTCTCGGGTGGGAACCGGATACGACATTGAACGCGGGCCTTAAGGCGACCTACAGGTGGATTCTTGCACAGTTTCAGGCGATGAGGAAGGGCCATCGGGTGGTCGAGTGAGACCTGATTTCAGTGAACGCAAGCAGTTACATGGCGGGGATGTTTTCTTTGCGTTCCCCGATAATGACGCTTTCATTTGGATTCCGGTTCAGATAATCTTAGGTTTCGTTAGTCCGAACGGGCTCAAATCCGGCATGCCCGAGCAGCCGGGGTTCGGATTGCCCCTGAGTTGCCTGCCGTGCAGGTCGCGAAGAGGCTTGCGGTAGTTGGATATGATCACGTCACATCCCAGAATAATTCAGGGCGGCATGGGTGTCGCAGTGTCCGGTTGGCATTTGGCACGTGCTGTGTCCCGCTTGGGGCATCTAGGCGTCGTGTCCGGGACCGCGCTGGCTGTAGTATTGGCCCGTCGCCTGCAAATGGGCGATCCGGAGGGTGCCTTGAGGGACGCCTTGTCCCAGTTTCCCTATCAGGACATGGCGGCTCGAATCGTCGCTGAACATTACATTCCCGGTGGCAAGAGCGAGAACACTCCTTTCCGGCTCACCGCGATGCCAACTTTGCAATCCCGCAAGGATCTCATTGAGCTGACGGTGGTTGCCAATTTCGTTGAAGTTTTTCTCGCCCGGCAGGGTCACTCAGGCCCGGTCGGAATCAATTACCTGGAAAAAATCCAGATTCCGACCCTCTCCTCCATCTATGGTGCCATTCTGGGAGGGGTTGATTATATTTTGATGGGCGCAGGCATCCCCAGGGCGATTCCCGGGGTCATGGATCAGTTGTCGCGCGGGGAGAAAGTTGAACTCCGCATTGATGTCGAAGGTGCGGACGTCAACGAAGTCTTCACCACAGAGTTTGATCCCCGCGCATTCTGCGGCGGGGAACCCCCGATTCTCAAGAGACCGAAGTTTTTGGGGATCGTGGCCTCGGCCACTCTGGCGATGACTTTGGCGAAAAAGGCAAGTGGCCAGGTGGATGGATTCATCGTGGAAGGTCCGACCGCAGGCGGGCACAATGCCCCACCCCGGGGCCCCATGCAGTTGACCGACGCGGGGGAACCCCTTTACGGACCTCGGGACAATGCTGATTTGGACAAGATTCGCGCGCTCGGCCTGCCGTTCTGGCTGGCTGGCTCCTACGGGCGGCCCGGCAAACTGGCCGAAGCTCTTTCCCTTGGGGCAGCTGGTGTTCAGGTCGGAACGGCTTTTGCGTTTTGTAATGAGTCCGGGATCCTGCCCGAACTGCGCAAGCAGGCTTTTGCGCTCAGCCGTCAAGGTGCGCTTCAGGTTTTTACCGACCCGAAGGCATCTCCCACCGGATTCCCTTTCAAGCTGGCCCGCCTGCCTGGGAGTCTGGCCGATGCTCCAGTGTATGAGGCCCGGCCCCGAATTTGCGATCTCGGCTACCTGCGGCACCCATACAGGAAGGTCGATGGCACGATCGGTTATCGCTGCCCTGCCGAGCCGAAAGCGAACTACGTGCGGAAGGGTGGATTGATCGAAGACACTGAGGGTCGCAAGTGCATCTGCAACGGACTCTCTGGAACGGTTGGTTTGGGTCAATTCCGATCCGAATCCGGGCAGGAATTGCCAGTGGTTACCGGGGGTGACGATTTGGCTGAAGTTGCCGCGTTTCTTCCCCCGGGCCAGGATTCCTATAGTGCTGCGGATGTGGTTGCGCGTCTTACCGAGGGTGTTGTCGAAGGTTGAGGAGTGGTCTCCGGATTTTGGAGTGCCACCCGATGGAGGGATGTTCCCCAACCGTTGCCCTTCCACCTCCTTCAGGCAACACACAGAGGTGTGTCTCCCGCCTGAACTGTGATTGCACCACCCCGGGTTCCTGCCCTAAACTGAGTCGGTCTTGTTATGGTCGTAACACTGTTCATCCCATGTTTTGTTGACATGATGTATCCCAAGGTGGGGATCAGCATGGTGAGCATTCTGGAGCGGTTGGGCCATACGGTTCGTTGCCCTGAGGCCGCAGCCTGCTGCGGGCAACCCGCCTTTAATTCCGGCTATTGGAACGAGGCCCGGACCGTGGCGGAGAAGACGCTTGCCGTTCTCGCAGATTCGGAGGTGGTTGTCATCGCCTCCGGTTCCTGTGGTGCGATGGTCAAGAAGTTCTACCCGGATCTCTTCAAGGGAACTTCAAACGAGGCACCGGCTCTTGCGCTGTCCAAAAAATGCTTCGAGTTTTCTGATTTCCTCGTGTCCCGCCTTGGGGTCACGGATCTAGGTGCCTCATTCCCCTCGAAGGTGACTTTTCATGATGGTTGCCATGGGTTGCGCGAGTTGCGCATCAAGAGCCAGCCGCGCCGGTTGCTGGAGAAGGTGCGCGGGTTGCAACTGGTGGAAATGTCCGAGGAGATATGTTGCGGGTTTGGCGGGACGTTTGCGGCGAAATTCCCGATGATTTCGACCGCGATGGGTGAGGTGAAATGTGAACGGGCATCCGAAACCGGGGCTGAATACATCGTCTCGAATGATTCCAGTTGCCTGATGCATATTCAGGGGCTGCTGGACCGGCGCAAAAGCAAGATGAAAACCATCCACCTTGCGGAGGTGCTGGCCGCATCATGAAAACCGCCGCCCGTCAGTTCAAGGAGGATGCTTCTGCGATCACAAAGGATCAGCAGCATAGGCAACTCATCCAGACGGCCCTTGGAAAATACGAGGTCGTTCGTGACCGGGTGCTGGGGCGTTTTCAGAATTGGAATGCGGCCAGGGACGCTGCTGCCGAGACCAAATGGGAGGCGGTCAACCATCTTGACGAGCATCTGATCCGTTTTGCATCGCAGTTGGAAGGGCGTGGGGCGAAGGTTCATTGGGCTGGAACGGGGGGAGAGGCCCGGGAGATCATTGCCGGCATCCTCCGCGAGAAAGGGGCCAAATCGATCATCAAGTCGAAGTCGATGACATCGGAGGAAATCCACCTGAACGCTGCTCTCGAGGAGGCGGGTTTTGAGGTGGTGGAGTCGGATCTGGGTGAGTTCATTGTGCAACTTCGCAAGGAGCCACCCTACCACATCGTTTTTCCGGCGATGCATCTCACCCGGCATCAGATCAGTGAGTTGTTCACCCGCGAATTGGGCACAACCCCCACATCCAGTCCCGAGGAGTTGACCATGATCGCCCGGAGGGTGTTGCGCGATAAATACATCCGTGCAGATGTCGGTTTTACCGGGGCGAACTTTGCGATTGCTGAGACCGGGATGATATCCATCACGGAGAACGAGGGTAACGCCCGTCTGACTGCGGCGCTGCCCAAGGTGATGGTGACGTTGATTGGCATCGAGAAAGTCCTTCCCCGGCTGGAGGATCTGGCACTGTTCCTTCCGATGCTCGCGACTGTGGGGGCAGGGCAGGGGTTCACCTGTTACAATTCATTTTATGGCGGACCCCGGCAACCCGGGGAACCCGATGGTCCTGAGGAGTATCATGTGGTTCTGCTCGACAATCGCCGGAGCGAGCTCTTGGCCGATCCTGAGCAGCGGGACAGCCTGCACTGCATCCGTTGTGGTGGTTGTCTGAATGTGTGCCCCATCTATCGAAATGTGGGGGGCCATTCTTACGGCACCACCTATTCCGGTCCGGTTGGTTCCGTGATTACACCGCATCTCAGGGGCCTCAAGGATTGGAAGCATCTTTCGCATGCGAGTTCGCTCTGTGGGGCTTGCACGGATATCTGTCCCGTCCGGATCGACCTGCACCACCACCTGTTGCAGAACAGGCGCAACGCCGCCGCCAGTGGGCCTTCCATGCTTGAGAAGGTTGCGTTCAAGGCCTTCGCTTTTGTGATAAACCGGCCGGCTCTCTATGCGTTTGTCAAGATCGCCGGCCGCATTGCACAGCGGTTTCATCCCCTCGTGAAGGGCACCCGACTTGACCCTGTCGGGGTTTGGACACGAACGCGCGATCTGCCCCCCATAGCGAAGCAGACGTTCAAGGAGTATTGGAGGAGCCGCCAATGACCAGCCGGGAAAAAATACTGGGGCGGATCCGTGAGGCTCTGAGCATCGTTGCGCCAAGGCCCGGTCACAATGAGGGATCCTCCAAAGTCAAAAGGGGGGAGGGTGCATCCGTCAGGGACTGGCTGCCAAGGGTTGGGGAGGGTTACAGTGAGCGGCTGGCTTTGTTTCAGCAGCACTCCTCAGATCTCAAGACGGATCTCCGCGTGGTTCCATCGGTGGGGGATTTTGAGGCTGAACTGCGCCGCATTCAAGAGGCTGAGGGGTGGAAGAAGATTGGTGCCCATGGTGGAACCCTTGTAAAGAGATCCATCGGGGGGATGAATCTTCCGGTTTGCTGGACGGATGGTGGCTATGCAGCGGAGGAGTTGGAAAAGTGCGACGCCGGGATCACGGAGTGTGACGCGTTGGTGGCCCAGACCGGTAGTGTCCTGATCACCAGTCGCAGCGCGGGTGGAAGGGCTTTGTCTGTGTTGCCGCCGCACCATGTGGTTCTGGCCCGGGCGGACCAACTGCTGGCGGACCTGCCGGATGCGTTTGCCCTGATCAAGCAGCGTTATAGTGCCGCTTATCCCAGTTTCATATCCTTTGTCACCGGACCCAGCCGCACCGGGGATATCGAGCGCATCCTGGTGCTGGGCGCACACGGTCCGAAGAAGCTGACCATTTTACTGGCCGGGGAAGTGTAGGGGATAGCAGCCGGATTCGCTGACCCACACGGGTCGTCCCACTTTTCTGGGGGGTATAAGCCGGGCAACAGGGTGTCAAAACCGGGTGAAGGGAATGTGGTTTCTCGCCTGTTCGCCAGGGACTTTAGATCCTTCCTTCTGGATTCTCACGGCCGCAACGATTCGGATTTTTGCGTGAACCTTGAGCGATTGCTTGTAATCGCCGTGGCAGAACGTATAAAGAAGCCATAGACAGCCTGTATGCGTGAGTTAAGTTCTCTCTTTTTTCGGGGGGCCACCGTGCCCCTTGGCCTGTTGATGGCTTTGCTGGCCATCGAGATCCCTGCAATGGCCGACCCTGCCGGTGGTGCTCCAGCATCCAACACTGCGGTGCCGTGGGGGGCGCCGGGTGCATTGGTTTTGAGCGATGACGAGAGCAAGGCCTACGTTGCGTATACCCAGACTGAGCGGGTGGACGAGATTGATCCTGGTTCAAGGAAGCTGGCCCGATCCTTCAAGGTTCCAGGCTCCCCGCTGGGACTGGCGTTGCACGGTTCGGATCTCTTTGTCACCTGTTCAGGGGCCGCAAGCCCGCTGTGCCGGGTGGATTTGGCCAGTGGCAAACTCAAAACTGTGGGGCGAACAGGGCATACTGCCGTTTCTCCCGTTTTCTCGCCGGACGGTCGGACCCTCTACTTCTGCCTGCGTTTTGAGAATCAGGTGGTTGTTTGGGACGTGTCCAGCAACAGGGAGCGGAGACGCATCAAAGTAGGGCGTGAGCCGGTATCTGTGGCCTGCACGGCTGATGGGGCTTATCTGCTGGTTTCACACCATCTGCCCGCTGGCGCGGCCACTGCGTCCGTGGTGGCGGCCACGATCGGGGTGGTGGATCTTCAATCCGGATCCATGATCAGTGAAGTCGCTTTGCCTAACGGGAGTGGCCTTGTGCGGGACATTCGAATTTCACCCGATGGGCGCCATGCCGCGGTGGCACACAATCTCGCGCATTACCAACTCCCCACGACCCAGTTGGACCGTGGCTGGATGAACACGGCTGCCGTGTCGATTCTGGATCTGGGACCCCGCGGAGGGGTTGCATCCGTTTCCTCCACCACGACGGCATCCGCCGCTCAACCGGTGGTTCTGGAAGTTACCTGTGTCCTTGATGAGATGGACAAGGGGGCTGCAAATCCGTGGGCTGTGGGATGGAGCAGGGATGGTCAGCACCTCTTTGTGACCCACGCAGGCACCCATGAGTTGAGCAGGATCAATTTCACCGGGTTGCTCGAAAAGATGGCGCGCATGAAGGCCGGAACTGGCTGGGACCCGATCCTTCCAGCGGAGGATTTTTCATTCTTACTCGGTTTGCGGGAGCGGATACCTCTTGCAGGTCGGGGACCGAGGTCTTTGGCGGTGGGGCGGACCCGGGTCTGCATCGCCGACTACTTTTCCGACATGGTGGAATCTGTTGGGATCGCGCCGGGTGCTCTTGCTGCAGTGATAAAGGCCCCGATCCGGGAACCGTTCGGGAAGTTCAGGGAAGGAGAACAATATTTCAATGACGCTACTTACTGCTTTCAGGGATGGCAAAGTTGTGCGAGTTGCCATTCGGAGCAGGCCCGGGTGGACGGTCTGAATTGGGATCTGCTGAATGACGGCATCGGAAACCCCAAGAACAGCAAGACCCTTCTGTGGTCGCACCGAACCCCGCCGGCGATGAGCATGGGGGTGCGCATCAGCGCGGAGGTGGCTGTGCGTGCGGGCATAAGACACATTCTTTTCGCGATACCTGATGAGGCAGTGGCACGGCCCATGGATGCGTGGCTGGGCAGTCTGGAACCGGTGCCCAGTCCAATGCTTGTCCGTGGAGGCCTTTCTGCGGCAGCACGGAGGGGGCGGGATGTGTTCAACCGTCCGCTGGTGGGCTGCGCCGGTTGCCACAAGCAGGGCTTGTTCACGGACCTCCAAACCTATGATGTGGGAACGGGGACGGGAGGGGCTTCGGGAGCGCAAGTTCTCGGCTTTGACACCCCAACCCTCGTTGAACTTTGGAGGACAGCCCCATATCTCCACGATGGATCCGCAGCTGACTTGCGATCTGTGTTGACGACTCACAATGTTGAGGATCGCCACGGGCACACCTCCCGGCTTGCCGAACAGGAACTCAACGATCTCATCGAATACCTGCTTTCCCTATGAAATACATCTTTCCCCGGACAGACAGTTTCCCCGGATTCCTGATAGCACTCCTGGTTTTTCTTTTTGTATCAGCATCAATTCCCGTCAGGGCAGGGTTGCTGGAGGAACATTCCCGGGGGGCGCTTTCGAACGTAACCGAGTTTGTCTTTGCGGCGCGGAAAATGAACAACACGGATGGGCATTGGTATGCGAACATTGGCTACTATGCCCATGATCCGGACCGCAAAGCCTGGCGTGAGGGGGCGAAACTGTACAAGTGGAATCGCCAATCGGGTCAGTTGCAGACCTTGCTGGAGGATTCCAGAGGGGGGATTCGTGATCCGCAGGTGAGTTATGACGGCACTAGAATCCTCTTCGCCTACCGCAAAGGAGGCAGGGAAAACTATCTTCTACACGAGATTAACATCGATGGCTCGGGTCTCCGCCAGTTGACCAGCGGAGAGTATGACGATATCGAGCCGACCTACCTGCCTGATGGGGGAATTGTGTTTGTGTCCACAAGATGCAAGCGCTGGGTCAACTGCTGGCTGACTCAGGTGGCCACTCTGCACCGGTGTGATCCGGATGGGGGTAACGTCCGTCCCATTTCCAGCAATAATGAGCAGGACAACACCCCGTGGCCGCTCAAGGATGGGCGAATTCTTTATACCCGTTGGGAGTATGTGGATCGCAGTCAGGTTGACTACCACCACCTGTGGAGCGCGAACGCGGATGGGACAGGCCAGATGATCTGGTATGGGAACCAGCATCCCGGGATTGTGATGATCGATGCCAAACCGGTTCCTGGGAGCGATCAGGTGATTGCGATTTTTTCACCGGGTCATGGCGGGCGGGAGCACTCAGGGCCGGTGGCGCTTGTGGATGTGAAGGCGGGGCCCGACGACACTTCCCATTCCCGCAAGATCAGCGACGATTTGCCCTATCGCGATCCGTGGGCTTTCTCCGGGCACTGTTTCGTGGCGGCGCTGGATGGCAAGCTCGTCCTGATGGATGATGGCGGGAGGCGGGAAACGATCTTCACGCTGCCCAAGGGTGATCTGCAGGCCGGGATGCACCTGCATGAGCCCCGTCCTGTGGCATCCCGCGAGCGGGAGCCTGTGCTGCCGTCACGGATGGATGTGGCGAAATCAACAGGGCGCCTGCTGCTGGCGGATATTTACGAGGGGCGCAACATGAAGGGGGTGCAGCGGGGGCAGATCAAGAAGTTGCTCGTGCTGGAGAGTCTGCCGATGCCCATCCACTACACCGGGGGGATGGACCCCATCAGTTATGGAGGGACATTCACTTTGGAGCGGGTGGTGGGAACCGTGCCCGTTGAGGAGGACGGTTCGGCCTTTGTCGAGCTGCCGGCTCTCCGCAGTTTTTTCTTTGTGGCCCTCGATGAGAATGATCTTTCCGTGAAGCGGATGCAGAGCTTTCTTACGGTGCAACCGGGTGAGACGACATCCTGTGTCGGATGCCACGAGCAGCGTGAGCGGGCCCCGAAGATCGCCTATAGCAATTCCGGCCCGCGTGCTGCACGGCGTGCCCCCAGCAGGGTTGAGCCGATACCCGGGGTCCCGGATGTGCTCGATTTTCCACGTGATATTCAGCCAATTCTGGACGAGCATTGTGTCAAATGCCATGGCTACGATGGGCCGGCACCCGGTGCCCGGGTGGAGCAGGCCACGGCCAAAGGTGGCGCCGGGTCCCGGGCAGGTCGCCTCATTCTCAGTGGGGATCGCGGGCCGATGTTCAGCCACAGCTACTACATGCTGACTGTGGCCAGACTCTTTTCGGATGGCCGCAACGAGCCCATCAGCAACTACTCCCCGCGAACATTGGGAACAGGCTCCAGCCGGATTCTGTCCTTTGTCGATGGGGCACATTACGACGTGAAGATCCGAGCGGACCAGAAGCGAAAGCTGATGTTGTGGATTGAAACCGGGGCACCTTATCCCGGGACCTATGCGGCTCTGGGCACAGGGATGATCGGTGCCTACGCCGAAAATCAGCCCGTGGAGACCGATTTTGAGTGGGCGCAGACCAGGAAGGCTACCGCAGTGATCGCCTCCCGCTGCGGTTCCTGCCACAGTGACCCCTCCCGGTCGCTCCCGACGGCACTCTCGGATGAGCGCGGGGTCTCCTTCTGGAGGCCCAGCATGGACGATCCAAGACTGAACACGAGCCGCCACATTGTTTTCAATCTGTCCCATCCCGAGAAATCTCTGATGCTGCTTGCCCCTCTGGCTGAGACGGCGGGCGGATGGCAATTATGCCGGGATCCCAAAACGAAGGCGCGGGTGGTGGTTTTTGAGAGCGTCAACGACCCTGATTATCAGGCATTGCTGGGGATGTGTGAGGCGGGAAAAACCAGGATGGATCAGATCAAGCGGTTCGACATGCCGGGTTTCATTCCGCGTCAGGACTGGGTTCGTGAGATGAAGCGTTACGGGGTTATCGCCGGGGCGGTATCGGACCAAAAGATGGATGTTTATGCAGTGGAACAGCGTTACTGGGAGTCGCTGTGGTATGGGGCGGAAATCGGAAAAAAGTGAGCCGGTTGCTCGTGATGGAACCGCAGGATTCGCAACGGTGGATTGAAGGGTTCCGCGAGGCCGCCGCCGGAGTGGATGATCTCACTCCTTCTTTTTGAACAGGTTGGTGGTGTCCGCCATGTTGATGACGGAGAGGTCCATGCTGCATGATGGGTTTCTCATGCGGGCATTGCCCAGTTGGGTGGCGATGCTTTCTGCCGCGCTTTGGGCGAAGTATTTGACGGCTCCCACACTAATTTCGGCAGGGAAGACCACCGTCAGCAGACATTGCTCATCAATCGACATGACCAGCAGGCTGAATTTTTGACCCTGGTGGTAGACACTGTTGAAGCTCGGCTCCTGGATCATGTTGGCGATCGTCTGGGTTGCCATGTAGGCTCCGGATGCCAGAGCGGCGATGGATACCATGTCGTCCCCCTTCCCACTGCTGCTGATCAGGAACCCCGCCTTGTCGATGACCATGGCGGAGGATGCCTCAGACTCGTGAAGCAGATCCTTGAGCTCATGGTTGAGCACCTGGATGTCTTCCTCAATCAGTTGTGGGAGGGTTCCCATGGGAAATCAAATCTGAGGGGTTCCGCCCTGATTGATGAACTTGTGCAGGAGCATGCGGGTGATCATGTTGAGCGTCTCAAAGACACCTTCGCACTTGTGTGCCGAGGATGTGAAGGAAGGAACCTGGACGTCGCGATTGTTGAGCAGGTAGTCCAGGTATTCGACCGGCGCCACGTTCGGCAGATCCCGCTTGTTGTATTGGAGCACGTAGGGGATTGAGTTCAGGTCCAGTTTGAGGGACCGGAGATTCTCCTCCATGTTGGCGAAGCTCTCCACGTTTTCGGCCATTTTTTCGTATTGGGAGTCGGCCACGAAGACGATTCCATCGACCCCCCGAAGCACGAGTTGCCGGGTGGTGTTGTAGATCACCTGGCCAGGTACTGTATAGAGCTGGAATTTGGTCTTGAACCCTTTGATGGACATGGCTTCGATGGGGAGAAAGTCGAAAAACAGAGTGCGGTCTGAACTGGTGGCCAGGGACACCAGTTTGCCCTTGTTGCCCGCATTTGTCTGAACGTGGTCATGCACCTGCACGAGGTTCGTGGTCTTGCCGCCCATCGCGGGGCCGTAATAAACGATCTTGACCTGAAGCTCTTTGCTAGCCTGATTAATGATTGCCATATTTCTTCACTTGTTGTGGTCGAGTTCAGCGGCCAACCCGGCCAACTGGGCGGTGGGTAGCGGTTGGCCAGCCCGGCCAAAGGCTGCGAAATAGATCGCGTTTACTCTAAAGATCTTCCAGGGGATATTCCCGACCGTAAAATTCAAGTTATTCAACTCACCCATGCGCAGTTCGTTTGTGGATTGGCTAACCTTCGCGAAAATCTGTGGGAGAAAGGCGGCGAGGGTATCCCCATTGACGTCCACTGAAAGCCGGCTGGCCACCATGAGGCCATCTGGAAGCGCGATCAAGGCGCCTGCCACTCCCTCAAGCCCTGCTGCCCTGGAGACCACCTCGTTTGGAGTGGCGTATTTGGCAATAAACCGGGTGCCGGGAGATCCTTGACCGCTTGTGCTGGAAAAGTTTTGAACCTGACATGGGGTGGCAGGATTCTGACGGATGAAGTAGTTCGTGTCCTCCGTCTGAGGTTGGCTCGGTTGGGTGGTGGCGGTCTGAGGAAAGCCGAAGAAAAGGTTCGGGATTTCCTTGTCAACATCCACCTTCTTGCGATCCCGGAGGCGTTCCTTCTGCCGTGTCAGGAACAGGGGAGCCATCACTTTTAGAGGCAACTCCAGTTGTGCGCCATCTGCCGGGGAAACCTTCAAAGGTGATGGTGGTCGCATCCACTGCCGCAGGGTTCTCCAATCACAGATTACCCTGCCGAGCTTCAAAGTGCGGTCGAGTAACTCCATTGGGATATGAAGCTCGGTGTCCACCATGTCGAACTCGAGGATTTCCTTGCGGATTGGCTCCGGCCAAGCCTCAGCAAGCTGGCAGAGAGGAACAACCACCATCCCATCCCCCTGTTTGGCACTGTCGAAGCGTGCTTTGACGGGTGTGTGCGCCTCTGTGGCGACGGATGTTCTGGAGATGAGGGCGGTGCCGCCCGAGGAGAGAGGGGACATCGTCTGGCCGGAGGGAGACGCGAGACCAGGACGGCCGGTGAGTGGTTGGGGCAGCTGAGCAACGCAGCTTCCGCCTGTGCCATTTCCCCTTGCGGCAGGAGTTGTTGCACTGTTTACGGGAGATTGGGATGGGGTAGGGGGTTTCCCTGCTGAATTGGTGGAAATTGGAGATGCAGGTGCGTCCTGACGCTGGATCGAGGATGCCGGGGTGGTCTGAGTTGGGAGCCCTGATGCTGGAGATTTTCCCAATCCGGAACCGGTCGAGGGTTCGGATTCCTTCAGGCTCAGGGGATTCGTGATTTGGGCAGTGGACGGACCCGCCCCCCCCGAGGTCTGATCATCGCCAGGGGCCGGTCGAATTGCCCTGGGGTCAAAGGGACTGGTGATCTCAGCCGGAACTTGAATCTGACGCTGGTTCTTGCGGCGGGAGATTGAAGATGGGTGGATCTGCCTCAGAACTTCATCAAGGGGCAAAACGACAGGGCTTGGGTCCTTGTCGGCCACCGCACCAAAGACATCAGGCACAAGAAAACGCAGTTCGCCGAAAGTCAACCGGATTGATCCCCGGGAGAGTTGGGGGAGAACTTTGTCCAAAGGAATCTGAACCAAACGGTTTTCAAGGTTTTTGGCCGCCGATCGTGGTTTGAGTTCTGGAGCCAGACCGCTGAGAATCCTTTGCAGGGGGATTGCGATGTTGCCTGTGGAACCGCCCGCTGCCGTGCTGCCCCTGGTGCTGTCAGCGGGGGTATTCGACGCCTGCTGCCCGCCACCAGTAGGTTTTCCACTTGGCGGGGATGCCTGTCCTGCCAAGGGCTGGGCGGATTCTTCCTTTCTGCCCATGAGGGCTCTAAAGAATTTCAGAATTTGTTCTTTCACAGGTTCTGCTCTCTTCCGTTTGTCAGTTATTGCCGCCTATCGATGACCGAAATCTGCAGCCGATTGGCACAGCGTTGTTAAGCTGGCTTTCGAGCCTCTTCGTGCCATCATGGATTTCGGGGGATAACGCCACTTCATCCGATGCCATGACCAAACTGATAAAGCATCTTACATGCCGATGCTGGGTTTTTGAAGTTTTTTTACCCTTATATTGATTCAGCCCCCCGGAGCCAATCTGGTGCGACGAATCAGAAGCTGACACGGGTTCCCGATTCAGGGAAAACTTTCGATGTGTCTTTATTCTGGCAGGCACCCGGGTTGGATGTGTCTCAGGGTTGGACGTCGAGGTCTTGAGCCATGGGGCCGGGACCGGGAATGGGAGGGGGGCCGGATGAATTATAGGGAATAGCTTGATTCGCCCGGAAATTTCCTGAATCTTCAGCTTGTGGAAGGATTGTTGATGTGCCGAGGATGGGCTGCCTACGGGTGGGTACAAGAAGCATGTGTCCTGGAGTCGTTCCATTGTCCGATTCGGACCGTCTCCTTGTAGGCCAACCGACAACCCTCAGTGTGTGGTTCTGATACGTTTATTTCATGCCAGCGAGTAACAAAGTTCTGTTGGTGGATGACGATCAAGCGTTGCTGGAGACTTACCAGGAGCTGCTGCGACAACTGCCAAGCCGTCCTGAGATCCAGACAGCCAGCTCTGGGGCAAAGGCGCTGGCGCGGCTTGAGACCGAGCCATTCCGGCTCCTGATCTGTGACTTGAGAATGCCGAAGATGGACGGTCTGCAGGTTCTTACCATCGTCAGGCGCAGGTTCCCGAAGGTTAGGACTGTGGCCCTGACATCGGTGCAGGATGAGCAATTTCGGTCCCGGATTTATGCACTTGGGGTGGATCTGTTCTGGAGCAAACCCGGCAACGATCAGGAGGTGAGGCTGTTTCTGGAATGCCTTGAATCGCTGCTTGGGGCGGAGGACGATGTCGGTTTTCGTGGGGTGCAAAGCAAGAGCCTGATGGATCTTGTCCAATCGGAATGTCTCTCCCAGAGTTCATCCCTCCTGCGCATCACAAACGGGGCTCTGACTGGAAAAATTTGGATTCAGGATGGCGAGGTGGTGGACGCAGCAGCCGGAGATTTGGTTGGCGTGGAGGCATTTCGTCGGATTTTTGCCTGGCGAGGTGGAGGGTTTGAGACACTGCCTGCCGAACCCGGACAGCTGCGACGGATCACGCAATCCTACCACGGTCTTTTGCTGGATTCCGCCCAGGCTATGGATGAGGCGGCCACCCCTGCAGGGCAGGAAGCTCTGCGGGATTCGGAAGCTGGCCCCTTGAGAACCCTTGCGGCCATACCGGAACTGAGTTTCGGCCTTGTGCTTGAACCGGGTGCGGCCCGGCCAAAGGTGATCGGGGAGTTGCTGAATCCTGACGGATTGACAGTGTGGACACGGGAGACTCTGGCCGCCTTTGGAACACTGGGGGACCAGTTGCAGGCGGGCAGGGTGATTCGGATCGAAGGGAACACCCCCAACAATAGACAGACCCTGTTCTCAGCAGGCCAGACCCAGGTTTGCATCGGATGGCGCTCCGGCACGAGCGCGGGCCGGATCAAGGAACTGACAGAATTCGCAATTTCGCTATGGGCCTGTTGAATATTTTTGGAAAGTCAGAGCCGACCTTGCTCACCTTACCCTCAGGAAGTTTCACAGTGGGAGCAGATGGCAATATCGTTGCTTCGACGATCTCCTCCGGTTTTCCCCGTAAGCATCTTCAGGATATTGCGAGGGTGGTTCTGCGATCTTTCACGATGGCACAGGATGCCGGTCTGCCCCTGTCGGACTTGAACATTGAGTTTCCCACCTTCAGAATCACCGCCCGCGAATTGCGTGGCGGGGCGCTTGTGTTTTTGATTCCCGTGAACGTGGGCGCGACGAAACGTGCAAAGTAGCTTTTCTATGTCGAACAACATGCTGGAGCAACTGATCAGCCAGATGGAGAACTATCTGGAGTGCTGGAAGCAGTTCAACCACTTCTTGAACCTTGCCCGCACAAAGGAGTTCAAACCTGAGGATGATCTTCAATTTTTGGAGATCAAGAGCCTCCTCGTTCAGGAGTTGGAGATCATTCTGGCATCGCTTGATGTCGATTCCCCAACCAAGGAGGAAATTCACACACTCGTCGGCAGCGCCACATCGCTCCGCTCCCTCAGCGAGATGGGGGAGGGGGCCCTTCGGAATCTGGAGAACCAGTGGCACAAGATTTACATTGGCTGGCATGCGATCCTTGGCCAGTTGAAGGTCCGGCAGAGGGACGCGCAGACGAAGTCATCGCTGGGCTCCATTTTTTCAAAGAAGAAGTGACAATCATCCGGGTGTTTGATTCCGGGCTTGTTTTTCTACGGGGCATATGATTTCTACGACGGATGCCTGACTGGGTTGCGATTGTCATTTTGGGTATTGTTGAAGGAATCACTGAATTCCTGCCTGTTTCATCCACAGGCCATCTGCTGATTGTGGAGCACTGGCTGCCCCGGCAGTCGGATTTGTTCAACATCGTGATCCAATCCGGGGCTGTGTTGGCCGTGATTCCACTCTTTCGTGAGCGGTTGACCCAGTTCATCTTTCAGTGGCGGGAACGTGAGACGAGGGAATACCTGCTGAAGGTTGCCCTTGCCTTTTTCATCACCGGTGTGGGGGGTGTTTTGCTTGAAAAATTCCACTTCAAACTTACGGATAACCCGCTGCCGATCGCCATTGCGCTGCTTGTCGGGGGTGTTGCGTTCATCCTGGTTGAGCGGCAGATCAAGGGAAAGCCACTGTCGGCGAATGTGACCTGGCAAATGGCGGTGGTGGTGGGGCTGGGACAGTTGCTTGCCGCCGGGTTTCCGGGAACATCACGTTCGGGTGCCACGATCCTGCTTGCCCTGATTCTCGGTCTTAGCCGGAGCGCGGCCACCGAGTTCACCTTCCTTGTGGGCATTCCCACGATGCTCGCGGCCGGAGGCTTGAAGATTGTGAGCGCGGTCCTGAAGAGCCACGGGGCATTGGGGGAGAACGTGGGGATGGTGGCGCTGGGATTTCTCGTTTCCGCAGTGGTATCCTTTGCAGTGGTGAAGTGGTTGCTCCGATATGTGCAGACCCACACGTTCAACGCGTTTGGATACTACCGGATCCTGCTCGCACTGTTCGTGTTCCTGCTTTGGGGAACCGGCCACTTGCCCACGGTTCACCACGGAGGCGGGTTTGAGAATGGGAGAGGGTTACCGGCTGATGTCCAACCTGGATCCCATTAACGCCACTCCAGATTCGCGGTTGCCCTTGCATTGGCCATCAATCACGACGTGATCCCCGAGCCGGGCGATGGTTACCGGCGTTCCTGCTGCCATTCCCCGCAACTCGGTTCCGTTCTTCACGGGGTAAACCGCACTGAACCGTTCTTCCGGAATGAACTCGCAAGCCACTATGGTCCGCGGGTCATTCGTCCGAAGGAAGATCTTGTAGGGGCGGACGAAGGCCGGTTTCTCAAATCCGGTGATGATGCCGCTGACCCTGAATTTCCGGTTCCCATAGCGCGTCTTCGCAAGATCCTGTTCAAACTTGAAATGGTTGGCCAGATCCACCGCCGGGACGATGTCCGACTCGGTGAGCGATCCAAGGGTTGAGATCGCGGGGCTTGTGTTGGTTTCCACCATTCCTGGCGCTGCCGCCAGTTTTGCGCGTGCCTCCTGATTCTGGACCTGAAGCTTCGCATTCTCGCTCTTCGTCTGATGCAGGTCGGCCTTGATCCGGTCCAGTTCCGCCGCCTTTCTTTCCAATTCCTCAAGCCGTGACTTTGGGATGGTCACGGTCTCCTGCGCGGTGGCATGCAGGGGGGCCATGCCAACCCAAACAAGGGCTGCAGTGAGCGCCATTCTCCGGAGGCAGGTTTTCATCACGGTTTCGGGACCTTGTCAGCCGGGGCTGGAATGAACAGTTTTTGTCCGGCCCGCATGCGCTCCGGTTTCAATGTGGGATTGGCTTTGAGCACCTGATCCATGGTGACCTTGATCCCCTTCTCGCGAACCCTCTGGATGATGACGGAGAGGGCGTCCCCTTTTTCCACAGTATATTCGAAGCCTGATTCAGGGTGGGCGGGCTTGTCGGGAATTGCTGCCTCGGGGGAGGGAGCGGGATTCCGCACATGGGGGGTGGGCGGGGGTCTTGAAACGATTTGCCCCAGTTTTGAGATCTCGCTGCGGATCTTCTCATAGTCATCCAGCCGTTTGCGGTCCACCTCACGCACCGATTCCGAGAGGCGCTTCACATCTTCGGCGCTGGCATAATCGACCGTCGGCTTGTTGGCGATTTGATCGCGCAACTGGGCCACCTCGCGTGACACCCCGGCAATGTGCGCCTGCAGGGCCTTCTGACCCGCGATCAGGTCCTCAATCTGTCCGCTCAACTGCTTGAGCCGCTCCTCTGTCGCTGCGTCCTGCGCATTGGAGGGGTAGGCCGCCAGCAAAGGGAGGATTAATAGAAACCACCCGAATCTTTTCATGGGGCGAACATAGAAACGCAACCCACGCAATTCAAGGTCTAAAAAGCAGGATTGTGCGATGGGACCGCTTTGAGCTTTGCTCAACAGGGTTTCGGCATACATTGGGGGCGTGACCGTTTTGGAAACAATCCAGCGCAGTGCCGAGTTTTTGACCCGAAAGGGGGTGGAATCCCCCCGGTTGAACGCGGAACTGCTGCTTGCCCGGGTGCTGAGCCTTCCCCGGATGCGGCTCTATCTGGAGTTTGAGCGCCCTTTGGCGGCTGCCGAGACGGATTTAATGCGGGAATGGGTGAAGCGTCGGGGGTTGAGGGAGCCGCTGCAGCACATTCTGGGGGGTAGCAACTTTTGCGGGTTTGAGTTCCGGGTGGATTCGCGTGTTCTGGTGCCAAGGCCCGAGACGGAATTATTGGCTGAGGCGGCATGGCAATACCTGAACAGCCGTGAGGGGGAACCGGTGGTGCTGGACTATGGAACGGGCAGTGGATGCCTGGCTGTGACCCTGGCCTTGAAAGCTCCAAAGTGTCGCGTCCTTGCCATCGACGTCTCACCGGATGCCCTCGAAGTGGCACGAGGGAATGCGCAGGTGCACAAAGTGGACGGACGCATCTCCTTTATTCTGAGCGACCGCCTGGTGGCCGTAACTCCGGGGGCAAAGCTGGATCTGATTGTGGGAAACCCTCCCTACATCGCGACAGAGGAGGTTTCACGGTTGGAACCGGAAGTGAGGCTGTTCGATCCACTGCTGGCTCTGAATGGTGGGATCGATGGGCTCGACCACTACCGTTTTCTTGCGGCGGAGGCGGGGGGATGGCTGTCGGAATCCGGGAAGGTGATGCTGGAGATCGGCGATGGGCAGGAGATTGCGGTGCGGGAATTGCTGGAGAAGCAAAACTGGATTGTCGAAGCGGAGATCAAAGATTACAATCAGCGCCCGAGAATTATTGTGGCATGCCAGCGCTGAACAGCCCCGGCGTGATGCCGGGGTGTGAGGCTGTGACCGGGCGGACTTCAAAACTGATGGAACAGACTTGTTCCATCGTGGCGTTGGACAGTGCAAAAAAGAAACAACTGGAATTCAAATGGATAGCTTTTTAATCAAAGGCGGGGTGCCGCTTCGCGGGACGGTGACCGTGGGGGGGGCCAAGAATGCGGTGCTTCCCATCATGGCGGCCACGCTGCTGACCAGCGAGCCTTGTGTGATCCGGCGCGTGCCCAACCTCAGCGATGTGCAGTTCATGACCCAGATCCTCGCCTGGCTGGGGGCGGAAGTTCAGATGGAGGGGGGAGTTGTCCGGGTTCATGCCAAAAAAATCAAGGGGGCAGGGGATTACGACCTTGTCCGGAAGATGCGCGGATCCATTTGCATCATGGGGCCGCTATTGGGTCGCTTGAAGAAGGCAACCGTCTCGCTGCCTGGTGGCTGTGTGATCGGGGCGAGGCCGATCAACCTGCACTTGAAGGGTTTTGAGGCGCTGGGTGCGAAGGTGGCGATCAAGGCTGGGTATGTTGAGGTCAGCGCGAAGCGTCTTGTGGGGTCGGCGATGTTCCTTGGGGGGCGTTCAGGATCCACGGTATTGGGCACCGCCAACGTGATGATGGCGGCGGTTCTCGCTGAAGGGGTGACCGTGATCGAGAGCGCCGCCTGTGAGCCTGAGGTGGTGGACCTTGCCAAGTTCCTCACTGCCATGGGAGCGCGGATTTCCGGCGCAGGCAGTCCCACCATGACTATCACCGGAGTCAAGGAGTTGCATGGCGCTGAGCATGAAGTCATTCCGGACCGCATTGAGGCGGCCACGTTCGCGATTGCGGCAGTCGCGACAGATGGGAATGTGACCATCCGGGGGGCGCGTGCCGACCATATGCACGCCATTCTGGACAAGTTGAGGGGCGCCGGTGCCCGGGTTGACTGCACCAGCGATGGGCTTCAGGTCCGACGGAACGGCAAACTCAAGCCGGTGGACATCACGACCCTTCCCTATTCAGGATTTCCCACGGATGCTCAGGCGCAGATGATGGCCCTGATGATCCTCACTCCGGGGATCAGCATCATCACGGAACGGATTTTTGAATCCCGGTTCATGCATGTGAGTGAATTGACGCGTCTGGGGGCCGATATTGAGATCGAGGGGCCCAGCGCGATTGTGAAGGGTGGCAAGCCGCTGAGCGGCGCTCCTGTGATGGCAAGCGACCTGCGGGCATCTGCGGCGCTCGTCATTGCCGGATTGGCTGCCAAAGGGACAACACAGGTCAATCGTGTTTATCACATTGACCGTGGTTACGAGAATATAGATCTGAAACTCCGCCAGCTGGGAGCGCGGATCGAACGGATCGAGGAAACATGACAAAACTCATCGCGCTGACAATCATCATCGGTGTCCTCTACGGTGGATGGGAGCTCTTTCTCTATTGGGACCGCGTCAAGAATGAGGAGGAGACAACGAAGAAGGTGGCGGTCTCCACGGTGGTCGTGCCGGAGCAACTGCCCGGCATGACCCAGGCTCTGGAAACCTCCCTGCAGGCGGCCCAGCGGCAGGGGGCGGCCGGATATCGTAATTTTCTGAAGACCTACGGCCATGCCCTTCAGGATCCGCGCAAGGGCTGGATCGAAATGGACTACTGCGTTGCCCTTTCCCGGGAGAATCCGTCTGAGGCCAAACGCATCTTCAACAGTGTCCGCGAGCGGACCGGTCCATCATCGCCGATTTGGAAACGGGTGAAGGAGTTGGAGAAAACTTATCAGTAGGGGCATTTTTTGTTGGCATTGGCTTGCAGCCCTGTGTTAGGGTTCCTTAACATTCCAAAAAAAGGACACCTATGGACATAATCTTCAACTGTCGGAAGTGTGAACAGGAACTCGCTGTGGACAGCTCAGCTGCCGGTTCCGAAATCAACTGCCCTTCCTGCAACGCCACCATTACCATTCCGGAACCCGTGTCGCCCATTCCCCACTCGGGCGACGATTCAGTGCGGCTGGAACCGCACCGGGCCAGCGCCATGGCTTCCTCCGCCGCAGCCAAGGTGGAGATGCATTTGAAGGTGGCTTCCAACAAGGCCCCCGAAAGCCTGATCGCAAAGCCGCTTGCCACGCTGGAGGTTGCTGCCAAGGAAAGCGACAAGAAGCTGCGCGTGAAGACCATCAAGCATACGGATTGCATCGAGGTCGGACATGACCGCTACGACGAAATGGTCTCCGCTTTCCTGATCAAGGTTGGCGAGTCCCATATCGTCAACATCAGCCCCATCAATTACTCCCACGTCGATATCGGATCCCAGAAGATTCTGACCGATTTCGGGGTGATGATCGTTTACAAGGGGTAAAAAAGTCGAATGTTCGACCGGGGGGCGGTTGTCACTTTTGGGGAGTTGATCCTAAAAGGGTGAAGGGCGGTATTTTTTCAACTTCCCCCAATTCCATAGTGCAAACGTCATGGCGGACCTGAGGGATTCTCGGACCGGCACCCGTGAGTGTGAAATGACAGTGGGGGTATCTTCAGGGAACTATCCAACGCCAGCGTATTCCTCATCGGTCTTGAGGTTCAGCCCCATCAGAATGTAGTCGTGTGAGATCGCCTCCATATCCTTCACGTAATTCTCCAGCCGGAGGAGATTGCTGAAGCCCAGCATGGCGAACATTTTGATTGCTGCAGCCTGCTCGCCGATGAATTCGGCTTCCACCCTCTCCAGCCCCACGTCCCGGGCGAGACCGACAATTTCCCCAATCATGGCCCGCGCCAGCCCAAGACCCCGCGCATGCGGGAGCACAAGGACACTCACCCTTCCGATGTGTCTTTTCCATCCACTGAACTGCTGGTGAAGGGTGGCTGCGCCCACGATCTTTCCATCCAGACAGGCCAGAAGGGGCAGATTCCGGTCCAGATCAATATTCTCACACCATTCACGTATCACATCCGGATCGGCTACCTGATGCTTTATGAACAGCTTCTCCTGGTCCGGCACGGCAAGAAAGAACGTGTGAAACTCCTTCTGGTCGCCTTCGTGCAGGGGGCGCAGTTCACATTTTGAACCATCCTTGAGGATGATTTCTGACGGATACTTTTGAAGTTCAAGATCCAACGACATATTTGGTTTTGGTTCCTAGCAGGCAATCTGCCCCATGTGGGGGCTTCCCGCAACTGGCGGTGACCGATTTTGGAAGGAACCGGTCCAATCCGCGACTGAGGCAGTTTTCTGCCAAGAGGGGGTCGACTCATCCAGAGTCCGGAGGGTGGTCTTTGTGCCGGTTTATCGGCGTTGCAACTCTGCGGACCAATCGTGGAAGTTCCTTTTGATCACCTTGTATTTTTCCGGATTGGACTTCTGCACCGGATGGCAATAAATGAGGACCCCATCCGCCGCGCGGTGCGCGATGTTCATGACCTGATCGACGTATTCAGCAGAGGAATCGCTCAGTTTGGAATGTTTTGTCGCATAGACATCCACAAAAACCGGTATTTCCCTGCCGAACCGTTCCCGGATCTGACTCAACTCTGCTTCCAGGGTGTCCCATTCCTGCAGGTTGCGCTTGCCCGCCTCGTGACGGTAGGGGAAGAGCACGCCATCCAGGAAGGGGCGGTATTTGGCGGCCAGTTCCGGGGTGATGTGGCTGTAGTAGAGGCAGGGAACAAAAGCGAGGCGGGGGTTTATCGCGTGCATGTCCGCGATCATCCGGGCCATGTATTCCGGTGTGAAGGTGGCCGAATCATAGGAAAAATCGTCCAGACTCCAGGCCACGAGGTTCGGCTCACACCGGCTCAACCGTGCGATTTCAACCGCCCAGCGCTTGTAATCGAGGCGGAACGGTTCGGAAAACGTTCGCGAGCGGGGCGGGGATTCGCTGGGGGGCACGAGGGTGACCCAGACCGTGATGCCTTTGGCCCGTGCCAGGGGAAGGAACAGCTTGAGATCATCCCAATCCGTGGCAGCGTGCCAGATGAGAAAATTGTAGGTCCGGGCCTTGAGCGCCGTCAGCTCCGCCACGAGCCGGTCAACATCGACGCGGCCATCCTGCCTGCGGGGGGATGAATTGTAGGTGCCGAAGGTGCCCCGGAGCCGTTCCACCCGCTCCCGTGCCGGAGCGCCGGGGCTCTGGTGGTTCGACTTGCAGCCGGTCGCCACCAGCAACAGGCATCCAAGGAGGATTGCTATCCGGCTGTTCACAGGCTGCAGGGGGCCAGAATGGCGTCCGACATTCCATGGATGATCTTCTTGTCGGCCGGGCAGATGGTGGCCAGAACGCCGCCCAGTTTTGCCCGGGCTGCATCGCCTTCACCGCTGACAAAATAGTAGGGGCAGAGCCGCACCCGCCCCTTCATGGTTTTGGGTTGGCCGGTGTCGAAGTCGAACCATTCGGCCTCAACCAGGGCCGGTTTGTCGTAGCGCTGCAGGATGTGGGGGGATTGGGGGAAATCCCGCAGTGCCCCATCCACTGCACCGGCCCAGTCGGACTGGGAGAGGTCGCTGCCGAGAAAAACGCCCCGGGCACCCCAGGCCTTGGGGGAAAAACCTGAAATCTTCAGGATCAAATCCCGCTCCTTTTGGGACAGTGCCTTGAGCTGCTCCCAGTCCGTCAGGTCCAGCCCCGGGTAGGCAGCCTGGGGGGGCAGGGGGGATGGATCCAGAATCCAGGTGCGTGGCACATGCTGCTGGAGCTTCGTCAGAAAGCCCTCACCCAGTTCCTGTCGCCAGTATTGTTTCAGGTTGCGATTCCACAGCAGGGCAAACATCAGCTTCTCCTCAAAGAACGACTTTGGGGGAGGTGTCAGCACGATCTGCTGGTTTTTCCCCAGATCAAACAGGGTGTTTGCTCCGGGAACATTGGGAAGATCAAACAGCTCAAAAAAACGGTAAACGGCATCCCCGGCCGCCGGGGAGGAAAAGGTCCCGTCCCGGACGTGGAACCGGTCCGCCCCCAGTTGGGCTGCCATCCACTCCATCTCGGGGCGGTAAGCCGCCGCCTCATCAGAGACCACCAAATGGACCTGCGGGGCGGTTCCAAAGATGCTTTTGAACCCATCCACCATTCCCGTGGGACCGCCAATGACCGGGCAGCCCAACTGGCTGTAGGCGTGGTTCAGCCAGGCCGTGAGGCCGATTCCGCCGGGAATCGAGTCCAGCTCGGTGATGGAGAACCCTTCATCCGTGAGCAGAATGTCGGGTCGTATCACCCGGGGCAGGTGGTTTTTCAGGGTGTGTGCCCGTTGAAGGGAGACCAATTCCTGCGGTTTTCCCTGGTCCAGAACAGAGGCGATCCATCCGGGTTCCCGCCCCTCGGCACTTCTGCGGTAGAGGAGGTTCAGGCTGCGATAAAACTGGAGCAGGACACGCCCCAGCGCATCCAGATCCCGCACCATCCGTGGGCCCAGCCTGAAGGGGCCCGATGCCGTGCGCCAGGTCTGGCCGGAAAACAGCCCCTCAGCCGGCATGAGGTCACGCACCGCCCTGGCCATCTCGGCCGGGGCGCGTGTCGAATCAGGGATCGCCGAATCTTGCATCGACTGAATGTTAGCGGATGGGGTGTGGAGCGTCAAAGGTCGCGAGAGGTGCCGTTGCCCGGGCCGCGCGGACCATTGGAGGCCATACGGGCGTCAACAGAGGCGCTCACCGGGGCGTTGGGTATGGGGTGATGTGGATTGTATCTGGAGAGCCGTCGGAGGGTATCATCCGCAGATTTCGCAGATTACCGCAGATGGGGGGAGTGGGAGGGTTGGATGTCCAGAGGCCCGGTTTCTTCGAGGGCCAACGGCCCGGCATCATCCCAGCCTATGGCACCACCATAGGGATTGGGCGCCGGAATGGAGAGAGGGCTGAAGGCCCGGGGACATTTCGAGGATTCGTGGCCGGAAACGATGGATCGGGCCTTCAGCCCTTGGATTTGTCATTTGCGGTGCCAGACCTGGGGCTCCACCCCATAAGCGCTAACTTGTTTAGGGGTGCAGTTGGGTGTATTTTTCGAGTTGTGATTTTCGCTGCCGGCCTGACTCCGACAAACCCACGGCGATTTCTTTCCAGTTCTTGC
>CAIWMU010000094.1 GCA_903913865.1 uncultured Verrucomicrobia subdivision 3 bacterium
CGGCGGAGGCGCGAGACGAATTTGACGATTGGGAAGATCGCGCAGCGGTTGCACTTGGGCAGTTCGAAGAGCGCGAGCGCGAGAATTCACGAATGGATGCGTGCCCAGGAGAAGGAATCGGTCAACGAGAATCTCAACCAGCCTGGAGAGAAAACAAATGCGAAACAAACAATCCTATGGTCTGCCCGCTTTACCGTCGGCGAACGGATCTCCATTCGCGGATCCCCTGCGATAACCGATCCCCGAGGGGTAATCCGCAGATGCAGCCGATGAACACAGATCCCGGCCAGCCCCCTCTTCCCCATCTACGGAAATCTGCGGATAAAATCCTGCCTTGGAGCTTTTTTGGCATGACCCACTTTTTTGCGTGACAAACGGGCGGGTCGGGTGTCTGTTGAAGTCATGGTGACGCTTTCTCAGGTCGCCGGGTGGAACATGAAATCGTGAAGGGAACAATGAAATCGCACACAGTTCCGAAGATATTGCCGGTTGAATATCCCTGGATACGTTGGAAAAACACAATTGTCGTGTCCGGCTTAAAGGGTTCTGGTGGCGAGAAGGATGATGGCGATTTCTTCAGAAGATCATTCTTTGATTATTCTGGCGATCTTCCCGGCATCGGTCACGGTCAAGAAGATAAAGACTACCCCCCTACGACGGCATGTGACTAATAGTCTAACGTCAACTCAACGAAGGGAGGATGCATGTGCATTTGGGTCAAATCGCGGTTTCTAACCGTTTGTGCGCTCTTGATTACCAACGCGCTGTTCGGAGCCGATTCCAGGCCTGCCGAAGTCATGCGGCTTAGGGAGCCGCGCTGGCCGAGTCCCCCTGTGCAGGTTTCATTAAATCGATTTGGCGGGGGATGTGTGCCCCTGGAGTTTTCGCCCGACGGCCAGCTCCTGTGTGCCTGGTGGTTGCCACATCCTCCAATAGGAGATTACAATAAGCTGCCGGGCTTGGCCTCCGTCTTTGACATACACGGAAGCTCGGTGCCAGAAGCTACCGACGCGAAGGGTCAACTCGCCGGCAGGTTTGCTTCAATGTTTTCAGACATTGCGTGGCGTTGGCGCTTCTCCTATTTCGTTCAGGACACCAACGGTTGGAAGGTCACGGCATGGGGGTTTTCGGCTGACTACACAGTCGGCGTGCGCTTCGTGCAGCCGGAGCGTAAGGATTTTGCCGGTGGAAAGGTGGAACTCTGGCACTTGGGCCAGACCAATTGGCTGAGTTGGTCAACCGCTCTACCGGAGAGTGTGAACGGTTGGACTCGAGGAACCGTGTGGTTTTTCGACGTGAGTGGAAGCCCGTTTGTTCTCGTGGCGTTTAACGGCATCACCGGATACGTTCTCTCCCAAGAGGATGGCAAAGTGATTGAGAGTTTCACGTATGGCAAACCGGATTCGCCTGCCGATGCCGAAGCGCGAGCGAAGCGGTTTCATTTGGACCCGGAGGATTATGGTGCCAATTCCTTCTCAGCTGGAATCCTCGCTTTCGAGCCTTCCCGCAAACTTCTTGCCTGTGGAGATTCCAGCACCAAGCGACTCCGTATCGTGGCTGTCGACAAGCCGCACAGGGTACTCTTTGAAGCCAATAGCGAGGATAACCCAGCAGGGCCACGGGGTGGAACTTGGAGCGTCGCTAGCGGTCATTTCGACGGCAATGGGAGATACTTGGTTGTCGGCTACAGCTTCGGTGGCCGGTTGGCATCCAAGCAATTCGAGCCAATTGAGATTTATGATACGGGAAAATGGCGGCTTGTCTGGTCAGTCAATAACCCGGGCATCTGTTCAGCACAGCCACCACGTGTTTCCCCCGATGGAAAGGTGATGGCCCTTATACGAGGTGACGTTTTGCAGATAGGCCCATTCGTGGCCGGGTCAGACGCGGCATCCCACTCTCCAAGCCATTCCGGGAAATAGGTTAGCGAATCGTCCAACATGAAAGGGAACAAAGTCCTATCAACGGTGGCGGTGCTTCCCCTCCTTTTTCAGACGGGCTGTTACACGAACTTGCGCGTTAATTTTGGGATTGGCACCGGCCACAAAACCGGTGTGAAGGACACGCAGACCGGCCAGGAGGTTCAGATTGCGCTGGGCAATTTTCGGAAAGTTGGTCACGACCATCGATGGGGGCAGACCGTAGAAACCCCCGCGGTTGAATCTTATTATTTTGTGCTTTTCCGGCGATGTCCCTACTATGCCGCGCAAACTCCGTCTCGAGTATCCAGGCCCGATCCATCACGTCATAAGCCGTGGGGACCAGAGCCAGAAGATCTTTGTGGATCAATCAAGGGTTCGACGATGATATGAAGAGGATTTATGTGGCTCTGCTGAGCTCCCTGCTCGGCGCATTGGTGACTATTGGCGTTGCCTTGGCTTACGGATACTGGCTCAGCCCCGGGCCCCAGAAACTGGAATTTGAGTTCCCTCCGTATACGAGTACGACATGCGTTTGGCTGGAGAACGCCGCGAGTCAGCACATCAGGGCGTGTGTGGTGATAAACGGCAACACGTTCATGTTTGCGGACCTGCCGGGCAAATCGCTCTTCAACCCTCCTGCAGGAGTCAAGGCTGGCTTCATGCTTGATCCGGGTAATCATGACTTAAACACAGCGACATAAGTAATTGCGCATAGATTTTGGCCGGGTTATAGTCGGGGGATATGAAACCACTGACGATAGCCGATGCACAAACAATGATACTGGCCCTCCAAGATGAGATC
>CAIWMU010000095.1 GCA_903913865.1 uncultured Verrucomicrobia subdivision 3 bacterium
CCGCGTGCCAGGCCAGCCGCAGACTGTCCCAGCGCGAAAAGCCGTATTGTTGATGCGAAACCCGACACGCATGCCCGATCAATGACAACCATCGCTGGCCGTAATAGTCACGCCACATGGCTGTTTCCAGTTGCGCCATGGCACCAGGATCAAAGCCGGCCAGATTCGGCCGGGCAGGCCAGAATAACCAACCAGTCCCAACCACCATGGAAACAGCCAGCAACGTGAGCAGTCGACGTCTGAGGGAATGACAGACCAACCTTCCGGCTTGGGAAACCGGTTTGTCCGCCAAGGTTGTCGAGTTGGAATCTTGTCCGATCATAGTCGATATACTGGCGCTACCTTAAACGCGCTGAGAGGGGTCTTCGCAGTTCGTAGCCAAGATGCTCTCCACCACGAGATTGACATCCACCGAAGGGTTGGCAGCTACCGCACGCGCCCAGATCTCACCATCCAGCACACAAGTAGAGAGCATGCCCGCAGGCAGCGCCTGAACGAACGCAGCAGCGGTTGAGCCCAGCGGGCGGAACACGTTGATCGCAGTCTCCGGTCTGCCCCATAATTCGAAGCGGTCGCTCTTCTCGAGCGCATCCGCCAGCGAGTCAGCAACCCGCATGAGGTGGTCGAGCCGTTGCGCCACGCCCTCGCGCCCCCAGGCGAGCAACGTTGCCAGCAAAACAATAGCCGCGGCCGACCGGGAACCCTGAACCCCGACGTTAGGCTTGGCAAGATAGCCGCCGTCGAAACTAATCGCCGCATTCGCCGCCGCGAGGTCGCGGAACATCACCAGCGCTGAGTCTTTGGGCTGGAAGAGCCATTTGTGGGCGGATACGGCCACCGAATCAGCCTTTTCAATCCCATCGAGTTTCGCGGAGTGGGCGGGGCTAAGACGGAGCGGACCAGCCCAGGCCGCATCAACGTGCGTCCACTTCGCCGCGCCCACTAGATCCAACGGATCGATGGAACCGGTGGCTGTGGTTCCCGCAGTCAGCACGAGGCACGCGTCATCGAGGTTGGGGAGTTGCTCGCGATCCAGACGTCCCCGCTCGTCAACCGGAAGCACCACCAGTTTAAGCCCCAGGATACGACAAGCTTTCGCAATACTCAGGTGTGCCGCCTGAGAGGCAATGACCGTATTCACTCCAACGGTGTCACGCGCAACCAAGAGTCCTGTCAGATTTCCGATTGTTGAACCTGCGCAAAAGTGCCCGCCCTGCATACCAAAATACGGTGCGAGCCAGTTGACGACCAGTGTCTCCGCCTGAGTAGCGAATGGTGAGGTCATCTCATGAAGGATGTTCTGGTTGAGACTGGCATTCCAAAGCGTCATCGCCCAGGTGATCCACGGCGTTGGAGGATCCATATGAGCCAGCGAACTCGCTGCACCGAGTTGGGCGGCTTGGTCGAGAACGTGCCGCGAAAGAATGTCCAGCGTTTGCATCTCCCCCAACCCAGACTCGGGAAGAGTGTGCGGCAGCTGTGCAGCATCTCCACGTCGCGACACGAGTAGTTCAAGCGCCCTGTTCAATCCGTCTGTTACCGCGAAACTGTCGTCAGATTTAATTGTCATTCTTACTCAGAGGTTAGGAGGGAAGGATGATCTCATACACTTTGGCTTCAAATCGCGTTGATCGTCGCCAGCAGCCCGGTATGAAAATCCGATACCGGCGCAAAACCCGCAGCCCGCAAGCGGTCAATCGCGGCCATGGAATGCTTCACATCGCCCGCCCGTTCCGTGGCGTGTTTGATTTCCGATTTCGAGCCGGTCAGCCGGCAAATCGTCGTGCAGAGATCGTTGATGGTGATTTTCTTGCCGTAGGCCACGTTGAAAACACCCGTGGCTTGGGATTGCGTGGCGAAATAGGCGTTGGCGGCGGCGATGTCCTTCACAAAGATAAAATCCCGCGTCTGCTCGCCGTCGCCGTATATCGTGATCGGCAGGTTCTTGACCGCACGGTCAATGAAGATGGGCACGGCGGCGGCATACTGGCTCTTGGGATCCTGGCGCGGGCCAAAGACGTTGAAGTAACGCAGGCAGGCGGTCGGCAACCGCCTTTCGTCCGCGAACAGCTTGCAATAATACTCCCCGTCGAGCTTGGTGATGGCATAAGGGCTTTTCGGTTCGGGCACCATGGTCTCGACTTTCGGCACCCTCGGGTTGTCGCCGTAAATCGCCGCCGAACTGCTCAAGACAAGTTTTTTGACGCCCGCCTTGGCCGCTTCCTCCAGCACGATGAGCGTACCAATGGTGTTCAGTTCGTTGCACTCGACCGGCTTGGCCATGGATTCGGGCACGCTGATCATCGCCGCGAGATGGAAAACATAATCAACGCCTTGCATGGCTTGGCGCACCGCCGCTCGATCTAGGATGGATGCCTCGATGAACTCGTGTTGGAATCCAGCGAGGTTGTGTTTGAAGCCGGAGCGTAAGTTGTCCAGCACGCGCACCTCGGCCTGGCCTTGGAAATGTTCAACGATGTGGCTGCCGATAAAACCGGCGCCGCCGGTGACGAGGATTTTCATATCAATATTTTTGATGCTATATACATCGTGTGTTTTCCATTTTGCCACTCAAACCATCTGCTTTGGCGTCTTTTCTACGGACTATCCGTTCACTTCCAGTTGCTCTCCACAAGCCATCGCTGACCTGCAGTTACTTTCAGTTATTAGCGGGAAGCACCACCAGAGCGTTTCCCATTAACATGTAGCGTATCCGGCATATAAAAAGAATCCCTCGCAGTCCTTTGGTGTAACGGTGGCGAAAGCGGCCCTGGTTGCCTTGTCCAGTTGGCGGGCATTCCGGGGCTCCCGGCTTTTCAGACCCTGCTTGACCTTGCTCCACATGGGCTCAATTGGATTGAAGTCCGGTGAATACGGCGGCAGATACTCCAGCCGCGCCCCTCGCGCCTCGATGGCCTCCCGCACCCCCGCCACCTTGTGCGTGGTCAGATTATCCATGACGACGACACCACCCCCTTGAAGCCAGGGTCCCAGTCCCTGCTTCACCCAGGCCGGAAACAACTCACCATCCATCGCCCCGCCAAACAACCACGGTGCCTGAGGTCCCCTCAGCCGCACGGCGGCGATCATCGTTGTTGTCTGATAATGACCGTGGGGCACACGGCAGACCAGCCGCTTGCCTATGGGGATACGCCCGTAAAGACGGGTCATCTTCGTATTGGCCCCGCTCTCATCGATGAACACCAGCTTGTCGGCCGATACATCCGCCAGTCGGCTGGGCCGCTGCTTTCTTTGCTCCACGACGTCTGGCGGTGACTGCTCGGAGGCGTGCATCGTTCTTTTTTGGACTCCACCCAAGCTTCGTTAGCCAGAGGTCAATGGTGGACTTCGGCCGATGCATCTCGGCGCCCAGTTCCGCGAGCGTGGCGTCGGGCCGCTGCTCCAATAGTTGGATCAGGCGCTTCTTGCGCGTTTCGGTCAGCTGGGATTTTCGGCCACATCGGTGGGTCTGCGGCTCCAGTGTGCCGCGTGCTTCATATTGCTGTCGCACCCGCCTTACGGCGGCCACGCAGTAGCCAAGGCTGGCGGCAATCTCGACCGTTGTCCTGCCTTCGCTGTAAAGTCTGATGATCCGCACGCGCACCGGAACTGGAATGGCTCTCATGTGCAAAGTTTTACACATCGCCAAAATTAAGCTACATATTTGTTGGACACAGTCTAAATATTCCGAGGCCTGATCATCATCTCTACTACGGGAGACTCCGACTTCTGCCCCGGCCCTGCAGGTCTCACCGGTTGGTCCGGCTTGAACCCTCGGTTGCCGTCGATCGCTCGCCGCGCCGCAGCAGCAGATCTCCTGGCTTACCCTCTCGTCACTTC